>NZ_JBUBPF010000003.1:0-490267 GCF_054902115.1 Luteimonas sp. RIT-PG2_3 | reverse complement strand
CTGTCTGGCGTTGCTGCTGGCGTTGTTCGCCGCCGCGGTGACCGGCAGCGTGCCCGCACCGGCCCCTGCCGTCCGCGTCGCGATGGCGCCGTTGCCGGCCGCCGTCAGTGGCGCGGCCAGCGACGAGGCCAGTGCGCTGCTGTCGTTCACCCTGCCCGAGTACGCCGATGACGGTGCGCGCTGGGTGGTCTGGCTGCCGCGTGATCCGGTGACCTCGGTCAGCCTCCGCCGCGCCGGCTGGCACAGCATGACGCGCGACTTCTTCCGTCCGGGAGCCGATGAAGGGCAGTTGCCCAATGGCTACCTGTTCCCGCTGCCGCTGTCCTGGCACGGCGACATCGCCATCGAGATGCATGTCGAGGGCGCGATCCGCGACGTGCTGCCGGCGCGGGTGGTGCGCGAGGACGAAGCGCTGCGCATGGAGCAGTACGGCGTGATGATCGCCGCGACCGTCTACGCCAGCCTGTTCACGATCGCATTGCTGGCGCTGGCGCTGTTCTGGGCCTCGCGCGACCGCGTGTTCCTGGCCATGTTCGGGCTGATGCTGTTCACCCTGCTGACGCTGTCGGCGTTGAACGGGCACCTGTACGCATTGCCGGGGCTGGGCGCGTTCTCGTTCTGGGGCGAGTTCGGGCTGTGGGCGATGATCCTGCTGTTCTCGGCCGCCTGGCTGCAGATGCTGTCGCGCTATGCCGGCTGGTCGGTGGCGGCGCCGGCGGCCAAGCGGATCGTCGACTGGCTGTGCGCGGGCCTTGCGGCTTTCGCGATGCTGAGCCTGTTGAATGTCGCGATGCTGGGGCCGTCGCTGCGCGCGATCACGACGGTGCTGTGGATGGCCTCGGTCGTCGTCAGCCTCGGCATCCTGGTCGATGCCGGTCGCCGCCGGATCGCGATGGCGTGGCCCTTGGCGGTGCTGGCGCTGCTGCTGGGCGTGGCCGCGACCTGGATGGTGTTCTCCGGACGCGGCGGCCACCACGATGCCTTCCTGCTGCGATACGGCTACCAGCTGTGCCTGGTGGCGAGTTCGGCGATTTTTGCCGTCGCACTGATCGACCGCATCGGCGAGTACCGCAACCAGCGCGATCGCGATCGCCTGGCGCGCGCCGACACCGAGCGCCGGATGCAGCGCGAAGCGGCGCGCTCCGACCTTGTCGCGGAACTGCAGACGCGCCTGCGCGCGCTGCCTGCCGGCGAGATCGAATGGAGCGGCTTCCAACTGCTGATCGAAAAACTGATGCCGCTGATGGCGGTCGAGAGCTGCGCGGTGATCACCCATGGCTATCACGGCCACGATGTGATCGTGGTTGAACCTGCGACCGTGCGCGACGAGATCGTCGGCGATACCGGCAAGCGCCACCTGGCGCTGAAGCGGCAGACCTCCAATGGCATCCCGCTGCAGCAGCCGGTGACCTCCGAGCGCGCGCACTCGGTGGTGGCGATGGAGGCGGTGATCCCGCTGCAGATCCGCTCGCCGGCCTGGGGCGTGCTGTTGCTGCGTCGCCCCGGTGCGGTCGGTTTCACTACCGAGGAACTGTCGCTGGCCGGCGAGTTCGCCCGCCTGACCCTGCTGCAGATCGACCAGGCCGTGGCCGCGATCAACCTGCGCCGCTCCGCCGAGGTCGATGCGCTGACCGGCAGCTTCAACCGGCGCACCATCGACCAGTGGCTGGTGCGTGCGTTTGCCGAGGCACAGCGCGACAACCATCCGGTGTCGGTGCTGTTCATCGATCTGGATCACTTCAAGTCGATCAACGACCGCCATGGCCACGCCTGCGGCGACTTCTGCCTGCGCAACGTCGCCGCGAGCCTGCGCGCCGCGTTGCCAGAAGGCGACATGCTCGGCCGCTATGGCGGCGAGGAATTCATCGTGGTGCTGCCGGGCCGTGGCGGCGCCGCCGCGCGCGAGATCGCAGAGCAGCTGCGCGCGGCCGTCGAGAACGGCGTCTACAACTGGCACGGACGCGCGATCGGCCTGACCGTCAGTGTCGGCGTCGCCACCCGGCGCGAAGGCGAGAGCTCGCCTGCGGCCGCGACCGAACGCGCGGACAAGGCGCTGTACGCGGCCAAACGTGCCGGCCGCAACTGCGTGCAGGTGGCCCCCGCCGTCTTCAGCTGACGCGCGTCGATCGCGCAGGGTGATCCCTGCGTGATCATGGCCGGCGGGTACACTGCCAGCCGCACACCAGGAAACGATCCAATGCGAGCTTCGCCACCCGCCAGCCGGGCGTTGGCATGGATGCTGATGGGGGCCGCATTGATCGGCACCAACGGCCTGATGGTGCAGATGGCCGGCACGCCGCCCACCGTCTCGGCGTTCTGGCGGATGATCTTCGCCGGTGGCATGTTGCTGGCCTACGTGCTGCTGGTGCAGGGCTGGCAGCGCCTGCGCCTGTCGGTCTGGCTGTGGTCGCTGCTGCCGGCCTGCGCCTTCGCGGTCGACCTGTGGCTGTGGCATCGCAGCATCCTGCTGGTGGGGCCGGGCCTGTCGACGTTGCTGGCGAATACGCAGGTGTTCTTCATGGCGATCGTCGGCATCTGGGCCTACGGCGAACGCGTGGGCCCGCGCTTCATCGGCGGCATCGTCTTGGCGTTCCTGGGCTTGTGGCTCTTGCTTGGTGGCGCCTGGGCCAGCCTGCCCGACGAGTACCGCTGGGGCGTCTGGCTCGGTCTGGCGACCGGCGTGTGCTACGCGATCTACAACGTCAGCCTGAAGCGCACGCAATTGCTGGCGCTGAGCGATGTTCAGCCCGGCTCACATGAGGCTGGCGAACAGCGGGCCGCCTCACAGCAGCCAGACCCACAGCAGCCAGACCCGCAGCGGGCCATCGCGCGCGATGCGCCGGTAGCGCAGGTGCTGGCGATCGTGTCGCTGGGCTGTGGCCTGGTGCTGGGGCTGCTGGGCAGCGTGGAAGGCGTGTCCTTCGCGATTCCCGATCTGCGCGCGCTGTCGTTCCTGCTGGTGCTGGCCGGCGTCGGCCACTGCCTGAGCTGGGTGCTGATCTCCAAGGCGATGGCGCAGCTGTCGGTGGCGATGATCGGGTTGCTGCTGCTGATCCAGCCGATCGTCGCCTTCCTGCTCGATGTCGCCCTGCTCGACAGGATCACCACCCCCCGCGAATGGCTGGGGCTCGCGGTCAGCCTGGCCGGCATCTTCCTGGCCAGCCTGAAGGGGCGGACCCGCATCCCGGAGCAGCCGGTCTGAGGATCGTCCCTCGCGTCCGGCGGGCGCGGCGCTTGATTGCGGGGGCATCCGGCTGCATATCCTTGGTCTCCCCAGCGATGCAGGTGTCGTGATGATCGGAATCGGAGCCTACGGCCAGCGCATGCCCGCGCCCGGAACCGCCTTGCCTGGCCGCGACCAGGCGGTACCGTTGTCCAACGTCCACGATGTCCTCGGCACGCCCCTGCGCGATGCGTTCGCCGGCATGGACCAGGTCGCGTTCGGCATGGGCTGCTTCTGGGGCGCGGAACGCAAGTTCTGGTCGCTGCCGGGCGTGTTCAGTACGTCGGTCGGTTATGCCGGTGGCGAGACGCCCAACCCGGGCTATCGTGAAGTGTGTTCCGGTCAGACTGGGCACAGCGAGGTCGTGCGGGTGGTGTTCGATCCCGCGAAGGTGTCGTTCGAGCGCCTGCTGGAGGTGTTCTGGGAGAACCACGACCCCACCCAGGGCATGCGCCAGGGCAACGATGTCGGCACCCAGTATCGCTCGGTGATCCATTGCAGCACGCAGGCACAGTACGACGCCGTGCTCGCGAGCCGCGATGCGTTCGCTGAGCGCCTGAGGGCCGCGGGCTATCCCGATATCAGTACCGAGATCGTGTTCCCGGCGCCGGCCTTCTACTACGCCGAAGAAGAACACCAGCAGTACCTGGCCAAGCATCCGCAGGGTTACTGCGGACTGGGCGGCACCGGCGTCAGCTGCCCGATCGGCGTGGCGACGGCGTAGCGCCGAGCCCCGACGTCGACGCGGTGCTGGCTGCGCGCGGAATTCCCGTCGTGATCGCGGCGGACATGCTTTTTTGCCGTTCACCCGTCGGTCCGTCGCTGATTTTTCCCATGCCGAGCCGTTGCGACAGGAGGGCCAGGGCGCAGAGGCTGCCTGCGCAGCCCAGGCATCACGCATCGCCGACTTTGCGGGCTTGACGGAAAACACGCGCTGAAACAGTCGTCTGTCGAGCGTTCGACGGGATCTGCGCCTGACGTGAAAGGGGCGCGAGCGGGCGCAGGCGATAGCGCCAGACACAGCATCCGCGCGCGGGCGGGTGCAGGGCGCGAGGCCTGCCGCCGATTGCCGCGCTAGCGCGGAGGGACGTCTCGGCTACAGGTCATTGCATCCCGCAAGACCATGGAACCCTGGGGAGGGTCGCTCGATGACAGATTCACTTGCCCGCTGTCTGCGTGTCGCATTGGCATGCATGGCGGCATCCGTACCCGCGATTGCGACCTGCCAGGCCGCGGACGTCACCCAGCAGCCCGCCGATCGCGTCATCGACGTCGACATTCCCTCACAGGCGCTGACCAGCGGCGTGCTCGCGCTGTCGCGACAGGCCGGTATCCAGGTGCTGATGCCGACGCTGTCGGTCGACCACCTGCGCACGCTGGGCGCGAAGGGGCAGATGCCGCTGCAGCAGGCCCTGTCGCGGTTGCTGGCCGGGACCGGCCTGTCGTTCCGCGTCGTCGACGCCAGGACGGTGACGATCTTCCTGGCCACGGCGTCGGGCGAAGGCGGTGGCCTGGGAAAGTCCCCGGACGCCCAGGACCGGCTGGACCGGCCCGGCGAGGCCGCCGACATGGGCCGTGTCATGGTCACCGCGACCCGCCGTGAAACCAGCCTGGCCGAAGTCCCCTACAACCTGCAGGTCATCAGCGGCTCGAAGCTCGAGGATATCGGGGCCAAGTCGGCGGCCGATTTCGTCCGCACCATCCCGGGCATGAGCGCGGTCGACTACGGCAAGCGCGGCGGCATCAGCATGGTGCTGCGGGGACTGCGCAACGGCGGCGAGGGCGGCGCCGGCATGGACCGCCGGACCACCTCGGTCTACATCGACGACATCGAGATTCCGTCGACGTTGAATCCCGCGATCGTCGACATCGACCATATCGAGGTGCTGCGCGGACCGCAGGGCACGCTGTACGGCAGCGGCGCGATCGGCGGCACCCTGCGCTACATCACCGTGGCGCCATCGCTGGATGCCGTGGAGGGGCGCGTGTCGGCGGAGATCGGCCGTACCCGCCATGGCGGGCTGAACCATGAGGTCGCCGCGATGGTCAACCTGCCGCTGGCGACCGACGTGGCCGCCATGCGCCTCAACGTGTCGCGCAGCGACAACTCGGGTTTCATCGAGAACGTGCGCCTGGGCGAGGACGGCATCAACTGGGATCGCAACCTGTCGGCGCGCCTTGGGTTGCTGGTCAAGCCGGGCGAACGCTTCGATGTCGCGCTGACCTATTACATGGATCGTTCCGATTTCGGCGTCGGCTCCAACATCGCCGAAGACATCGGTCCGTATGCCAACAGCTACTACTCCTCGGGTCGCTCCACGCGCGATACCGACCTGTTCGGGCTCGTCGCCAACCAGCGCTTCGAACACTTCACGCTGACATCGTCGACGTCGTACAAGAAGTATCGCTCGACCGGCAACGACGACATCACCTACGACATCCGCGACCTGATCTTCGCCAGCTTCCTCGCGCCGGAGGAACTGCCCGAGTTCACCGCCTATTCCGACGATCTGTGGACCGACGAGCGATGGACCCAGGAAGTCCGCCTGGTCTCCAGCGGCGACAGTCGCTGGAACTGGCTCGCAGGGGCCTACTGGACCAGCTCGACACTGGCCGAACGCCGCAACGAGTTCGTGCCGATCCCGTTTCCGGGACAGGCGGCGTTCGAGGAGAACGTCATCGGCGCCGCGATCAACGACGAGCGCGAGTACTACTTCCAGAGCGATACCAAGTACCGCCAGGTCGCGGCTTTCGGCGAGCTCGGCTACCAGATCACGCCGCGCTGGAACGCCTCCGTCGGCGGCCGCTGGTTCGAGTACCGCGCCAGCAACATCTTCTATGCCATCGACCAGTACTTCGGTCGCAATGCCCGCGATGCGCAGGGGCTGGGCCGGACCACGCCCTATGCGAACGAGTTCACCTACGGCAATGCCAACCAGTCCGGTTCCACCTTCCGCTTCAACACCTCGTTCAACCTGACCCCGGATCACCTGCTGTACGCGACGGTTGCCGAAGGATTCCGGCCGGGCGGCTACAACAACGTCAGCCCGAACACCGGCGTGGAGCCTGAGTATCGCCAGTACGCCCCGGACTCCATCCGCAGCTATGAGGTCGGCGCCAAGGGCGGGTTGCTGGATGGCAAGGCCTACTACAGTACCTCGGTGTACTACGTGGACTGGCAGGAAATGCAGACCACAGGATCGACGCCGCTGGGTTACAGCCTGATCATGAATGCAGGCAGCGCCTCATCGCGCGGCGTCGAGCTCGAAGTCGGCATGCGCGATCTGTGGACGCGGGGCCTGGATGTCGGGCTGACCTATGCGCACACCGACATGAGCCTCAGCGAACCGATCGCGAACCTCGGCCGCGCCGGCGATCACGCGCCGTACGTGCCGCGCAACAACGCATCGCTCAATACCGGCTACCGTTTCGATGTCGGCAGCAGCCTGCGCGCCTCGGTGAACCTGCTGGCGACCTACACCGGCGAGGTCGCCACCAGCTTCGGCGACATCGAGCCCGACGACGATGGCGTGCTGGCCCCCAATCCCTATTACCTGCGCCTCGACGACTACCTGCTGTTCGGTCTCAATGCGCAACTCAGCGGCATGGGCTGGAGCGTGCGCCTGGGGGGCAGCAATCTGTTCGACAAGCTTGCCGATGTGCGCAGGAGCCGGGCGATCGTCGAATCGCCGTACCGGGCGAGTTTCTACTCGCGGACCGTCAATCGCCCGCGCACCGTGACCCTGGGGTTCATCTACAACTTCTGAGATCCAGGGAGGCCTGGACGACAGGGGCCTGGATGACGCGCCGCGATGGCGGTCGCGCCCGTCGGATCAGTTGCGGATGGCGTCGACGCGCAGGCGCAGCGTGCGGCCGCCCGGGGCCAGCCAGTCGATGGCCTGGCCGATGGACAGTCCGAGCAGTGCGCTGCCGACCGGCGCCAGGACCGAGACCTTGCCGTCATCGACATTGGCGTCCTGCGGATAGACCAGCGTCAGCACGTGGCGCTCGCCGCCATTCTCGTCTTCGCATTCGACTACGGAATTCATCCGCACCACGTTCGCCGGAACCTTGTCGTCGGCGACCACGTCTGCGCGGGTCAGTTCGTCCAGCAGCGCCTGCGCGGCCGGATTGTTGCGTTGCTGCTGCGATTCCAGCATGGCTTCCAGACGCGCGGCGTCGGTGCTGGCGACAATGATCGATGGTGGCAGTCCGCTGCTCGTGTTCATCTGTTGCTCCCTGGATGCGCGCCCTTGCGCGCGTCGGATGTACGAAAAAAACGGGCGACGCATCGAAGGCGCCGCCCGCATCAGTAGTGGCCAATACCCTAGCGTTTCGCCCCAGCCGGTTCAAGAGGCCGGCGTGGCGCCGTTCCGGCGCTGCTCAGAGCATGTCGGGCGGGCTCTGGGCAGCGTGCGCCTGCCGGTCCAGCGGATGCGCCGACAGCAGGCCGGCAGGCAATGCGCGGAACTGCTGCGCGAGCTGCTGCAGGAATTCGCCCATCGCGCTGCTGCGCCGCCAGAACATCGCGATCCTGCGGCTTGGCTGCGGATCGTCGAACGCGATCAGGCGGATGTTGGCCGGATGCGCCACCGGCGGCCGCACCGCCAGCGCGGGCAGCAGGGTCACGCCGACGTTGGCGGCAACCATCTGCCGCAGCGTTTCCAGGCTGGTCGCGCGGAACTCGCTTTTCTCGTTGGCGCCGGCCAGGTGGCAGACCTCGAGCGTCTGCTGGCGCAGGCAATGGCCGTCTTCGAGCAGCAGCAGGTCGTGGCGGGCCAGGTCGTCGACGACCAGCGAACGCAGCTTCGCCAGCGGATGCTGGTCCGGCACGGCGAGCAGGAAGGGTTCCTCGAACAGGAACTCCGCATGCAACTGGTCGTCGTGCAGCGGCAATGCCAGCAGCGCGGCGTCGAGCCGGCCATCGCGCAGGCGCGCCAACAGCACATCGCTCTTTTCCTCGACCAGCAGCAGTTGCAGGTCCGGGAAGCTGTTACGGATGCCGGGGATCACATGTGGCAGCAGGTAGGGACCCAGCGTCGGGAACATGCCCAGCCGCACCGTGCCCGCTTCCGGGCTCTGGCTGCGGCGCGCGGCTTCCTTCATCTGTTCCACGTCGGAGACGATCCGGCGCGCACGCTCGGCGATGTCGATGCCGATCGGCGTCAGCATCACCTTGCGCGGCGCGCGCTCGACCAGCGCCACGCCCAGTTCGTCCTCGAGCTTGCGGATCTGCGTCGACAGTGTCGGCTGGCTGACGAAGCTGGCCGCGGCCGCGCGTCCGAAATGCCGGTGGTCCGCGAGTGCGATCAGGTATTTCAGGTCGCGGATGTTCATCGGCGGTCGGTTCCCCCCGCTTACGCGGCCTGGGCCTCTGCCGGCGCCTGTGCGGGCGCCGAGGTACGGATCAGGTGGTCGAACGCGGCCAGTGCGGCCTTCGAACCTTCGCCCATCGCGATGACGATCTGTTTGTAGGGCACGGTGGTGGCATCGCCCGCGGCGAACACGCCCGGCAACGAGGTCTGGCCACGGTCGTCGACGATGATCTCGCCGCGCGGCGACAACGCCAGCATGCCCTTGAGCCATTCGGTATTGGGAAGCAGGCCGATCTGCACGAACACCCCCTCCAGCTCCACGCGGTGCACATCGCCACCGACGCGGTCCCTGTAGACCAGCCCGGTGACGCGCTTGCCATCGCCCAGCACTTCCGTGGTCTGCGCCGAGACGACGATACGCACGTTGGGCAGGCTGCGCAGCTTGCGCTGCAGCACCTCGTCGGCACGCAGCCTGTCGTCGAACTCGATCAGGGTGACGTGCGCCACGATGCCGGCCAGGTCGATCGCGGCCTCGACGCCGGAGTTGCCGCCGCCGATCACCGCAACGCGCTTGCCCTTGAACAGCGGGCCATCGCAATGCGGGCAGTAGGCCACGCCCTTGTTGCGGTACGCGTCCTCGCCGGGCACGCCCATCTGGCGCCAGCGTGCGCCGGTGGACAGGATCACGGTCTTGCTCTTCAGTGTCGCGCCACTGCCGAGGGTGATACCGACCAGGCCGTCGTCTCCGGCCGGGAGCAGGGCCTCGGCGCGCTGCAGGTCCATGATGTCGACGTCGTACTGGCGCACGTGCTGCTCCAGTGCCGCGGCCAGTTTCGGGCCTTCGGTCTCCTGCACGGAAATGAAGTTCTCGATCGACATCGTGTCCAGCACCTGGCCGCCGAAGCGTTCGGAGGCGACGCCGGTGCGGATGCCCTTGCGCGCGGCATAGATCGCCGCCGCCGCGCCGGCTGGGCCGCCGCCGACGACGAGCACGTCGAACGCCGCCTTGTCGCGCAGCTTCTCGGCTTCGCGCTTGCTGGCGCCGGTGTCGATCTTGGCGACGATCTGCTCCAGCGTCATCCGGCCCTGGTCGAAGACCTCGCCATTGAGGAAGACCGTGGGCACCGACATGATCTGGCGGGCTTCGACTTCTTCCTGGAACAGCGCGCCGTCGATGGCGACGTGCTCGATGTTGGGGTTCAGCACCGCCGCAAGGTTCAGGGCCTGTACCACGTCGGGGCAGTTCTGGCAGCTCAGCGAGAAATAGGTCTCGAACCGGAACCTGCCTTCCAGCTGGCGGACCTGTTCCAGCGTCTCCTGCGCGGTCTTGGACGGGTGTCCGCCGACCTGCAGCAGGGCCAGCACCAGCGACGTGAACTCATGTCCCATCGGCAGGCCGGCGAAGCGCAGGTGGATGTCGTGGCCGGGCGAGGTCAGCGCGAACGAAGGCTTGCGCTCGTCGTCGTCGCGGCGCACTTCGACCGAGATCCGGTCGGTCAGCGAACGGATGTCCTCGACCAGCTCCAGCAGCTCGCGCGATTTCTCGCCATCGTCGACCGACGCGATGATCGTCACCGGGCGCACCAGTTTTTCCAGGTAGGCCTTGAGTTGGGTCTGCAGTTGGGTGTCGAGCATGGGGGACTCCAGCGGGGGCAGGAAAGCGGGACGGGGGAGAGCAGGGCGGCGCGCCTGCGTGGGAGCGAACCGGAACCGGCGCGATGGGCGTGGCGGCCATGGCGTTGGGGAGGGACAGTGCGATGGCGGGCGGGGCCGTGTCGCACCGGTTCCGGTTCGCTCCCGCTCCGCACGATGCGGAGCGGGGCGAGGAAATGCGGGTGGCAGGGCGTCCGGGACGCCGTGCGGGCAGGCCTGCCAGGGCGGGCCTTGCCAGGGTCCGGGCCTGATCGGTCAGGCCTGATCGGTCCGGCCTGGTGCATCGGGTGAAACGATCCGACCCCGGGACGAGGGTCGGATCCTGGTACCTGACGCGGGGGGCTGCTTAGATCTTGCCGACCAGGTCCAGCGACGGCGCGAGGGTCTTCTCGCCTTCCTTCCACTTGGCCGGGCAGACTTCGTTCGGATGCGCAGCCACGTACTGGGCGGCCTTGAGCTTGCGCAGCGTCTCGGAGATGTCGCGGGCGATCGCGTTGTCGTGGATTTCCAGCGTCTTGATCACGCCTTCGGGGTTGATGATGAAGGTGCCGCGCAGCGCCAGGCCTTCCTCGGCGATGTGCACGCCGAACGCCTGGGTCAGCTGGTGGGTCGGGTCGCCGACCAGCGGGAACTGCGCCTTGCCGACCGCGGGCGAGGTTTCGTGCCACACCTTGTGCGAGAAGTGGGTGTCGGTGGTGACGATGTAGACCTCGGCGCCGGCCTTCTGGAACTCGGCGTAGTTGTCGGCCGCGTCCTCGACTTCGGTCGGGCAGTTGAAGGTGAAGGCGGCCGGCATGAAGATCAGCACGGACCACTTGCCTTTCAGGCTGGCATCGGAGACTTCGACGAACTCGCCGTTCTGGTAGGCGGTGGTCTTGAACGGCTTGACGGTGGTGTTGATCAGCGACATGGGCGAAACATCCTTGGGTTCAGGGGGCATGTAAGTCAGGAACTTGGATCGTGAAGCTGGGGGTCGTGAACAGGGCGACCGGAGGGGTGGCCTGCGACACGAGGAATATTAGGCTTTATCTATCATTAGTAGAAATTGATTGTACGCATTCTATCAATATATAAAAACTATCAATATCTTCGAATTCGATCAATAAAAACCGTTGAAACCGCTTGCAAAGGCTGCTGCGTTGCAGCATATTTTGAACCACGTCCTGCGGTGTCATCTTCCGGACGCGGCCCTCCAGGCCGCCCCGCGAGGCACCAAAAGTCTCTTGTGAACGGGCTTGTTTCCCGCTCACGCCAAGGTTCCGTGTCTCGTACCTCCCTCCCACACGTGTCACGGAATTTTGAAGGCGGCCCTTGTGGCCGCCTTCTTTTATCTGGGGTTTCTTGCCTGGAGGCGTCCTGCCCGGCTGTCGCATCCTGAATCCCGCACGCCGGGGGCTGCCGCGGCCGAGCCGCCGGCGCTGGCCGGGCGTCGCCTGTCGCCGGGTTACGATAGGGACGGATGAACAGACACGTTTCGACCCGGCTCGACGCCCTGCTGCGCGAAGCCCGGATGCGCATCGACGATGTCGATGCCCAACACCTGCTGGCCCATGTGCTCGACAAGCCGCATAGCTGGCTGTACGCGCATGCCGATGCGGTGCTGCCGCCGCACGTCGCCGAGCGTTTCGACGCCCTGGTCGCGCGCCGCAGCCGCGGAGAGCCGGTGGCCTACCTGACCGGGCGTCGTGGCTTCCACGACCTCGACCTGATGATCACCGCAGATACCCTGATCCCGCGTCCCGAGACCGAGGTGCTGGTCGAGCTTGCGCTGCAGCGGCTACGCCCGCGCACGCCGGCGCGCGTAGCCGACCTTGGCACCGGCAGCGGCGCGGTGGGGCTGGCGATCGCGCGCGCGCGCCCCGAGGTCGCGGTGGTCGCCACCGATCGCAGCGTCGCCGCGCTGGCAGTCGCACGCGGCAATGCGGCGGCGCTGGGTATCGCCAACGTCAGTTTTCGCGAGGGCGACTGGTATGCCGCGCTGGACAGCCAGCGTTTCGAGCTGATCGCGAGCAATCCGCCGTATATCGCCGGCGACGATCCGCACCTGGGAGAGGGCGACCTGCGCTTCGAGCCGCGCGGCGCATTGACGCCCGGCGGCGACGGCCTGGATGCGATCCGCTGGATCATTGCTGGTGCGCCTGCCCACCTGCAGCCGCAGGGCTGGCTGTTGCTGGAGCATGGCCACGACCAGGGCGGCGCCGTGCGCGCGCTGCTGTCGGCGGCGGGTTTCGTCGAGGTCGCGACCGAGCCGGATCTAGAACATCGCGACCGGGTCAGCCTGGGACAGTGGCCATCGCAGCGTCCGCCATCGCCGATACAATGATGCCCGCACTGGCGGCGCGTGTCGGGCGCGTATCGAAATGGAAGGGACAGCGGACAAGAGGCAGACCATGGCGATCAGCAACGAGCAGACACGTCATCATCCGTTCCTGCAGGAAATGTACGAGGACGATTATTTCCCCAATCACCTGGTCGATCGGGGGCGTCTGATCCTGCAGCGTCTGTGTACGCGCATCGAAGCCGAGCAGCCCGCAGGATTGCCGGCCCTGTACGCGCTGACCCATGCCGCCACCGAGGAATTCAATGCGCTGGCGACGGTGTTCGAGCATCACGACAGCGAGATCGAGACCGCAGCCCGCGATTGCATCGCGGCCGATTTCAAGACCATTGCCCGCGCCTACGGGTTCGCCGGTGCCGACATCGAGCAGATGATCGCACCCCGGGAGTGGTGACCTGAAGGTCGCCGCGACCGTTCTTTCAAGATGGAGTCACACCATGCGTACGCTGTATCCCGAGATTGAACCGTTCGACACCGGCAGCCTGCACGTCGACGGGCGCCACGTGCTGTATTACGAACAGTGCGGAAATCCGAACGGCAAGCCGGTCGTGCTGTTGCATGGCGGCCCGGGCGGCGGCTGCAACGCCAAGATGCGGCGCTTCCACGATCCGTCCAAGTACCGCATCGTGTTGTTCGACCAGCGTGGCTCCGGGCGTTCGACGCCGCATGCCGATCTCGAGGACAACACCACCTGGCACCTGGTCGCCGACATCGAGCAGCTGCGCGAGAAGCTCGGCATCGAGGCCTGGCAGGTCTTCGGCGGTTCCTGGGGTTCGACGCTGGCGCTGGCCTATGCGCAGGCGCACCCGCGCCGGGTGACCGAGCTGGTGTTGCGCGGCATCTTCATGCTGCGCCGCTGGGAGCTGGAGTGGTTCTACCAGGAAGGAGCCTCGCGCCTGTTCCCCGATGCCTGGGAGCATTACATCGCGGCGATCCCGGAAAGCGAGCGCGGCGACCTGATCGCGGCGTTCCACAAGCGCCTGACCAGCGACGACGAGGCCACGCGGCTGGACGCGGCGCGTGCATGGAGCGTCTGGGAAGGCGCAACGTCATTCCTGCGCGTCGACGAGGATTTCGTCAGCGGCCACGAGGACGCCGAATTCGCGCTGGCGTTCGCGCGCATCGAGAACCATTACTTCGTCAATGCCGGCTTCTTCGAAGTCGACGACCAGTTGTTGCGCGATGCCTATCGCATCGTCGATATCCCGGGCGTCATCGTGCATGGCCGCTACGACGTGGTCTGTCCGATCGCCAATGCCTGGGACCTGCACAAGGTCTGGCCGAAGGCGCAACTGGTGATCTCGCCGACCTCGGGGCATTCCGCGTTCGAGGACGAGAACGTCGATGCGCTGGTGCGGGCCACCGACGGCTTTGCCTGAGATATCGGATCACGCTGACAGGCCCACCTCTGCAACTGCACGTGCCTGAGCGTGTCTGTCGTGGGCGGAGGAGGCTTCGGGCTCTGCGGCCCTGCGTGCAGGGCGTGGCCATGGGCATCCTCGGCGTCGTCCGGCCCCTGACAAGAACATCGGAGAACACATATGAGCGATGAAGAAGACATCGTCGTCAAGGACAGCAACGGCGCGCGCCTGGCCGATGGCGATGCCGTGACGCTGATCAAGGACCTCAAGGTCAAGGGCACCTCGGTGACGCTCAAGCGCGGCACCCTGGTCAAGAACATCCGACTGACCGACGACGTCGAGCTGATCGAATGCAATGCAGAGAAGGTCAAGGGCCTGGTCTTGCGGACGGAGTTTCTGAAAAAAGCCTGAGCCCTGTCAGGTCATGCGCGGAGGGGGGCTTGCCTCGGACGATGCGCCCCGGGGCGGCCGCGCCGATCGCGCCCGTCAGTCGGCGCGCGAACCGTCCGGGTTGTATTCGATCATCCACAGGCCGGCCCACAGCTTGAGATCGAGTTCATAGCCTTCGCGGTACTTGCCCATCAGCCACGCGGCCGCGTCCTTGCGTGGCACCGCATGCACGACGATGTTCTCGTCGTTGACGCCGCCGCCTTCGCCGACGCGCGTCAGCTCGCGCGCACGTGCGAATGCGATGCGCTCGTTGCTCATGCCCGACGAGGTCGGCCCGACCAGAAGCACGTCGATGCGTCCGGCATGCCAGCCGGTTTCCTCAATCAGCTCGCGCCGCGCGGCGGATTCGAGCGAGTCGTCGTCATGGTCGTCGCCAACCAGACCAGCCGGCATCTCGATGGTCTTGGCGCCCAGCGGCACGCGGAACTGCTCAACGAACAGCACGTCGTCATCGGGCGTGACCGCGATGACCAGGACCGCCAGTCCGTCCTTGCCGTGGGTGCGTTCGCATGATTCCCAGTGGCCCCGGCGCACCATGCGCAGCCAGTCGCCCTGGTAGAGGATCTCGGGGGTGTCGTTGCCGGGGTCGCACGGATCGGAAGTCATCGCAGCATCCTAGCCCAACGCCAGTCCCGCCGCCTCGTGCAGGCGACGACGGGTCATCGGCCCGAAGCGCAAGGCTTCGCAGAACGCCGGCAGTACGTCGCTGCTGGCGGCTTCGCGCAGGAAGGCCGGTGCAGCGTCGCCCAGCGGCGCATCCAGTGCGATCGTCGTCAGTTGCCGGCACAGCAGCGCCTGCTCGCGATTCTGGCGCAGTTTCGCCGCCGCCTGCGCGGCGCCGCGGAAACGCAGGAAACCGACTTCGTCGACGCGTGCCAACAGCGCATCCAGTGTCTTGAAATGCCATAGCAGGCTGGCCGCGGTCTTGGCACCGATGCCGGGCACGCCGGGAATGTTATCGATCGCATCGCCGCACAGCGCCAGGTAATCCGCGATCTGCACCGCTTCCACGCCATGCCGCGCCTTGACGCCATCGGCGCCCCAGCGCTGGCCGCGCGCGAAATCCCATTGCTCGTCATGGGCCTGCAGCAATTGCGACAGATCCTTGTCGGCCGACACGATGATGCCGCGATGCCCGTGCCCGCGCGCGACGTGCAGCGCGCTGCCGATCAGGTCGTCGGCCTCGTACTCGGCATGCGCCAGCACCGGCAGGCCGAGCGCGAAGCACAGGGATTTGCAGTAGGCGAACTGCCGCTTGAGTGCATCCGGCGCGGGCGGGCGATTGGCCTTGTAGGCCGGATAGATGCGATTGCGGAAGCAGCTGTCGAGCGCCTCGTCGAAGGCGATGACGATGTGCCGGGGGCGCTCACGCTCCAGCAGGTCGAGCAGGAAGCGCGCGAAACCATGCACGGCATTGGTCGGCCAGCCATCGGCATCGTGGAACTCGTCGGGCATCGAATGCCAGGCGCGGAATACGTACAGGCTGGCATCGACGAGGTACAGCGGCGCCGACAGGGTCGCCGGCAGCGATCCGGGCAGGGAGTCGACCCCGGTCAACGCGCGCTCCCGTCCCTTGGGCCCCAGTCCGTCAGCAGACCGGCGGCATCGGGACGCTCGCGTTCGGGCGCTTCCATGCCTGCGGTGCCGATATGGATGAAGCCGGCCAGTTGCTCCTCGGACTGCAGGCCGAGCAGGTCCAGCACCTCGCGGTCGAACGCGGGCCAGCCGGTCAGCCAGGTCGCGCCGAAGCCCAGCGCCTGCGCTGCCTGCAGCAGGGCGAAGCAGACGCTGCCGACGGTCAGGGTGCGCTCGAGTTCGGGGATCTGGGTGTCGGCAGGATCCAGCACCGCGACCACCGCGATGACCAGCGGCGCGTGCGTGAAGCGATGACGATCCTTGTCGATCGCTGCCGCGCCGCCCGCAGGATCGAGGCGCACGCCGCGCTCGGCGACTGCCTCGCCCAGCGCTTGCCGGGCATCGCCGGCAATGCGGATGAAACGGAAGGGCACGCGCTTGCCGTGATCGGGGACGCGTACCGCCGACTGCAGCATGCGCAGCAGGGTCGCATCGTCCGGACCTGGCTCGCCCAGCTGGCGCGCGGGCACGGATCGCCGCGTATCAAGGAAAGTCAACGCGTCGTGAAGGGTATTTGCGGATGCAGTCACAGACGGGGGGCTCGTGTTTTGTGAATCATGTCATGGGCGATTTTGCCCTTGCGCATTCTCCCCCGAAATGACGCTGCATGCAGACCCGCTCCATCGACCCGACGCCGCGCCTGGCGCCAAGCGCGAGGCCTTGCGCGTGCTGGAAACGCTCAAGCGCGATGCGATCACCGAGCTCGGCGGGGTGCTGTCGGGGTTCTGGAGCGCCATCGAGGAGCAGGTCCGGCTGGCCAGCCTCGCGGCCACTCACGACTATGCCGCCGCCCAGGAAGACCGGGTCGCGGTGATGGCGCTGAGCCAGCGTGCGCTGGAGCTGGCGACACGTTTCCGCAAGTCGCTGGAAGACGAATTCGCGCGCTGGGAACTGTTTTCCGAACCCAGCGGCGACGAGCGCTCGCTGTCACTGATGTCCGAGGGCGAGCTGGAAAGCCACCTTGCCGGGCAGCAGATCATCGAGTTGCTGGACCATCAGTTCGTGCATCCGCTGACCCAGCTCGACGAGCGCCTGGCCTTGCTGGCGGCCGCGCTGGGCATCCAGCGCATGCAGCCCAATCCGTTGCGTCCGGAGGTCCCGGTGGCCGCGTTCGTGGCCCTGTTCGCCCCCGACGACCTGACCAACAGCCTGCGCGAGCTGGTCTTCCACCAGTTCGACAAGCGCCTGCCCAAGGCGCTGGGCGATGTCTACAACAAGTCCAATGCCACGCTGGAGGCGGCGTCGTTCGGCACCGAGCATCGCCAGCGCCAAGGAGTGGGTGGACGTCCTTCGGTACAGCGTTCACCCGCGTCCCATGCGCCGCAGGCCGTCGAGAGCTGGGTGCCCGATGGTGGCGTGGTGCCGTCGATCCACGGCGCTGCGGGCGGCGGCGCGGCCAACGCTGCGGGTGCAGGCGCGGGTGGCGCTTCCCATGCGCAGGGCGGCACGGGCGAAGGCGGGCATGCCGCTTACGGGCCTGCAGGCTATGGGGCCGCCGAGGGCGGCAGTGGCGGTTTCGGTCGCAGTCCCGGCGGTCACGGTCACGGCGATGCGTCCGCGCAGGATCCCTCCGTGCACGCCCATGGCCAGGACTGGTCGATGGAGGGCGATGCCGGCGAAGCGCCTTCGACACCACAGATCCGCGCGCAGGTCGTGGCGCAGTCGCTGGCCTCGGGCCATCGCCTGCGATATCGCGACCTCGTGCACCCGCAATTGCGCGCCTGGCGAGAACGCCAGCAGGGCTACGGCAGCGATGCGCTGGCGCATCCGGACGCCTCTGGCCGCCACGATCGGCATGGCGGCCGGCATGATCAGCATGACCGCGCGTCTGTCCCGTCCGAGGCCGCGCACGGGGGGCCGTGGGAGCCCTCCCACAGCAGCAACCCTGGCGCCGGCAACGCACGGGTGCTGGCCACCTCGGACCTGCTCGACGTCGCCAGCCTGCTGCAGCGGCACGACGGCGCCGCCTATGCCCGCGTGCTGGGCGGCGAGGCGCAGGGCCCGCTGGCCGACGTGATCCGGCATGAAATCCTCAGTGGCGTGCATCGGATCGGTTTCGATCCGGCGCGCACCCGCTTCAGCATCGACGAAGAGGACGCGATCGACCTGGTCGGCATCCTGTTCGAGTCGCTGTTCCAGGCCAACGACCTGGTCGAGCCTGCGCGCGACATCTATGGCCGGCTGGTGGTGCCGTACCTGAAGGTCGCGCTGACCGACGATTCGATGTTCAACCGGCGCTCGCATCCCGCCCGTCGACTGCTGGACGCGTTGACCGAAGCGCTCGACGGCAACGTCGGCGAGACCCCGCAGGACCGTGAGACCATGGACCGTGCCGGCCAGGTGGTCGACCGCGTCGTCGAGGAGTATCGCGACGACCAAGCGATCTTCGAACTGTCGGCCGCCGAGCTGCGCGATCATCTCGACCAGCAGCGCCGCCGTTCCGAACTGGCCGAGAAGCGCGCCGCCGAAGCCCTGCACGGGCGCGAGCGGCTGCAGCAGGCGCGCACGCATGCAGACGGACTGGTCGCCTCGCAGTTGGCGGACAGGCCGTTGACGGTGGCGGTGGCCCACTTCCTCGACAAGCAGTGGCGTCATCACCTGGTCCAGACCTGGCTGCGCGATGGTGCGGATTCCGCGCGACACCACGCGGCAATCGAGATGGGCCGTGCGATGGTCCAGGTCGACGCCGATGCCGCGCAGGTGCTTGGCGATGCCGTGGCGCGCCAGCTGCTGGCGCTGCAGGGCCCCCTCGCAGACTGTTATTCAAGCTGCGGACTCGATGCCGGCGCCGCGCGCGATTCGCTGGCGCGCATCATTGCCGCGCTGGCGATGCCCGATACCGCACGCACGGTGCACCTGGCGCAGTCCGGCGTCGCCGGCACGGCGGTCGACGATGAACCGGTGGAGCCGGGGCTGCGCCTGGTCGGCGGTCGCGACACGGTGCATTTCGATCCTGCGATCGCCGCGCGCATGCGTCGCCTGCGGGTCGGCCAGGGCCTGCGCCTGCTGGACGACGATGGCCGCGAAAGCGCGGCGCGGATCGCGTGGATCAGTCCGATGACATCGCGTTTCCTGATCGTCAACCGTCGCGGCGCGCGCCGGATGGTGGTGTCGCCGGAAGAGCTGGCGGCGCTGGTCGGCAGCGGTCGCGTGCTGCTGCGTGCGGTCGATGCGCCCTTCGACGAAGCGATGAAGCAGCTCTGGCAGCACATCAACCCGCCTGTCGCCCAGGCCGGTCGCGCTTCCTGACCCGCACCCGCGCGGGCTTGGGCCGCGTTGCGTCTGCGACCGCCCAGATCGCATCGGAAGCTGTCGTTGCGGATGCCGACCGGCGGTGTGGCCGTGCATGATTTCGACGGCAACCATTGGCCGTCGTCGTAGCCGGCGAACCGGGGTGCCGGTGTCCCCACGTGGCCAGTAAGCGGCCAATACGCGGCCAGCAGGCGCACGCATGGTCATCGCAAGGCGGCCGCCGCTGCGATGCCATCGCGCTGGCCATGGCGATTCGCTAGGATGGCGACCGAACACGACCGGTGGAGCAGGGCATGGCGGTAACGATAGCGGTAGCGCGGGAAACCGCGGCAGGCGAGCGTCGCGTGGCGTTGACGCCTGAAACCTGCAAGAAGCTGGTGGCCCTGGGAGCCGTGGTCCGCGTGCAGTCCGGCTTGGGCGGCCTTGCGCATTTTCCCGACCAGGCCTACGCCGATGCGGGTGCGCAACTGGTCGACGGCGAAGCGGTGCTCGACGACGCCGATGTGGTGCTGTGCGTGCAGCCGCCACCGGCCGCGTCGATCGCGCGCCTGAAGACCGGCGCGGTGCTGGTCGGTGCCCTGCAGCCGCAGGCCGATGCCGCCCGTGGCGAAGCGATCCAGTCGCGCGGCATCGTGGCGTTTCCGCTGGAGCGCCTGCCGCGCACTACGCGTGCGCAGGCGATGGACATCCTGAGTTCGCAGGCCGGCATGGCCGGCTACAAGGCGGTGCTGATCGCCGCGCAACTCGCGCCGCGCTTCTTCCCGATGCTGACCACGGCGGCCGGCACGATCCGCCCGTCCAAGGTACTGATCGTCGGTGCGGGTGTCGCTGGCCTGCAGGCCGTCGCGACCGCGAAGCGCCTCGGCGCACAGGTCGAATGCTTCGACGTGCGTCCCGAGACCCGTGAGCAGATCGAATCGCTGGGCGGCAAGTTCCTCGACCTGGGCGTCAGCGCCGCAGGCGAAGGCGGCTATGCCCGCCAGTTGACCGACGAGGAACGCGCCGAGCAGCAGCGCCGGCTCGCCGAGCACCTGAAGACCATCGACGTCATCGTCTCCACCGCGGCGGTGCCGGGGCGTCCTGCGCCGAAGATCATCACCGCGGCGATGGTGGCCGGCATGAAGCCCGGCAGCGTCATCGTCGACCTGGCCGCCGAGACCGGCGGCAACAGCGAAGCGACCGTGCCGGGCGAGACTGTCGACGTCGGCGGCGTCACCGTGGCCGGCCCGTTGAACCTGGCCAGCCAGGGCGCGCTGCATGCCAGCGAGATGTACGCCCGTAACCTGTTCAACTTCATGCAGTTGCTGGTCAAGGACGGCGTGCTGTCGTTCGATTGGAACGACGAACTGCTTGCCAGGACCGTCTGGCCGGAGCGTGCCGCGGCCGCTGTCGCGGCCTGAGCCATCACTCCCGCTGCGGCAGCGGGTTAACCGCTCAACGGGTTCAGCGCTTGCCGTCGTGGCCGTCGTGGCGCGGCGGCGGATTGGCCTGCACCCATTCGCGGCGCTGTTCCAGCGTCATCGCACGCCAGCGCCGGCGGAACGCATCGCGCTCGGTTTCCGACAGCGCGTCGAGCTTGTGGTACAGCGCGCGCATCTCGTAGCGTTTGTCCGGTGCCAGGTCCTGCCAGCGGTTGACGCCCTGGCTCGCGCGTTCGCGATCTTCCGGCGACATCCGCTGCCAGCGCGAGGCGTGCCGCAGCATGCCGGCGCGCTCGTCCTGCGAACTGTTGTTCCAGCGGTCGCGGATCGGTGCCGACAACTGCTCGCGATGGGCGCGGCTGAGGTCGTTCCAGTCGGGCAGGGGTTCGCGCGGTGCTTCGCGCGAGGTCTCGCGGGACGCGTCGCGTGGCGGATCGCCCGCCAGGGCCTGGCCGGCACTGCCGGCCAGGACCAGCAGCAGCGGAAGCAGGACGCGCGTGGGGGTACGGGTCATCGGATCACTCCATCGCCAGCAGGCTGGCGTCGCTGGAGGCGAGCCAGACGAAGAAGTCGGGGTTTTCGTCCAGTGGGGTCAGGTTGGAGGCTTCCAGCGCGTCCAGCGAGGAATGCGCGGCCGGTGCCGTCGCGACGGTCTGCGCCGGCGCCTGGGCATCGCCCTGGCCGGGATCGAGCACGCCGGACTGCAGGCCGATCGCGATCGCCAGCACCGATGCGAACGAGGCCGCCAGCGGCCAGCCGAAGCGGCGACGGGCGGGGGCATGGCCGTCCAGCGCACTGATGCGGCGGCGATGCAACTGCGCCATCGTGGCCGAAGACACTTCGTTGCGGGCCCGCGTGTGCAGGTCGCGCATGGCCTGGTCGAAGCGGGTGTCGTTGTCGATGTCCGAGAGTTTCATCGGAAATCCTCCAGTTGTTTCTGCAGCGCCTCGCGGGCGCGAAAAAGATGTGTTTTCACCGAGCCTTCGCTGCATCCCATGATGCTGGCGGTGGTCTCGACGTCGAACTCCTCCAGCACGCGCAGGCTGAAGGCCTCGCGCTGGCGACGGGGCAGCGCGCGGATCGCCCGCGTCAGCAGCGCATAGGCTTCGCGGCCGTCATTCGCGCGCTGCGGGTCTGGCGCGTGTTCGTCGGCCCAGTCGATATCGCCGCCGTCGCTTTCGCGCGCATCGCTGATCCAGCTCAGGCGGAAAGTCCGCCGGCGCTGGACATCGATGATCCGGCTGCGCAGCACCGCCCAGAACAGCGGGGTCCACTCCGCCGCCGGGCGGTCCCGGTAGGCCAGCATCTTGGTCATCGCGTCCTGGACCGCGTCCAGGGCGTCGTCGCGATGGCGCAGGCCCAGTTCGGCGAACCGGAAGGCCCGCGTGCTGACGCCGGCCAGGAACTGCTCCAGGGTCTGCGGCAACACGGAAGGCGCTTGATCGACAGTCGGGTCCACGGCAGGGGTCGGCATGGCATTCACACGGGCAAGCGTAACGCGTCCGTGTGGCCTTGGCCGGGTCCTGCCTGCCGGCGGGACATGCCTGATGTCGAGGTTCCCATCCATGCGGGGCGTGAAGCGTGTTCCAGAGCGGGGTCGCAGCAATCAACGCTTGCAATGGCAACTGGTTGACCGGCATCGGCAGACTTCATCGAAACCGCGATGATCATGACCGGGCATGTTCATGAACGGGTATGATCCGGCGGACCAAATGCTGGAGTCGGGCGGATGATTGACGGTTTCGTGGCGCTGTACATCTTCATGCTGGCGGCCATCGCGGGCCACGTGATCATCTCCCGGGTCCCGGTGATCCTGCATACCCCGCTGATGTCGGGCTCCAACTTCATCCACGGGATCGTGTTGATCGGAGCGATGGTGGTGCTGGGGCACGCCGATACCACGCTGGAGAAGGTCATCGGCTTCATCGCGGTGCTGATGGGCGCGGGCAATGCGGCCGGCGGCTACGTGGTCACCGAGCGCATGCTGGAGATGTTCAAGTCCAGCAAGAAGCCGGCAGGCAAGTCGGGAGGCGCGGCATGAGCCTCCAGGAGATCCTGCTGCTGGCCGTCAAGGTCAGCTATCTGGTCGCGGCGACGCTGTTCCTGCTCGGCCTGCAGCGCATGGCCTCGCCGGCCAGCGCGCGCAGCGGCATCCAGTGGGCCGGCTGGGGCATGGTCATCGCCACGGTGGCGACGTTCTTCCTGCCCGGCCTTGGCAACATCGCGCTGATCCTGCTGGCGACGTTGATCGGTACGGCGCTGGCCTGGGTCTCGGGCAAGAAGGTCGCGATCACCGACATGCCGCAGATGGTCGCGCTGTACAACGGCCTGGGCGGTGGTTCGGCGGCGGCGATCGGCGCGGTCGAGCTGCTGAAGTTCTCCGGTGGCCATGCGTCGCCGCCGTCGACGGTGGTGCTGGTGCTGGCGGTGCTGGGCGCGCTGATCGGTTCGGTCGCGCTGTCAGGTTCGGTCATCGCCTGGGCCAAGCTCGATGGCCGCATGGACAAGCGCTATACCTTCCCGGGCCAGCAGGCCTTCAATGGCCTGGTGTTCCTGGCCGCGGTGGTGTTGGGCGGCATGGTCGTGCATTCGCTGGGCGTGCCGCTGGTGGTGGCGTTCTTCGTCGCGGCGCTGGCGCTGGGGGTGCTGATGACGCTGCCGATCGGCGGCGCGGACATGCCGGTGGTGATCTCGCTGTACAACGCGCTGACCGGTCTTGCGGTGGCGTTCGAAGGCTATGTGCTGGGCAACGAGGCGCTGATCATCGCCGGCACGATGGTGGGTGCCGCCGGCATGCTGCTGACGCGCCTGATGGCCAAGGCGATGAACCGTTCGATCAAGAGCGTGCTGTTCTCGAACTTCGGTGGTGGCGGCGAGGCCAAGGAAATCACCGGTTCGCAGAAGCCCATCGAGGCCGGTGATGTTGCCGCGATGATGGCGTTCGCCGAACGCGTGGTGATCGTGCCGGGCTACGGCATGGCGGTCGCGCAGGCGCAGCACAAGATCTGGGAGCTGACCCAGCGCCTGACCGAGCGTGGGGTCAAGGTCAAGTTCGCGATCCATCCGGTGGCGGGGCGCATGCCCGGGCACATGAACGTGCTGCTGGCCGAGGCCGGCGTGCCCTACGACATGATCGTCGACATGGACGACATCAATCCCGAGTTCCCCAACACCGACGTGTCGCTGGTCATCGGCGCCAACGACGTGGTCAATCCGGTCGCCAAGACCGATCCGGCCAGTGTGATCTACGGCATGCCGATCCTGGACGTGGTCAACAGCAAGAACACCATCGTCATCAAGCGCGGCAAGGGCACCGGTTTTGCCGGCATCGAGAATGCGCTGTTCTATGCCGACAACACGCGGATGCTGTACGGCGACGGCAGCGAAGTGGCGGCGGCGCTGGTCAGCGAACTCAAGGCGCTCGACGGCGGCGGGCACTAATGCCTGCCGTCTGGCCTTGGTCGGGTTTCTTGGCCGGATCGTGGGAATGGCAGGACAGCCGGATCGTTGATGTCGGACCTGCAGCGGCGCGTCAGGATCGCGGCGTCGGAAGGTTATCGACGCATGCCCCAACTCCGAAGAAGCCGGCCCATCCGCGATCAGTGCGTCGCCTCGGCCGGGGATTGCGGAGAGCGGGCCATGGATGGCCCGCGGCGGCGAGTCAGCCATGGGTGAGCAGGGGCTGCGCGGCACTGCCGCGCAGCCCATGCGAACGCCCGGCGTGCTTCGCCGGGCCGGACCGGGCCGCACTAGCGGCACGGGCTGACCGAGCCGAGGAGCAATTCCTGGACGGGGCGATGCGGCCTGCGAAGCCGACCAAGCCAAGCTCTTACCCTCCGCTCCGAAAAAAACAGAGCTGAAAAGCAGATTCTCTGAATCCGGACTTGCAGCGGCGTGCCGGGCTGCGGCTGCTCTTCCCTCGGTCAGGGCATCCTGCCCTGACTCGGGCGCACGCCATCCATGGCGTGCTTGGCGCGGCCTCCGCCCGCCCCGACACTGCCGCGAGCGTCAGGATTGCGGCTTTGGCAGGCTTTCGAGGCACGCTCGTGCCAGAGCTGGATCTCTGACGTCGGACTTGCAGCAGCGCGTCGGGCTGCGGCTGCTCTTCCCTCGGTCAGGGCTTCCTGCCCTGACTCGGGCGAACGCCATCCATGGCGTGCTTGGCGTAACCTCCGCCCGCCCCGCCGCTGCCTTGAGCGTCAGGAGTGCGGCCTCGGCAAATTCTCGACGCATGCGCTTCTATCGAGCCATGCGCCTCCATCGAAGACATCGACCCTCCCGCCATCGAAGCGTCATTTATTTTCGGCGGTTGCTGCCCGACGCGCTGTCTGCAGCGGTCTGATGCTGCAGGGGCCTCTTGATGCGCGTCAAAAGCCGGGCGGTCGTCGAAAGCTCACCACCGTCAGAGGAGCGGGATGACCAACGTCCATCCCCGGTGAGATTGGGGTGGCCCCCGCCCTTGGGAAGCCAGCCTGCGGTCAGCGCGACGTGACCAGCGCCACCACCACCGCTGCGCCGAGCCAGGCGATGTCGACGCGGTCGATGCCCAGCTCCAGCATCAGCGCCGCATGTTCCAGCCCCAGTCGCCGCGCCGATTCCCACGGCAGCAGGCCCAGCGGGCTGCCGACCCAGGTCGCGATGATGCCCCAGTACGCAACGGCGGCAGCCAACAGGGTCGCCAGCGCCGCGGCGATGGCGCGGCCTGCGCCCGCAGGCACGCGGGCCAACCGCAGCAGCAGGGCGGCGTCGGCGGCGGCCAGCACGGCCATCCAGCTGCAGTAACTGTTGCGGACCGTGCCCAGCAGGATCCAGGCGGCGGCGAAACCTAGGCTGCCGAACAGCAGCAACAACCACCCGAAACCCCAGGTGCGCAGCGGGGAAACAACGGCCATGGAACAGTGTCGGGTCGAGGGTCGCACAGCATACCTGTGTCGCAGCGGTACAATGTCGTACCGTCCCGGTCCTGATTCGGTTGCGACCGGCCGGGCACCCCACCAGCGGTCTTCGATCAGTTTCCGTGTGAGTTCCCATGTATTCCCGCAGCAGTGAACCCGTGCGCTTCGAGCGCGATTGCGATGCCGTGCTGGTCCCGGCTGGAGACGCCGTGAGCCTGCCTGCGGGCAGCATCGGCTACCTGACGCAGGCGCTGGGCGGCAGCTATACGGTGTTTGTCGAGGGTAACCTGTTCAGGATCGCCGGCAAGGACGCGGATGCCATCGGCAAGGAACCGCCGCAGGCGCTGGAGCTTCCGGAAGGCGCGGGCGACGACCTGGTCGAGCAACTGGTCTGGCAGCAGCTGCGCACCTGCTTCGACCCCGAGATCCCGGTCAACATCGTCGACCTGGGACTGGTCTACGAGGCCGTGGTGATGCCGGTCGAGCAGGGCCAGCGCAAGGTCGAGGTCAAGATGACGCTGACCGCCCCCGGCTGCGGCATGGGCGAGATCCTGGTCGAGGACGTGCGCAGCAAGATCGAGCTGATCCCGACCGTGGCCGATGCCGACGTCGAACTGGTGTTCGACCCGCCGTGGAACCGCAACATGATGTCGGAAGTCGCCAAGCTCGAGACCGGCATGCTCTGAGCCTGCCTGCTCTGGAGCCTGCCTGCGCTGGCGTCCGGGGCTGGTGTTGGGCCCCCGCGCCGCATCGGCAAGCGCCGACCCGCCGGGGTATGCCCGGCGTGCAGCCCGGTGTGGAGCTCAGTCGATCGATTCGAAGCGATTGGCTTCGACGTTCTTGCGGACCTTGCGTGGATCCCAGATCCGGCCGTTCATCGCGATGTAGACGCCTGGCGGCCGCGACTGCACCGCACCGACCGCCGTGCCGATGTTGAACTCGGCATCCGAACCGCGGAAACGCGCCGGGCTCAGCGCGCCGGTCATGACGATGGTCTTGCCCTCGATCGAAGACAGCACTTTCGCAGTCTCGACCATCGAGTCGGTGCCGTGGGTCAGCAGCACATGGCTCGCGGACTGCGCGGCAATGGTCGCGCGGATCAGCTCGCGGTCGTCGCTGGAGATGTGCAGCGAATCCTTGCGGATGATCGGGATCACCCGGAAGCGGAACGCGACGCCAAGGTCCTCCAGCATGCGACCGATCTGCGGCTCGCCGATCTGGTAATCCGACTTGTCGTCGAAATAGATCTTGTCGATGGTGCCGCCGGTGGTGACGATCAGCAGTTCATCCATTGGGTTCAGTCCTCGATGCGGTGGCGGCCAGTGCCCGGCGTGGCCAGATGATAGTCCTCGCTGTATACCGTGCATAACTGCAGCCAGCGTGCATTGGGCGGGGAGATGAGTACGTCGTCGCCATCGGCGACGGGACGGGTGAAGCGGCAGGAGACGTCTTCGCGCTCGGGATCGATGGACGATCCGACGCTGACCCGGAAGGCCATCGTCTTCGACACCCGGGGACGATGGCCCGGCAGCAACGGCCAGGCGTGGTACTCCCAGGCGCAGCAACTGGCGCGACCGCCCTCGACGACATGGCCGTCGATGACCTGGATCCCGGACCAGGCGCCGTCGAAGAACGGGTAGAGCGTGCCGGTGTCCGGATCGAGCTTGTACAGCGTGCCGGCGCAGTTGGGCCCCGCGCCGCAGATGCCGGTGACCTCCACCTCGTGCATGCCGTCGCCTTCCAGGTCACTGAAATCGACCGCCCGGATCTCGTCGTCGTCCGAGGGCACGATGGCGGCATAGGCCGGGCGGAACACCTCGCTGCCCGCCGCGGCATAGGTGACGGTATAGGCCCGCAGGGGCTGGCCGGGGTCGCCATCGTCATCGCCGCCCGACGCCTGCGCCAGGCAACCCTGGTGCAGACGCAATCGCGAGCCGTCCAGATTGCGCACCTCGCGGGTGCGCGTGCAGTCGTCATCGACGCCATCGGGCTGCGTGCCGGGCGGCAGGTTGGCCTGCGTAGACGCGCCTGCCGGAAGCGCCACACCCAGCAGTACCGGCAGCAGCAGGCACGTCAGGCGCATCAGGGCCGGCCCGATACGGAGTCGGCCGGCGTCATGCCCGGCGCTTGCCGAAACGCGCGCTCAGCCCGGGCAGGCTGGCCGAGAACACGATGACCACCGACAGCACGATGCCTGCGAATGCCAGCGAGCGCTCGTCGGGTCGCGACCACGCGACCATGACCGCATGCGCGAACCAGAACAGTCCCAGCGTGCCGGCCCAGAACGCGGCCTTGGCATTGCCGCGCAGCACACCCAGCAACAGCAGCAGCGGCGGCAGGATGAACACGATGATGACCGCGGCCAGGTGCTTGTCGTCGTGGAACCACAGTCCATACAGCATGCACAGCGTGAACAACGCGGCGCTGAGCACGCGGCGCCCGGGGCGCATCGGCGCGCGCGGCTGGGCGGGCGCAGGCGTCGGCGCGCTCATGCCAGCTTCGCCGCAAGCTGGGCGACACGGCGCCCGAGTGCGCGGGCGAGCTGCGCTTCCTCGTCGCTGGGCTGCGGATCGTCCTGCGTGCCGGCGACATGGGTCGCGCCGTAGGGCGAGCCTCCGGTGCGGGTCGTACTGAGCAGCGGCTCGGTGAACGGGATGCCGGCGATGATGCAGCCGTGGTGCAGCAGCGGCAGCATCATCGACAGCAGCGTCGATTCCTGGCCGCCGTGCATCGTCGAGGTCGAGGTGAACACCGCAGCCGGCTTGCCGACCAGGGTGCCGCTGGCCCAGTCCGCGCCGAGGCCGTCGATGAAGTGCTTCAGCGGTGCGGCCATGTTGCCGAACCGCGTCGGGCTGCCGATCAACAGGCCTGCGCATTCGGCCAGGTCGCGGGCGTCGACATACGGCGCGCCTTCGTCGGGCACCGGCGGTGCCGAGGTCTGCGTGATCGCCGCCACCGGAGGCGCCGTGCGCAGGCGGGCTGTCATGCCCTCGACCTCGCCGATCCCGCGCGAGATCTGGCGGGCGAGCCGGGCAACGGAGCCGTTGCGGCTGTAGTACAGCACCAGGATGTCGGGCATGGGCAGCTTCATTCCAATCGGAGCGCAGCATTTTGACAGGGATCGGCCCGGAAGGCCCGGCACGACCGTCCGGGGCGGTGTCGACGGCATGACAAGCTGGGATCGTCCGGGCTTTGCTACCCTGCGCCGATGACGCCGCGCACGACCCTCGACCGCTGGACAGAACATCTGCTTGATCGCGCGCGCGCGACCACGTTCGCGCGCTTCCTGTGGCGGCGCTTCCTCGACGATCGCCTGTTCGAGGCCGCCGGCGCGCTGTCGTACACCACGGTGTTCGCGCTGGTGCCGCTGAGCATGGTGGTGTTCGGCGTGCTGTCGGCGTTCCCGGTGTTCGAGAAATGGAGCGACCAGCTCAGCGACTACGTGTTCTCCAACTTCGTGCCGTCGTCGGCGCGGTCGATCGAGACCGTGTTGCGCGAGCTGTCGGTCAATGCCGGCCAGCTGACGACGATCGGCGTCATCGCGCTGGTGATCTCGCTGCTGATCACCCTGCTCAGCGTCGAGGGCACGTTCAACCGGATCTGGCGCGTCAAGACCGCGCGCCCGAACCTGACCCGCTTCCTGGTCTACTGGACCGTCCTGACGCTCGGTGCGCTGGTCGCGGCGGCCAGCCTGGCGATCTCGACCCAGTTCTTCGCGCTGGAGGTCTTCCAGACCGAGCCGGGACAATGGCTGCAGCGGGTCATGCTGTGGCTGGCGCCGATGACGATCGAGCTCATGGCGTTTACCGCGATCTATCGCGTGGTGCCGCACCGCACCGTGCAGTGGCGGCATGCGCTGGCCGGCGCACTGCTGGCGTTGACGATGCTGGAACTGGTGAAGTGGCTGATCGGCCTGTACCTGGGCGGCGTCGGCACCTACGAGAAGATCTACGGCAAGATCGCGTTCGCGCCGATCTTCCTGCTGTGGGTCTACTTCGGCTGGGTGTCGATCCTGCTCGGCGCGTCGTTCGCGGCCTCGGTGTCGGCCTTCCGCTACCAGCCTGCGGGCCTGCGCCTGCCGGCGGGCTTCGAACTGTATGGCGTGTTGCGCCTGCTCGGCCGTTTCCTCGAATATCGGCGCCAGGGCAAGGGCCTGCACAGCGAGCAGATCCTGCAGGTCGAGCCGATGCTGACCGACAGCCAGGTCCAGCAGATGCTGGGCCAGTTGTGCGAGATCGGCGTCGTGGGGCGGACCGAGGCCGGAGAATGGATCCTGACCCGCGACCTGGGAGACATGACCCTGGGCGAGCTCTACGAGGCCTGCCAGCTGCGGATCCCGATCGGCAGCGTGCCGCTGCCGCGCAACGACGACGAACTCGGCATGGCCGCGCTGGCGGCCCTCGATGGCCTGCGCCTGCCGGTGCGCGAACTGCTCAAGCGCAACGTCGCCAGCCTTTATCCGATCGACGAAATCCCTGCGGACGTCGATCCCCCGTTGTATGTCGATCCTCCTTCCCCTGACGAGATGACCCGATGAGCCCACGACTGCTGGTTGCCTTGCTGTGCCTGTTGGCGCTTGCGGCGTGCAAGCCCGCGACGCCGCCCGCCGACTCCACCGCCGCGACGCCCGCCGACAAGGCCGTGGCCGATGGCGATCCGGTGACCGCGCCGCCCGCCGATACAGCCGCGGTCGAGGAACCTGTCGGCAAGCCCGAGGTGCCCTCGCTGCAGGTCACCACGATCGACGGCAGCGCCTACGACCTCGCCGATCGACGCGGCAAATGGGTGGTGGTGAATTTCTGGGCGACCTGGTGTGCGCCGTGCCTGAAGGAAATGCCCGAGCTGTCGGCGCTGGACACGATGCGCGAACACATCGAGGTCATCGGCCTGGCCTATGAGGAGATCGAGCCCGAAGCGATGCGCTCGTTCCTGGAGAAGCACCCGGTCTCGTATCCGATCGCGATTCTCGATGTCTACAGCCCGCCGCAGGATTTCGCCACGCCGCGTGGCCTGCCGATGACCTACCTGATCGCGCCAGACGGCAAGGTCGCGCGCCAGTTCCTGGGGCCGGTGACCGCGAAGGACATTGAAGCCGTCATCGACAGCGCGCAGGTCGTCGCCGGCGGCGCCTGATGTGGACGGCACGGGTGCATCGAGCCTGATCCGCCGCGCCTGATCTGGCCTGACGGAGCAAGGATGGCCGCTCAGGCTTTGCGGGACGGACGCTTGCCAGCCATGCTGCGCGCCACTTCCAGCAACGCGCCCTGCTGGCGCGGCGCGAGCCTGCGATAAGCATCGAGCAGTTCATGCTCGCCCTTGGTGCGCGCCGGATCCAGCGTGCTGGCCAGTTGCAACAGCAACGCGCCGGCCGGCACGCCGAACGTGCGCGCAAGCGCATCGAGCTGGTCCTTGCCGGGCAGCTTCTCGCCCTTGAGCCAGGCGCTGACGGTGGCTGCGCCGGTGCGCGCGACGCCGGAGGCATGCAGGGCACTGGCTATTTCGGTGACGCTGAGACCGCGGGCCTTGGCCAGCAGGCGCAGGGTCTGGTCGATCGACATGGCCGCTCCCGGGGTGGACCTATTCCTTCAGGCGTGGACGCAGCGTAGCAAGGTTGCAGGGACGCGTGCGTGCATCGAGCTGCGCACGGATGATCCGCTTCCAGGCCGTCGTGCAGGCCGATGTCGAGCCGGGCAGGGCGAACAGGAAGGTGCCGTTGGCCAGGCCGGCGAAGGCGCGCGACTGCAGCGATGAGGTGCCGATTTCCTCGAACGAGATCGCGCGGAACAGCTCGCCGAAGCCCGGCATCTGCTTGTCCAGCAAGGGCAGCAGTGCTTCGGGCGTGGAGTCGCGGCCGGTGAAGCCGGTGCCGCCGGTGACCAGGATGCCGTCGGCGTCCGGGTCGGCGATCCAGCGGGAGACCACTGCGCGCAGCGCGTAGCGGTCGTCGGGCAGCAGCACGCGCTCGTACAGGCGGTGGCCCTCGGCCTGCAGTGCGCCGACGAGATAGTCGCCGGAGCTGTCCTGTTCCAGCGTGCGCGAGTCGGACACCGTCAGCACGCAGAGGTTGAGGGCGATGGTCGTGTCGGTGGCGGTCATGGCAGGCCTGCTCGGAGGTGCGGGTTCGGGACATGCATGCGCATGGGGCGCATGCTCGGGACGTACATGCTCTGGGGCGGGCGTGCCCTTGGACGTGTGTGCTCAGGCGGGCGACAAGGCCAGCTGGAAGCGCAGGCTGTCGTCGCAGGCCGTCCAGCCACGCGCACGGTACAGCGCCTGCGCGGCGTGGTTGTCGTGCGCGGTTTCCAGCTCCAGCCGGGCGGCACCGTCGTCACGCGCGAAATCCGCCGCGGCCGCCAGCAGCTCGCTGGCGACGCCACCGCGCCGTGCCTGTGCGTCCACGTACAGATCGTTGAGGATCCACAGTTTGAGCGTGCGCACCGAGGAGTACAGCGGATACAGCTGGGTGAAGCCGGCCGCGCGGCCGGCGCGGTCGCGTGCCAGCAGCACCACTGATTGCCCGTGCTGCAGGCGCTCGCCGATGAAGGCGCGTGCGCGCGCCGGATCCGACAGTTGCGCATAGAACACGCGGTAGGCATCGAACAATGGTGCGACCAGGTCGAGCTCGGCCAGTGTCGCGCGCGTGATGACGATACCGGTGGCAGTCGAGGAGGCGGGCGTTGGCGTGGTCGACATGGGCGGGTTATCCGTTGGCGGTGAGTCTGGCCAGTTCGTCGGCCTGGTGTTCGCGCGACAGCCGCTCGATCAGCGGGTCGAGGTTGCCCTCGAGGACGTTGGGCAGGTCGTACAGGGTCAGGCCTTCGACGCGATGGTCGGTGATCCGCCCCTGCGGATAGTTGTAGGTGCGGATGCGCTGGCTGCGGTCGCCGCTGCCGACCTGGAGCTTGCGCGTTTCCGCGGTGGCCGCGGCGCGCCGTTCGGCTTCGGCCTCGGCCAACATCGCCTTCAGCCGCTTCATCGCCTTGTCGCGATTGGCGTGCTGGGAGCGCTCGGTCTGCGATTCCACGACCACGCCACTGGGAAGATGGGTGATGCGGATCGCCGAATCGGTCTTGTTGACGTGCTGGCCTCCGGCCCCCGACGAACGGAACGTGTCGACCCGGAGGTCGGCGGGATTGATCTCGATCGGCGGGCCGTCGTCCTCGACCGCGATGATCGCGACCGTGGCCGCCGAGGTGTGGATGCGGCCCTGCGATTCGGTTTCCGGCACGCGCTGCACGCGGTGGGTGCCGGACTCGAACTTCAACCGCGCATAGGCGCCGCTGCCCTCGACATGGGCGATGACTTCGCGGAAGCCGCCATGCTCGCCGGGGCTGGCCGATTCGACCTCGATGCGCCAGCCCTGGCGTTCGGCGTAGCGGCTGTACATCCGGAACAGGTCGCCGGCGAAGATCGCCGCTTCGTCGCCGCCGGTGCCGGCGCGGATTTCCAGGTACAGGCCGCCGTCGTCGCGCCCGTCGCGCGGTACCAGCAGCGCCATCAGCGTGGCATCGAGCGCCTGCAGCCGGTCGCGCGTGCTGGCGATTTCCTCTTCGGCCAGCTCGCGCAGTTCGGGATCGTCGCGCATCGCTTCGGCGCTGGCCAGATCGGCGCGGGCCGCGCCTTCGTCGGCCAGCGCGACCGACACCGGTTCGAGTTGCGAGAACTCGCGCGACAGCGCGCGGAAACGGTTCTGGTCCGAGGCGACGCCGGGGTCGGCCAGCAGCCGTTCCAGTTCGTCGCGCCGTTCGGCCAGGGCTTCCAGCTTACGGCGCAGGGTCGGCAGCATCATCGTCCTGGGGCGGCGGCAGCATCCGCTCGATCGCGCGCGCCATGTCGGCGTCACCGCTGATCGCGGCATCCCGCAGCGCGGTGGTCGGCGCGTGCAGCAGCTTGTTGGTCAGGGTGTGGGCAAGGAAGTCCAGCACCGCGCGCGGATCCTGCCCGGCGTCGAGTTGCTGGCGCGCCTTCATGAGCACTTCGTTGCGGGTGCTTTCGCCGTGCGCACGCAGGCGCTTGAGCGGTGCATTGCGGGTGCCGGCGGCGATCGCCTCGACATAGCGCGACACCTGCAGGTCGATGATCGCTTCGGCATCGTCGGCGGCTTCGCGGCGGCCACGGCGATTGTCCTCGACCAGGCGCTCGAGGTCGTCGACGGTGTACAGGTAGGCATCCTTGAGCTCGCCGATGCGCGGGTCGATGTCGCGCGGCACGGCCAGGTCCATCAGCAGCATCGGCCGGTGCTTGCGCGCGGCCAGCGCGCGCTGGATCTGGTCGGCCTGCACGATCGGCTCGCGGCTCGCGGTGGCCGAGAACACGATGTCGGCCAGGAACAGGTGGCGCTCGAGTTCATCCAGCGGCAATGCGACCGCCCCATGGCGCGCCGCCAGTTCCTGCGCGTGCTGGTAGGTGCGGTTGGCGATCAGCAGGCGCTTGACCTTGGCCTGGGTCAGGTGGCGTGCGGTCAGCTCGATGGTCTCGCCGGCGCCGATCAGCAGCACCACCGAGTCGGATGGCCGCGCGAACGAATCCTGCGCCAGCCGCACCGCCATCGATGCCACCGACACCGGGCTGTTGCCGATGCGGGTTTCGCTGCGCGCGCGCTTGGCGGTCACGAAGGCATGCTGGAACAGCCGGTCGAGCCGGTTACCGAGGGTGCCGGCGTGGCGTGCCGCCGCCCAGGCCTGCTTCACCTGGCCCAGGATCTGCGGTTCGCCCAGGACCAGGGAATCGAGTCCGGCCGACACGCGGAACAGGTGGCGCGCGGCCTGGTCGTCGCGATGCCGATACAGATACGCGTGCAGGTCGCCGGCATCGCCGGGGTGGGTCGCCAGCCAGTTCGCGAGCGCATCGCCATTGTCGTCGCTGACCGCATACAGCTCGGTGCGGTTGCAGGTTGACAGCAGCGCGACTTCCTTGACCTGCGGCAGCGCACGCAACTCGGCCAGCGCCTGCACCGCTGCAGCATCGCCAAACGCCACGCGCTCGCGAAGCGCGACCGGGGCGGTCTGGTGATTGATGCCGAGGACGAACAGACTCATGGGCTTGGCTGGCTGGCAGGTTGAACGGGCAGGGCAGATGCGAAGGCGGCGGAAGGCGCTGCGATCACGGGTCCGGCTCCTCCCCTGTTCAGGTGCTTGCGATAAGCTCTTCGACGGAAGGGCCATCATTTTACGGCCCGGTCGCGCCCGATGCCCGTTTCCCATCGTTTTTTCGTTCCGACCCCCGCCATCACCCCGACGGGGCCTGAAGGCCCTGCGCCGCGCCGGCCCGTCTTGTGCGGGCTAGGCCTGCGTCCGCGGCCTGCGCCGGTTGGCCTGATCGCCCGTGGTGGCCTGCTGCTGAGCCTGGCCGTGCTGGCGGCGCTGTCGCCGGTCGCGGCCGCCGAACTGCGTACCCATCCTGCCGGCTCCGGCCTGGAACGCGACGTGCTGGGGTCGACCATGGCCGGCGAGTACGCGCTGCAGGCGGGCCGGCTGGACGAAGCGGTCGAGTGGTATCTCAACGCGACCCGCGCTGCCGACGGCGATGCCGGGCTGGCCGAGCGCACGACCCGGATTGCCCTGCTCGGCAACGACGACCGCAAGGCCGCCGAGGCCCTGGCGCTGTGGAAGGCGCGGGTGCCGCGTTCGCTGCCGATCCGTGCCGCCGAAGCCACCCTTGCGATGCGTGGCGGCAAGCAGCGGGTCGCGCGCCGTGAACTCGAAAGCCTGCTGCGCGATCCCGATCCCACGGCCTGGCGCTATGCCGTCAGCGTGCTCGGCAGCGGCAGCCGTGACCCGCAGGTGCCGGCGCGCTTGATCGCGCAACTGCTCGATGCCGGTGCGATCCCCGACGAGCTGCAGGCCTGGATGGCGATGGGCACGCTGGCCTATGGGCTGGAGCAGGGTGACCTCGCCGACCGGATCTCGCAGCAGATCGTCGCGCGCTTCCCCGGCGAGCCCAGGGTCGCCTTGCTGCGTGCCCGCCAGTTGCGCGATGCCGGCCGCCCCGACGACGCGCGCGCGCTGCTGGTCGCGGTCGAGACGGTGGCGCAGTCCGCGCCGGAGCTGCGGTTCGCGATCGCCGCCGAGTACGACGCGCTCGGCGATTTCAAGGATGCCGATCGCCTGCTGGCGCAGGGTCCGCAGAACACCCGCGTAGCCGCGATGCGGGCCTCGCTGCTCGCGCGCGCCGACGACACCGAAGGCCTGGCGGCGCTGTACGAGACGCTGAAGCAGGATTCGGCCGCGCCCGAGCCGCTGCAGCGCCTGCTGCTGGGACAGACCGCCGAATACCTGAAGCGGTTCGAAGAGGCGCTGGACTGGTATGCCACGGTGCCGGCCGGCACCGAGCGCCTGCAGGCACGCTTCCGTTCCGCTGTGGTGCTGCACGAACTCAAGCGCAATGGCGAAGCCACCGCGGCACTGCGCCAGATGCAGTCCGACGCCACGCTTGAAGAGCCGGCGCGCCTGAATGCCTATCTGGTCGAAGCCGAACTGCACCAGAAGGATGGCGCCGACGAGGCCGAGGCAGATGTCTACGCGCGCGGATTGGCCGCCTATCCCGATGAGGCCGCGCTGTTGTACTCGCGTGGTCTGATGTGGGAGCGTCGCGACGAGATCGCACGCGCGGAGGCCGATCTGCGCCGGATCCTGGTGGCCGATCCCGAGAACGTGGCCGCCTTGAACGCGCTGGGCTACACGCTGGCCGACCGGACGCAACGTTACGAAGAAGCGCTGGAACTGATCGAGCGCGCGCGCGTCGCCGAGCCCGACAATCCCGCGATCATCGACAGCTATGGCTGGGTGCTGTACCGGCTGGGGCGCAATGAAGATGCGCTGGTGCACCTGCGCCGTGCCTATACGATGCAGAAGGATGCCGAGATCGGCGCGCATGTCGGTGAAGTGCTGTGGGTGCTCGGCCGCAAGGACGAGGCGCGCCGCTATTTCGAGGAAGCGCGCAAGATCGATCCGGACAACCGCTCGCTGCAGCGCGCACTGGAAAAGGTGGGCGCATGACGGTCCGTGTCGTCGTGCCGGCGTTGCTGGCGTTGCTGCTGACCGCTTGCGTCAGCGTGCCCAAGGGCACCGCGCCGGTCCCCGAGGACATCGTGGTCGATGCCGCCACGCGCGCGCGCGAGGTTGAGCGCCAGGCGTGGCTGGACGCGCAGCCGGCATGGTCGTTCGAGGGCCGGGTCGCGTTGCGCCAGGGCGGCAAGGGTGGCAGCGGCCGCATCGAATGGCAGCAGGCCGGTCGCGATTACGATATCCGCCTCAGCGCGCCGGTCACCCGGCAGAGCTGGCGGCTGGTGGGCAATAGCCACAACGAGGCCGGCCGTATCGAAGGCATCGAAGGCGGTACGCGCGAGGGCGAGAGCGCCGAGCAGTTGCTGTTCGACGCCACCGGTTGGGAGATCCCGGTCAATCATCTGCCCGACTGGGTGCTTGGGCTGGTCGCGACCGATGCCGAGGCTGCCCATGAGCTGCGCGTGGATACTCAGGGCCGGCCGCGCCGGATCGAGCAGATGGGCTGGGTCGTCGAATACCAGGACTGGTCGCCGGCACAGGACGGCCTGCCGGCCCTGCCCAGACGGATCGAAGCGAGGCGGATCGACGCCAGCCAGGGCGAGGCCCGGGTGCGGCTGCTGATCGACCGCTGGATCTTTCCCGCGCCATGAGCGCTGGTGTGGGCGAGGCCGTCGAGGCGATGGCTGCGGCGGGCGAGGGCTGGTCGACCTGGCCGGCGCCGGCCAAGCTGAACCTGTTCCTGCAGATCACCGGACGCCGCGACGATGGCTATCACGAGCTCCAGAGCGTATTCAGGCTGCTGGACTGGGGCGATCGCGTGCACCTCAGGCTGCGCGATGATGGCGTCGTCGCCAGGGTCGGCAGCTCGGTCGCAGGCGTCCAAGAAGCCGACGACCTCGCGGTGCGTGCCGCCCATCTGCTTAAAAAATCGGTCAACGGCACCCAAGGTGTCGACATTCGCGTCGAAAAACACATTCCGGCCGGTGCCGGATTCGGCGGCGGCTCGTCCGATGCCGCCACCGTGCTGCTTGCACTCGACCGACTCTGGGGCCTCGGCCTCGGGGAAGACCGCCTCGCGGCACTGGGCCTCCAGCTGGGCGCCGACGTGCCGGTGTTCGTGCGCGGGCGCAGTGCCTGGGCCGAGGGCGTCGGCGAACGGCTGCGCCCGATCGAGCTGCCGGCGGCCAGTTATGTGCTGGCCGATCCGGGCGTCCACGTGGCGACGGCTGAATTATTCCAGGCCCCTGAATTGACGAGAAATGCTGCGCCCGCGACAATATCCGACTTCGTTTCGGGTACTGCGCTCGGGAATGCGTTCGAGCCGGTGTTGCGACGCCGCCAATCCACGGTCGAGGCCGTGTTCGGCGCGTTGTCGCGGATCGGTACGCCACGCCTGACCGGGACCGGTAGCGGTTGCTTCGTCGAGTTCGCCACGCGCGAATCCGCCGACGCGGCGTTGAAGCTGCTTCCCGCAGGTCTCAGGGCCTGGGTGGTCGGAGGCGTTTCGCGCTCGCCGATGCTGGATGCGCTCGACGCCTTCGGAACGGAGATGCAACACCCGGAGTGAGGTGTCCGGCAGGTTGGATGGTGGAAACGGCGAGAGGGATTGCCGTTGCCACCCGCCGGTCTGCGGAGATCGAATCCCGGCTCCACAGGGGCGTCGCCAAGTGGCCCAAGGCACCGGGTTTTGATCCCGGCATTCGCAGGTTCGAATCCTGCCGCCCCTGCCAGCACCAGCAAGACCAGCACCCGTACACAGGTAACGCAGCAAGCAAGCACGACAGACGCAATACCCCACCCAGCACCACCAGCCGGCAAGACAAGGCGATTGGGCATTCGGGATTGAGGATTCACCACCGGCGCACGCGATGCAGTGCGTGCCCTGGCAGCGAGTCGGCAATCCCGAAGATCCAATCCCGGATTTCACCACCGCACGGTCAGAGCGGAGCGGAGTAAAGACATGAAGGAAGATCGGAACCTGTTGATCTTCTCGGGCAACGCAAACCGTGCATTGGCACAGACGGTCTGTCGTGAGCTCGGGGTGAGACTCGGGAAAGCATTGGTCTCGACGTTCTCGGACGGCGAGGTGCAGGTGGAGATCGAGGAGAACGTGCGTCGTCAGGACGTGTTCGTGATCCAGCCGACCAACGCCCCGACCGCCGAAAACCTGATGGAACTGCTGGCCCTGATCGACGCGCTCAAGCGCGCATCGGCCGCCAGCGTGACCGCCGTGGTGCCGTACTTCGGCTATGCGCGCCAGGATCGCCGGATGCGTTCGTCGCGCGTGCCGATCACCGCCAAGCTGGCCGCGAAGATGTTCACCGCGGCGGGTGCGGACGGATTGCTGACCGTGGATCTGCATGCCGACCAGATCCAGGGGTTCTTCGATATCCCGGTCGACAATGTCTATGCGTCGCCGTTGCTGCTTGCCGACATCTGGCGCGCGTACGGCACCGACAACGTCATCGTGGTCTCGCCGGACGTCGGCGGCGTGGTGCGCGCGCGCGCCATCGCCAAGCGACTCGACGACGCCGACCTGGCGATCATCGACAAGCGCCGTCCGAAGGCCAACGTCGCCACGGTGATGAACATCATCGGCGACGTCGAAGGCAAGATCTGCGTGCTGGTCGACGACATCGTCGATACCGCGGGGACGTTGTGCGCGGCCGCGGCCGCGTTGAAGGCGCAGGGCGCGACCAAGGTGGTCGCGTACTGCACCCACGCGGTGCTCTCGGGGGCCGCGATCGAAAACCTGAACAAGTCGCAGCTCGACGAGATGGTGGTGACCGACACGATTCCGTTGTCGGCCGCGGCCAAGGCCTGCAGCAGGATCCGCCAGCTCAGCGTCGCCGAGATGCTGGCCGAGACGATCCGGCGCATCGCATTCGGCGAGTCGGTGAGTTCGCTGTATCTGGATTAGGGGCTCCGGCCCCGACACTGGCTCCTCTGGTCGCGGAGGAGTCACACAAACCGTCGCGAGGCGGTTCTTTTCAACCAAGGTAGTGAAACAACATGGCACTTTCTCATGAACTCAAGGTCCAGCGCCGGGACGACGAAGGTAAGGGTGCGAGCCGCCGCCTGCGTCTGACCGGTGATGTACCTGCGATCGTCTACGGTGGCGAGCTCAAGCCCGTCAGCATCAAGCTGAGCCACAACGATGTCTGGCTGGCCAGCCAGCACGACTGGTTCTACTCGACGATCCTCAACCTCAGCCTCAACGGCGACGTCCAGAAGGTCCTGCTGCGTGACATGCAGCGCCATCCGTACAAGCAGCAGATCCTGCACCTGGATTTCCAGCGCGTGAACGACAACGAGCTGCTGCGCACCGCGGTGCCGCTGCACTTCGTCAACGTCGAGAAGTCGCCGGCCGGCAAGTCGTCGGAAGTCGTCGTCATGCACGAGCTGAACGAAGTCGAGCTGGTCTGCCTGCCCAAGGACCTGCCGGAGTTCGTTGAAGTCGACCTGGCCGACCTGAAGGTCGGCGACATCATCCACCTGTCCGACCTCAAGCTGCCCAAGGGCGTCGACGTGCCGGCCCTCAAGCTCGGCAAGGAACATGACGTTGCCGTGGTCGTGGCCAAGCATGGCCGCGTCGAAGCCGAGCCGGTCGAAGGCGAAACCGCCGAAGTCCCGGCCGCCAAGGTGTCGAAGGACTGAAAGGACTGATCGGTCCTTGTCCGCCGGTGCGCCCGAGGTGCACCGGCGGCTGACACCTGATGGAAGGCTTGCGACTCATTGTCGGGCTGGGCAATCCCGGACCCGAACACGCACGGACCCGGCACAACGCCGGGTTCCGTTTTGTCGACGTGCTCGCCGACAAGGCGGGTGCGCGCTTTGGCCTGGAGAGCAAGCTGTTCGGCGAGACCGCGAAGATCGAGGTCGCCGGCCAGTCGATCTGGCTGCTCAAGCCCGCGACCTTCATGAATCTCAGCGGCAAGTCGGTGACCGCGGCATTGCGTTACTGGAAGATCGAGCCCGAGCAGGCGCTGCTGGCGCATGACGAGCTCGACCTCGCCCCCGGTGTCGCCCGCCTGAAGTTCGATGGTGGCCATGGCGGCCAGAACGGGCTGCGCGACACGATCCAGTTGCTGGGCCACGGCCGTTTCCACCGCCTCCGCATCGGCATCGGCCATCCCGGGCACAAGGATCGCGTGACCGGTTGGGTGCTGGGGCGTCCCGGCAACGACGACGAGATCCTGATCGGGCGTGCGATCGACGATGCGATCGATGTGTTGCCGCTGGCGGTCAAGGGCAACGTCATGGACGCGATGACCCGCCTGCATACGCGCAGGGAATAGGGAATGGGGAATCGGGAATCGAAAGCGGCCTGCTTTGACGATTCCCGATTCCCGACTCTCCATTCACGGAACCAAGCATGGGTATCCAATGCGGCATCGTCGGCCTGCCGAACGTCGGCAAGTCGACCCTGTTCAATGCGCTGACCAAGGCCGGCATCGCCGCGGCCAATTTCCCGTTCTGCACGATCGAGCCGAACGTCGGCGTGGTGCCGGTGCCGGACCTGCGCCTCAACGCGCTGGCCGACATCGTCAAGCCGCAGAAGGTGCTGCCGACGGCGGTCGAGTTCGTCGACATCGCCGGCCTCGTCGCGGGCGCCGCCAGCGGCGAGGGCCTGGGCAACAAGTTCCTCGCGCACATCCGCGAAGTGGATGCGATCACCCATGTCGTGCGCTGCTTCGAGAACGACGACGTGATCCACGTCAACAACAAGGTCGACCCGCTGGCCGATATCGACACCATCGATACCGAACTGGCGCTGGCCGACCTGGATTCGGTGGAGAAGGCGCTGCAGCGCGCCGAGCGTTCCGCCAAGACCGGCGACAAGGATGCGAAGGCGCGCGTCGACGTGCTCAAGCGCGTGCATGCCGGTCTGGCCGACGGCAAGCCGGTGCGCGCGCTGTCGCTGTCGGATGACGACAGGGTCGCGATCCGCGACATGTTCCTGCTGACGGCCAAGCCGGTGCTGTACATCGCCAACGTGCTCGAGGACGGGTTCGAGAACAACGCGCACCTCGATGCCGTGCGCGCACGCGCCGTCGCCGAAGGCGCACAGGTGGTGCCGGTTTCGGCGGCGATCGAGGAAGAACTGAGTCAGCTCGAGGACGCCGACCGGGATGCCTTCCTGACGGATCTCGGTCTCGACGAGCCCGGCCTGAACCGCGTGATCCGTGCGGCCTACAGCCTGCTGAATCTGCAGACCTACTTCACCGCGGGTGTCAAGGAAGTGCGCGCGTGGACGGTCAAGATCGGTGCGACCGCACCGCAGGCGGCGGCCGTCATCCACACCGATTTCGAGAAGGGCTTCATCCGCGCCGAAGTGGTCGGCTACGACGACTTCATCCAGTACAAGGGCGAGAACGGTGCCAAGGATGCCGGCAAATGGCGGCTGGAAGGCAAGGAGTACATCGTCAAGGATGGCGACGTGATGCATTTCCGCTTCAACGTCTGAGCCAGCGAGATTTCTCCAAAAAAAAACCCCGGACCGCCAGGCCGGGGTTTTTTGATGCCGTCATTTTTCTTGTTGCGAAGTTCTTGGTGCTTGGTGCAGGTGTGTGGTCAAAAAATAACCATGTGGTGCATGTGGTTGTTTGTAGATGGATTTATCGACTTGTCCACAGCTTTCCCAGGCAACGCTCCACATCCGCTGTGGACAACATTTTCCGGGCCGGCATTACAGCGCCTTGCCACCCAGCTTCCACGTGACCTGCACGAAGTAGCTGCGTCCCATGGCATCGAACCAGGACGTGTCGTAGTACGGATAGTTGCCCCAGGTGGCATCGCTGGGCGGCATCTTGTCGAGCAGGTTGTTGACGGTCAGCGACACCCGCAGATGGTCGTTGATGTCGTAACGTGCGCCGGCATTGAAGCGCCAGCTGGACGGCGTCCAGGCGTCGTTGTTGTAGTTGGCGACGCGGCCCAGATAATTGCCGAACAGGCTCGCGCCCACGGCCTCCCGGTCCCAGCTCACGCCGATGTTGGCCTTGTTGCGCGGCAGCGTCGTCGCGCTGAAGCTCAGGTCCAGCATGTCCTCTTCCGGATCGCCCGGATACTGCTGGCGCGTGTGCGTCTTGGTCCAGGTGTAGGCGCCGGTGAAGCGGAAGTCGCCGGCGCTGTCGGTCGGCACGCGGTAGTTGGCGGTCAGGTCGACGCCGGTCGTTTCCTCGTTGGCGATGTTGATCGGCGCAAACCGCACGCTGGTGATCTCGCCATCGGTGTTGCGGATCACGCGGGCGATGGCGTCGAGGCAGGTCGGCGAATTGACGTCCACGACCGCGCCGGTGTCGGTCGTGCCGAGGCGACAGTTGGCCTCGTCGGCGCGCAGGCGCTCGCGGCTCTGGGTCTGCACCTGGTTCGACACCTTGATCTTGTAGTAGTCGATCGCCACGTCGAAATTGGTGAATGGCGTCCACACGAAGCCCGCCGAGAACGACTTGCTGGTCTCGACATCCAGTTCCATGTTGCCGGTATAGACGTCGAAGGTGTTGATGTCCCAGGTGCCGTCGTCATAGCACTCGCCGTCGGTGAACCCGGGCTCGTCGGTGCGGCACTGGTAATAGTCGGTGGACAGCGTGCGGTAGTAGTCGTCGCCGGCGAACAGGTAGTGCATGTCCGGGGCACGGAAGCCGGTGCCGTACGAGCCACGCACCAGCAGCGTCTCGATCGGGCGCCACTCCAGGCCGGCGTTGTAGGTGAACTTGCCGGGATCCTTGTTGCCGTAGCTGTAGCGGTCGTAGCGGCCGGCCAGGCTGGCCTGGACGGAGGACAGGACCGGAATGCGCAACTCGCCGGCCACGCTCCAGCGATCGCGGTCGCCGCGGCCGTCGCCGTAGCGCGGGCCGTAGTAGGCGTCCGCGGTCAGCGCGAGCGGATCGGGATTGATGCGATAGGACTGGTTGCCGTAGTCGACCGAGCCGGCAAAGCCGACATCGCCGGCCGGCAACGTGAACAGTGCCGGTGTATCGACGGTGAAGCTGACGTTGTTGTTGTCGGCCTTGGGGTGGAACGTCGACATCGCCGCGATGGAATTGAACTCGGCGGTGGTCAGCGGGGTGAACAGTCGCGCAGGATCCGGGCTGAAGATGGCATAGCCGCGGGCGTCGTAGCCCTGCTGCTCACCCAGGAACAGGCGGTTGGCGGCGGCGGCCAGGATGCGTGGCATGCCGACCTCGGCCTTGTACTGGGAATGGTTGTAGGCCGCCTCCCAGTTCCAGTCATCGCCGAACACGCCCTTGAAGCCGGTCGTGATGGCCAGCGTCTTCTGGGTGGTGGTGTTCATGCGGTTCCTGAGCCCGCCGATTTCCTCGGGCGTGAACTGCCTCGACCAGACTTCTCTTTGTTCCGTGATGGCGTTGTAGAAAACCTTGTTGTTGTTGTTCGTCGACGTCGGGTCGTGGAACTCCCATCCCATCACGTCGCTGACGACATCATTGCCGTTGGTGCCGGTCAGTAACCTGACCTTCTGGTGGCCCATCTGCACGTCCGCGAACCAGGACAGGTTGTCGTTGAAGCGGTACTCGAACGAACCGTAAGCGGTCGCGCCCTTGCGCTCGTTCTGGATCGTGCGGTAGGCGATGGCGCGCGTGCTGCCGCAGTAGGGTTCGCCGAACCGGTCCTCGGCCAGTACCGTGGTGCCATCGTTCAAGCCGGACATCGCCGCGCAATTGTCGGCCGGCGCGATGTTGACGTCATCTTCCCAGTTGGTGAGCTGCGCAGTGAGGCGCGGCAGCCGACGCCGCGAGGTCGGTGCATCGAGGGTGGAGTCCTGGTTCGAGCGCTCGTAGCCCCACAGCGGGCGCTTGTCCTGCAGTTCCACGCCGACGATGCCGGTGAGGCCGCCGCGTTCGAAGCCGGTGGTCAGCGTCACCTTGTGGGACTCGCCGCCACCGCTCTCGGTGTCACCATAGCGGTAGTCGATGGTGGTGCCGTCGGTGGAGCGCTTGAGGATGAAGTTGATGACGCCGGCCATCGCGTCCGAGCCGTAGACGGCCGAGGCGCTGCCGGTCAGCACTTCGATGCGTTCGATCATGCCGAGCGGGATGTTGCCGATGTCGGTGAAGTTGCTGCGGCCGTTGAGCGGTAGCGGGAAGTCGGCGATACGGCGGCCGTTGACCAGCACCAGGGTGTGGTTGGGACCGAGTCCGCGCAGGTCGACGGCCTGCGCGCCGGGCGTGGACTGGGCGCCCGTGGTGTTCTGCTGGCCCTGGACGCTGCCGCTGTTCTGGCTGAGCGAGCGCAGCACGTCGGGGACGGAGGTGAGGCCGGCAGCCTGGATCTGTTCGGCGGTCACCACGGTGATCGGGGCGGGGCCCTCGATCTGCGCGCGTGGAATGCGTGAACCCGTCACCTGGACGGCGCCCAGGGTGGTGGTCTCCTCAGGCGAGGTTGCGGCGTCCTGCGCGTGGGCTTGGAAGGCTGCCGAGCCGGACATCAGGCCGAACAGTGTGGTGGACACAGCAATCGAAATTGTTGCGCGCTTCATTCATGGCTCCAGGAAAAGGTCAGACAGCGATCGACACCCCATACGGGTCCCCGCGCCAGCGGTGGTCTTGAGAGCGTCTGGCGAGTGACCCAATTCGCGCGAGCCTAGCGCGAATCGCGTGCGAAGTGAGCATGTCTTTCGACAGGTGTGGCGGCAGGCCGTCGCGGCGCTATCTTGGGTATCCCTGCGGATCGGGATCCGGGTTTGATGCATTGCCACCGCAATGCCTGTCCGGCTACCGTTTCGCGCTACCCACCCGCTACCAGGCATGCGTGTTCCATGCCGTCCCGGAGCCACTGTCATGTCGATCGCGTCGCGCTGGAGTCACCGTCTTGTGGGTCAATGCCTGTTGGCCGCCATGCTGCTGGGGGGCGTCGCGCATGCCTGGGCAACTGATGTTGCGACGCAGCAGGATGCCGGCTATGTCTATTACAAGATCGGCGACCTGTCGGCGAAGCGGCCGGGAGCGACGTCGCCCGGGCTGATGCTGGTCGGCGGCGGCGATTGGCCGCGCGAGGCGTTCCGCTGGTGGGTCGGCCAGGCCGGCAACGGGCATCTGGTGATCCTGCGCGCATCGGGGGCGGAAAACGCACAGGAAGAATTCTTCAACGACATCGGCGGCATCGTGTCGGCACAGACGCTGGTCTTCCACGACCGCGCCGCCGCCAGCGACCCCAAGGTGCTCGAGATCGTCGCCGCGGCCGACGGCGTGTTCATCGCCGGCGGCGACCAGTCCCGCTATATCCGCTTCTGGAAGGGCACGCCGCTGCAGGACGCGCTCAATGCGCACGTCCGCGCCGGCAAGCCGCTGGCCGGGACCAGTGCGGGCCTGGCGATCATGGGGGCCTACAGCTACGGCGCGCTCGATGGCGGCAGCCTGACCACGGCCAAGGCGCTGCGCGACCCGCTGGGGCCGGCGGTGACGCTGGAGCACGACTTCCTGGCGCTGCCCGGCCTTGAGCGCGTCGTCACCGACAGCCATTTCAGCGAGCGCGATCGTCTGGGGCGGCTGCTGGTGTTCCTGAACCGCCTGGAGGCGGACCAGGGCCGGCGTGACCTCATCGGCGTCGGCGTCGACGAGGACACCGCGCTGTGCGTCGGCGCTGATGGCGTCGGTCGCGTGATCACCGACAACGATGGCCAGGTCTGGCTGGTGCGGCAGCCACCGCAGCCGGCCGTGCTGGCGCGCAGGCGTCCGCTGCAGGCCGAAGGCATGTCCGCCGTGGTCATGGGCCCGGGCAGTCGCTTGGACCTGAAGACCTGGCAGGTGCAGGCGCCCGATCGCGAACTACTGGTGCATGTCCGGCGCGGACGTGTGGTCGAAGCGCCGGCCGCGAGTGCAGTGGGCGGCCTGTAACGGCGCAGCCCGAAGGTAACCGGCAGGCTCGGGATCGTGTCCGCCGATGCGCTCGCGAACCGTCTGCCCGTGCGGAGATCCGGCTGCGGCCACGGCGGCGGTCGCCCTGCAAGATCCGCGTCATTTCGTGCGCGATGACGATTGGGCTTGATCGGTTCGTTGCCGACAGCCAAAATGTGCGGCCGCGCCGGGTAGGGCGGGTTGGCCCGGTTGGGGCCAGCCGTCGGCACGTGGCGCGCGATGTCGATCAGACAGCGTTGACACCGTGCGGCGACCTGGTCAAAATAACGGGCTGTTTCACCGGTTTGTGCAGTTCCGGAGGGATACCCAAGCGGCCAACGGGGGCAGACTGTAAATCTGCTGGCTTACGCCTTCGGTGGTTCGAATCCACCTCCCTCCACCAGCACATTCAGGATTTGAGTTTCAAGTGCCGCGCGGCGCGGGAGTAGTTCAATGGTAGAACCTCAGCCTTCCAAGCTGATGGTGCGGGTTCGATCCCCGTCTCCCGCTCCATTGATCCCTGCTTCAAGTTTGTCCTGATCGCGCCGGTGCCATAGTTCAACGCTCACGTAGCTCAGTCGGTAGAGCACCTCCTTGGTAAGGAGGAGGTCGATGGTTCGATTCCATTCGTGAGCACCACCCTGCAGGTGCAGGAGGTGCATGCCCTCACTGTTCCGGTCAGGTCCAGCACCACCAGGCACTGCAAGATTTTCCGCACACCACCACATCCGATTCGAGACTAGGCAGCCATGGCAAAGGGTAAGTTTGAGCGCACCAAGCCCCACGTGAACGTGGGTACGATTGGTCACGTGGATCACGGCAAGACGACGCTGACGGCGGCGCTGACGAAGATCGGTGCGGAACGCTTCGGTGGCGAGTTCAAGGCCTACGACGCGATCGACGCGGCGCCGGAAGAGAAGGCGCGCGGCATCACGATCTCGACGGCGCACGTCGAGTACGAAAGCCCGAACCGTCACTACGCGCACGTTGACTGCCCCGGCCACGCCGACTACGTCAAGAACATGATCACGGGTGCGGCGCAGATGGACGGCGCGATCCTGGTGTGTTCGGCCGCTGACGGCCCGATGCCGCAGACGCGCGAGCACATCCTGCTGGCCCGCCAGGTCGGCGTGCCGTACATCGTCGTGTTCCTGAACAAGGCCGACATGGTGGACGACGCCGAGCTGCTGGAGCTGGTGGAGATGGAAGTGCGCGAGCTTCTGTCGAAGTACGAGTTCCCGGGCGACGACACCCCGATCATCCAGGGTTCGGCGCTGAAGGCGCTGGAAGGCGACCAGAGCGACATCGGCGTGCCTGCGATCATCAAGCTGGTGGAAGCGCTGGATACGTGGATCCCGGAGCCGGAGCGCGACATCGACAAGCCGTTCCTGATGCCGGTGGAAGACGTGTTCTCGATCTCGGGCCGCGGCACCGTGGTGACCGGTCGTATCGAGCGTGGCGTGATCAAGGTCGGCGAAGAAATCGAGATCGTCGGTATCCGTGCGACCCAGAAGACCACGGTCACGGGCGTCGAGATGTTCCGCAAGCTGCTGGACCAGGGCCAGGCAGGCGACAACGCCGGTCTGCTGCTGCGCGGCACCAAGCGTGACGACGTCGAGCGCGGCCAGGTGCTGTGCAAGCCGGGTTCGATCAAGCCGCATACGGACTTCGAGGCCGAGGTGTACGTGCTGTCGAAGGACGAGGGTGGCCGTCACACGCCGTTCTTCAAGGGTTACCGTCCGCAGTTCTACTTCCGTACCACGGACATCACCGGCGCTTGCGAGCTGCCGGAGGGCGTGGAGATGGTGATGCCGGGCGACAACGTGAAGATGGTGGTGTCGCTGATCAACCCGGTGGCGATGGACGAAGGCCTGCGTTTCGCGATCCGCGAAGGCGGCCGTACCGTCGGCGCCGGCGTCGTGGCCAAGATCATCAAGTAAGCTGCCATCGTGGAGGTCGTCACCGGCCTCCACAGGCGCGAATGGCGGGCCGGAAGACTGGTCCGCCTTCGCTGTTTTTAGTGGTCCCGCCCGTTGGGCGGTCCACACCAGGGTCACGGAAACAATACGCCAGTAGCTCAATTGGCAGAGCAGCGGTCTCCAAAACCGCAGGTTGGGGGTTCGAGTCCCTCCTGGCGTGCCACCGTCCGGTGCCCGTCCGTAGTAGTGCAGTCCGCAATCAGGGCGTTGTGACTTGAATAGCAGAGTGGAACAAACCAAGACGGCTTCGACGGGCGATATCCTCAAGTACGCCCTTGCCTTGCTGTTGGTCGTCGCGGGTATCTTCGCGTTCTACTGGTTCGCGAACCAGTGGATCGTGCTGGCCCGTAGCGCTGCAGTGGTTGCGGGACTGGCGCTGGGCGGATTCGTGTTCGCCGGCACCCAGAAGGGTCGCCAGACGCTCGAGTTCCTGTCGGAGTCCCGTTTCGAATTGCGCAAGGTGGTCTGGCCGACCCGCCAGGAAGCCGCGCGCATGACCTGGGTGGTGATGATCGTCGTGGTCCTGATCAGCCTGATGCTGGCGGGATTCGATGCGGTGATCCGCTGGCTGGTCCGCCTGCTGCTGGGACAATGACGGAGTGAATGGTTGATGGAAACGCAAGGCGTCAAGCGCTGGTACGTGGTGCATGCCTATTCCGGCTTCGAGAAGTCGGTGGCGCAGGCACTGCGTGACCGGATTACCCGTGCCGAGATGCAGGAAAGGTTCGGCGACGTGCTGGTGCCGACCGAGGAAGTGATCGAGATGCGCTCCGGCCAGAAGCGCCGTTCCGAGCGCAAGTTCTTCCCGGGCTACGTGCTGGTGCAGATCATGACCCAGGACGAGGGCGGCATCCCGCGGATGGACAGCGAGAGCTGGCATCTGGTGAAGGAGACCCCCAAAGTCATGGGCTTCATCGGCGGCACCGCCGATCGTCCGCTGCCGATCCGCGACGAAGAGGCGGCCGCGATCCTGGACCGTGTTCAGGAAGGCGTCGAGAAGCCCCGTCCGAAGGTGCTGTTCGAGCCGGGCCAGATGGTCCGTGTCACCGACGGCCCGTTCAACGACTTCAATGGCGTGGTCGAGGAAGTCAACTACGAGAAGAGCCGCCTGCGCGTCGCAGTGCTGATCTTCGGCCGTTCGACCCCGGTCGAACTGGAGTTCGCACAGGTCGAGAAGGCCTGATCCGGCTGGCCGGTCCCGCCCAGGCGGGGCGGCCAAAACAGCGTCAGAAAATCTGTTATAGTGCGCGGCTACCTGTCCGGTCAGCCGGGCATCCGCATTGGCCGCCGCATGGGCGGCCTTTTGCGCGAGTGGCAACGCGACACCGGGACGCGTGCTGCTTTTGTTGAATATGTTCCCGGTCCGATGGGGAGCCTGAACCCAGGCGCTTGCACCCGGAGAGTACTCACATGGCAAAGAAAGTTGTCGGTTACATCAAACTGCAGGTCAAGGCAGGTCAGGCGAATCCGTCGCCGCCGGTCGGTCCTGCGCTGGGTCAGCGCGGCCTGAACATCATGGAGTTCTGCAAGGCGTTCAATGCCGCCACGCAGAAGCTCGAGCCGGGCCTGCCGACGCCGGTCATCATCACGGCCTATTCGGACCGTACCTTCACCTTCGTCACCAAGAGCACGCCCGCAACGGTGCTGTTGAAGAAGGCGGCTGGCGTGACCTCGGGCTCCAAGCGCCCGAACACCGACAAGGTGGGCAAGGTCACCCGTGCCCAGCTCGAAGACATCGCCAAGGCGAAAGAGCCGGATCTGACCGCAGCGGATCTGGATGCAGCAGTGCGCACCATCGCGGGCTCCGCCCGTTCGATGGGCTTGACGGTGGAGGGCTGAGACCATGGCACAGACCAAGCGACAGAAGAGCATCAAGGCCGCAGTCGAGCCGGGCAAGAGCTACGCCATCGATGACGCGCTGAAGATCGTCAAGGACAACAGCAAGGCCAAGTTCGTCGAGGCCGTCGACGTCTCCGTCCGCCTGGGCGTGGATGCGCGCAAGTCCGACCAGCAGGTGCGCGGTTCGACCGTGCTGCCCGCCGGTACCGGCAAGAGCGTGCGCGTGGCGGTGTTCGCACCGGCCGGTGCCAAGGCCGACGAGGCCCTGGCCGCTGGTGCCGAAGCCGTCGGCATGGACGACCTGGCCGAGAAGATGCAGGCCGGCGACCTCAACTATGACGTGGTCATCGCGACCCCGGACGCGATGCGCGTCGTTGGTAAGCTCGGCACGCTGCTCGGCCCGCGCGGCCTGATGCCGAACCCGAAGGTCGGCACCGTCTCCCCGAACCCGGGTGAGGCTGTGAAGAACGCCAAGGGTGGCCAGGTGCGTTACCGCACCGACAAGGCCGGCATCATCCACTGCACGATCGGCAAGGCCGACTTCGACGCCGACAAGCTGAAGGAAAACCTGCAGGCGCTGCTGGTGGACCTGGTCAAGGCCAAGCCGGCGACCTCGAAGGGCCAGTACCTGCAGAAGGTCTCGCTGAGCTCGACGATGGGCCCGGGCGTTGCCGTCGACCAGTCGACGCTGAACCTGAAGTAAGACATCCGCCCGGCGGTTGCCTCGTGCACCTGGCCGGACGGAAAAGTTGATGTACCCCTGTCGGGCTTGCCCGGCAGGGCTATTTGAGGGCATCGCGACGGACCCCGGTCCGGCGTGGCGCCGTCAAAGACCGCAGGCGCGATCAAGGCAGCAATGGCGACGGGCAGGGAGGCTCGACTGGCACGGATTCGCCGCCGCTGCAGGCAGTGACCGCTTAATCCCGAGTCTGCGAAAGCAGCAAAGGGCCTGCGTAGATGGTTGCCGACCCTCCACAAGATCATTGTTGTTCGATCGATTGGAAACGGCCGCCAAGCGGAGCGTCGCAGGACGCTTCCTCGCATCGAGGGAACGATGCGAACCATGGCCCGTCCCCGCGCGGATGCAACGGGGCGGAATTGAAATACGTGAGGAAGTGCAATGGCTCTGAATCTGAACCAGAAGAAGGAAGTCGTTGCCGAACTGGCCGATGTCGCCGCTTCGGCGCATTCGCTGGTTGCCGCGGAATACCTTGGCCTGTCGGTCTCGCAATTGACCGACCTGCGCAAGAAGGCCCGCGAAAACGGTGTGTTCCTGAAAGTCGCAAAGAACACCCTGGTTTCGCGTGCAGTGGAGAACACCGATTACGCCGTCATCCAAGACGAGCTGACCGGTCCTCTGCTGTATGCCTTCTCCAAGGAAGACCCCGGTGCCGCCGGACGCCTCATCAAGGATTTCGCAAAAACCGCAGACAAGCTGAAGCCGCGCCTGGTTTCGATTGGCGGCAAGAAGTACCCGGGCACCCATGTGGATGTCCTGGCTTCCCTGCCGACCCGCGAACAGGCTCTGGGAATGCTGGTCCGCATGATGGCCGAGCCGGCCACCATGCTCGCCCGCGTGCTTGCGGAGCCCGCCGCCTCGACCGCCCGCGTGATCAACGCGGTCGGCCAGGCCAAGGCCGCCTGAAATCCTGGATGAGTGCCGGATTGTTCGGTACACCCCATAACACGCTGTAATCCATTCAGCTGTTTCCAAATCAGTCAATCAAGGTAATCACAATGTCCCTTTCGAATGAACAAATCCTGGAAGCCATCGGCAGCAAGACCCTCGTCGAGGTGATGGAGCTGGTCAAGGCGTTTGAAGAGAAGTTCGGCGTCTCCGCCGCTGCCCCGGTCGCCGTGGCTGCTGGTCCGGCCGCTGGCCCGGCTGCTGCCGTTGAAGAGCAGACCGAGTTCACCGTCACCCTGAAGTCGGCTGGCGAGAAGAAGGTCGAAGTCATCAAGGTCGTCCGCGCGATCACGGGCCTCGGCCTGAAGGAAGCCAAGGACCTGACCGAAGCCGGTGGCGTGGTCAAGGACGCGGCTTCCAAGGAAGACGCCGAGAAGATCAAGAAGGACCTCGAAGCCGCTGGTGCGACGGTCGAAGTCAAGTAAGCGACACATTGCATCGGCAGCCCATGCTGGCGGTGCGCCAAGGCTGGGGGCGAAAGCCCCCGGCCTTTGGTCGTTTCAAGGCGGGGAATCGGGAATAGGGACTCCGGGATCGAACGGGCGCCGCAATCGCGCCTGGCAACGACACCCGATTCTCCATTCCCGATTCCCGGTCCAAAGCAGTCAAGCAGTTGTTAGTGGGTAGTAGCGGGAGAAGGCGTGCTGGTGCCGGCAATACCAGCGACTACCCAGTGACAGCTTTTCGTTCCCCCAGGGGCGCCGCCGCGCGCTCCGCAGATGACCCGAGGTGGTTCTCACCATGACGACTTCCACGCCCCAGTCGAACTACTCGTTCACCGAGAAGAAGCGCATCCGCAAGAACTTCGGCAAGCGCCGTGCGATTCTTGAAGTGCCGTTCCTGCTTGCGATCCAGGTCGATTCGTACCGCGAATTCCTGCAGTCCGATCGCGAGCAGTCCAAGCGCGAAGACCGCGGCCTGCATGCCGCGCTGAAGTCGGTGTTCCCGATTGTCAGCTACAACGGCTATGCCGCCCTCGAGTACGTCGGCTACAAACTCGGCGACCCGGTGTTCGACGAGCGCGAGTGCCGCCAGCGCGGCATGAGCTACGGCGCGCCGCTGCGCGTCACCGTGCGCCTGGTGATCTACGACCGCGAGTCGTCCAGCAAGGCCATCAAGTACGTGAAGGAGCAGGAGGTCTACATGGGCGAGATTCCGCTCATGACCGACAACGGTACCTTCATCGTCAACGGCACCGAGCGCGTCATCGTCTCGCAGCTGCACCGTTCACCGGGCGTGTTCTTCGACCACGACCGTGGCAAGACCCACAGCTCGGGCAAGCTGCTGTTCTCGGCGCGCGTGATCCCGTACCGCGGTTCGTGGCTGGACTTCGAGTTCGACCCGAAGGACGCGCTGTTCACCCGTATCGACCGTCGCCGCAAGCTGCCGGTGTCGGTGCTGCTGCGTGCGCTGGGCTACAACAACGAAGAAATGCTCAATGAGTTCTTCGAGATCAACACGTTCCACATCGATCCCGAGGAAGGCGTGCAGCTGGCGCTGGTCGCCGAGCGCCTGCGCGGCGAAACGCTGAACTTCGACCTCGCCGATGGCGACAAGGTCATCGTTGAAGCCGGAAAGCGCATCACCGCGCGCCACGTCAAGCAGCTCGAGGCTTCGGGCATCGCCGCGCTGGCCGTGCCGGACGACTACCTGGTCGGCCGCATCCTGTCGCACGACGTCATCGACGCGTCGACCGGTGAGCTGATCGCCACCGCCAACGACGAGATCAGCGAAGAGTCGCTGGCCGCGTTCCGCAAGGCCGGCATCGACGCGGTCGGCACGATCTGGGTCAACGACCTCGATCGCGGCCCGTACCTGTCCAACACCCTGCGCATCGACAGCACCAAGACCCAGCTCGACGCCCTGGTCGAGATCTACCGCATGATGCGTCCCGGCGAGCCGCCGACCAAGGATGCCGCGCAGAACCTGTTCCACAACCTGTTCTTCACCTTCGAGCGCTACGACCTGTCGGGCGTGGGCCGGATGAAGTTCAACCGCCGCATCGGCCGCAAGGAAGTCACCGGCGCCTCGGTGCTGTACGACGCGCGCTACTACGCCGAGCGCAAGGACGAAGAGTCCATCCGCCTGCGCGAGGAGTTCGGCAACACTTCCGACATCCTCGACGTGATCAAGGTCCTGACCGAGATCCGCAACGGCCGTGGCGTGGTCGACGACATCGATCACCTCGGCAACCGCCGCGTGCGTTCGGTCGGTGAAATGGCCGAGAACGTGTTCCGCGTGGGCCTGGTCCGCGTCGAGCGCGCCGTGCGCGAGCGCCTGACGATGGCCGAGGCCGATGGCCTGACCCCGCAGGAGCTGATCAACGCCAAGCCGGTCGCGGCCGCGGTCAAGGAGTTCTTCGGCTCCTCGCAGCTGTCGCAGTTCATGGACCAGAACAACCCGCTGTCGGAAGTCACCCACAAGCGCCGCGTCTCCGCGCTTGGACCGGGCGGTCTGACCCGCGAGCGTGCCGGCTTCGAAGTGCGCGACGTGCACCCGACCCATTACGGCCGCGTCTGCACCATCGAAACGCCGGAAGGCCCGAACATCGGCCTGATCAACTCGCTGGCCGTGTTCGCACGCACCAACCGCTATGGCTTCCTCGAGACGCCGTACCGCAAGGTCGTGGGCGGCAAGGTCACCGACGACATCGAGTTCCTGTCGGCGATCGAGGAAAACGAGTTCGTCATCGCGCAGGCCAACGCGCCGACCGATGACAAGAGCATCCTGACCGAGCAGTTCGTCGCCTGTCGTTACCAGGGCGAGAACCTGCTGAAGGCGCCGGCCGAGATCCACTTCATGGACGTCTCGCCGATGCAGACCGTGTCGGTCGCGGCAGCGCTGGTGCCGTTCCTGGAGCACGATGACGCGAACCGCGCACTGATGGGCGCCAACATGCAGCGCCAGGCCGTGCCGACGCTGCGTGCGCAGAAGCCGCTGGTCGGTACCGGCATCGAGCGTGCCGTGGCGCGCGACTCCGGCGTGACCGTCAACGCCCGTCGTGGTGGCGTGATCGAGCAGATCGACGCCGGCCGCATCGTGGTCAAGGCGCACGAGGTCGAGATCATCGGCGAGCACGATGCCGGCGTCGACATCTACAACCTGATCAAGTACACCCGTTCGAACCAGAACACCTGCATCAACCAGCGCCCGCTGGTGAATGTCGGTGACGTGATCGCGCGCGGCGACGTGCTGGCCGACGGCCCCTCGACCGACATCGGCGAGCTGGCCCTGGGCCAGAACATGCTGGTCGCGTTCATGCCGTGGAACGGCTACAACTTCGAAGACTCGATCCTGCTGTCGGAGCGCGTCGTCAAGGAAGACCGTTACACGACGATCCACATCGAAGAGCTGACCGCGGTCGCCCGCGACACCAAGCTGGGACCGGAGGAAATCTCCGCCGACATCCCGAACGTGTCCGAGAACGCGCTCAACCGCCTCGACGAGTCCGGCGTGGTGTACATCGGCGCCGAAGTGCGTGCCGGCGACATCCTGGTCGGCAAGGTGACGCCGAAGGGCGAGAGCCAGCTGACCCCGGAAGAGAAGCTGCTGCGTGCGATCTTCGGCGAGAAGGCGTCCGACGTGAAGGACAGCTCGCTGCGCGTGCCGCCCGGCATGGACGGCACCGTCATCGACGTGCAGGTCTTCACCCGCGACGGCATCGAGAAGGACAAGCGTGCGCGCCAGATCGAGGAATCCGAGATCAAGCGCGTCAAGAAGGACTTCGACGACCAGTTCCGCATCCTCGAAAGCGCCATCTACGCCCGTCTGCGTTCGCAGATCCAGGGCAAGGTCGCCAATGGCGGCGCTGGCCTGAAGAAGGGCGAGGCCGTCACCAGCCTGGTGCTCGACGGCCTGAAGAAGTCCGACTGGTTCCAGCTGCGCATGAAGGACGACGATGCTGCCGAGGCGCTGGAACGCGCGCAGAAGCAGATCGACGCCCATCAGAAGGAGTTCGAGAAGCGCTTCGCCGACAAGCGCGGCAAGATCACCCAGGGTGACGAGCTCGCTCCCGGCGTGCTGAAGATGGTCAAGGTCTACCTGGCCGTGAAGCGTCGTATCCAGCCGGGCGACAAGATGGCCGGCCGTCACGGCAACAAGGGTGTCGTGTCGACCATCGTGCCCGTGCAGGACATGCCGCACATGGCCAACGGCGAGACCGTGGACATCGTGCTGAACCCGCTGGGCGTGCCGTCGCGCATGAACATCGGTCAGATCCTGGAAGTGCATCTGGGCTGGGCCGCCAAGGGCCTGGGTCGCAAGATCCAGAACATGCTCGAGGCACAGGCCAAGCTGGCCGACCTGCGCAAGTTCCTCGACGAGATCTACAACCACGACAACGACGTCACCGCGCAGCGGGTGGATCTGAAGCAGTTCAGCGACGAGGAGTTGCTGACGCTGGCCAAGAACCTGACCGACGGCGTGCCGATGGCGACCCCGGTGTTCGACGGCGCGGCCGAAGTCGAGATCAAGAAGATGCTCGAACTCGCCGACCTGCCGCTGAGCGGCCAGACCCAGCTTTACGACGGTCGTACCGGCGAGGCCTTCGATCGCCAGACCACGGTGGGCTACATGCACATGCTCAAGCTCAACCACCTGGTCGACGACAAGATGCACGCCCGCTCGACCGGCCCGTACTCGCTCGTCACCCAGCAGCCGCTGGGCGGCAAGGCGCAGTTCGGCGGACAGCGCTTCGGTGAAATGGAAATGTGGGCGCTGGAAGCCTACGGCGCGGCCTACACCATGCAGGAAATGCTGACGGTGAAATCCGATGACGTGCAGGGCCGCAACCAGATGTACAAGAACATCGTCGATGGCGAATACGAAATGGTCGCCGGCATGCCGGAATCCTTCAACGTGTTGGTGAAGGAAATCCGCTCGCTGGCCATCAACATGGAACTGGAAGAGCACTGAGGCGGCGCAACCGGGGCGGCCCCGCGCCGCCCCCGGTGATGTGAACAACCGACTCACGAATCCCCATTCCCGGAGAATTTCATGAAAGACCTGCTCAACCTCTTCAACCAGCAGCGCCCGGCCATCGACTTCGACGCGATCAAGATCGCGTTGGCCTCGCCTGACCTGATCCGCTCGTGGTCCTTCGGCGAAGTGAAGAAGCCCGAGACCATCAACTACCGTACCTTCAAGCCCGAGCGCGATGGCCTGTTCTGCGCCGCGATCTTCGGACCGATCAAGGACTACGAGTGCCTGTGCGGCAAGTACAAGCGCATGAAGCACCGTGGCGTGGTCTGCGAGAAGTGCGGCACCGAAGTGACCCTGGCCAAGGTACGCCGCGAGCGCATGGGCCACATCGACCTGGCATCGCCGGTCGCGCACATCTGGTTCCTCAAGTCGCTGCCGTCGCGCATCGGCCTGATGCTGGACATGACCCTGCGCGACATCGAGCGCATCCTGTACTTCGAAGCGTTCGTCGTCACCGAGCCGGGCCTGACCCCGCTCGAGCGCGGCCAGCTGCTCAACGAAGAGCAGTTCATGCAGATGCGCCAGGAGCACGGCGACGACTTCGACGCCGCGATGGGCGCCGAGGCGGTGTTCGACCTGCTGCGCACGATCGACCTGCAGGCCGAGATGGTCCGCCTGAAGGAAGAAATCGCCAGCACCGGCTCGGAAACCAAGCTCAAGCGCCTCACCAAGCGCATCAAGCTGGTCGAAGCCTTCCTTGAATCGGGCAACCGCCCGGAGTGGATGGTCATGACCGTGCTGCCGGTGCTGCCGCCGGACCTGCGTCCGCTGGTTCCGCTGGATGGCGGCCGCTTCGCGACCTCCGACCTCAACGACCTGTACCGCCGCGTCATCAACCGCAACAACCGCCTGCGTCGCCTGCTCGAACTCAATGCGCCCGACATCATCGTCCGCAACGAGAAGCGCATGCTGCAGGAGTCGGTCGATGCGCTGATGGACAACGGCCGTCGTGGCCGTGCGATCACCGGCACCAACAAGCGCCCGCTGAAGTCGCTGGCCGACATGATCAAGGGCAAGCAGGGCCGGTTCCGCCAGAACCTGCTCGGCAAGCGCGTCGACTACTCGGGCCGTTCGGTCATCGTGGTCGGCCCGACGCTGCGCCTGCACGAGTGCGGCCTGCCGAAGAAAATGGCGCTGGAGCTGTTCAAGCCCTTCATCTTCGCCAAGCTGCAGCGCCGTGGCCTGGCCACGACGATCAAGGCCGCCAAGAAGCTGGTCGAGCGCGAAGAAGCCGAGGTGTGGGACATCCTCGAGGAAGTCATCCGAGAGCATCCGGTGCTGCTGAACCGTGCGCCGACGCTGCACCGCCTGGGCATCCAGGCGTTCGAGCCGGTGCTGATCGAAGGCAAGGCGATCCAGCTGCATCCGCTGGTCTGCACCGCGTTCAACGCCGACTTCGACGGTGACCAGATGGCCGTCCACGTGCCGCTCTCGCTGGAAGCCCAGCTGGAAGCGCGTGCGCTGATGATGTCCACCAACAACATCCTGTCGCCGGCCAACGGCGAGCCGATCATCGTGCCGTCGCAGGACGTCGTGCTGGGCCTGTACTACATGACCCGCGCCCTGGAAAACACCCCGGGCGAGGGCATGGCGTTCGCCAACCTGGCCGAAGTCAAGCGCGCCTACGACAACAAGGTCGTCGGCCTGCACGCCAAGGTCAAGGTGCGCATCACCGAGGTCGTGATCGCCGAGGATGGCAGCCGTTCGAAGAAGACCGCCCTGGTCGACACCACGATCGGCCGTTCGCTGCTGGCCGAGATCCTGCCCGACGGCCTGCCGTTCGAGCTGGCCAACACCGAGCTGACCAAGAAGAACATCAGCCGCCTGATCAACTCGTGCTACCGCCAGCTGGGCCTGAAGGACACGGTCGTGTTCGCCGACAAGCTGATGTACACCGGCTTCGCCTACGCGACCCGCTCCGGCGTGTCGATCGGCATCGACGACATGATCATCCCGGCCGAGAAGAAGGGCATCCTGGCCGAGGCCGAGACCGAAGTGCTGGAAATCCAGCAGCAGTACCAGTCCGGTCTGGTCACCGCCGGCGAGCGCTACAACAAGGTCGTCGACATCTGGTCGCGTACCAACGAACGCGTCGCCAAGGCGATGATGGACACCATCGGCACCGAGAACGTGACCAACGCCAAGGGCGATGTGGTCGCGCAGAAGTCGATGAACTCCATCTACATCATGGCCGACTCCGGCGCCCGTGGTTCGCAGGCGCAGATCCGTCAGCTGGCCGGTATGCGCGGCCTGATGGCCAAGCCGGACGGCTCGATCATCGAGACGCCGATCACCTCGAACTTCCGCGAAGGCCTGAACGTCCAGCAGTACTTCATCTCGACCCACGGTGCACGTAAGGGCCTGGCCGATACCGCGTTGAAGACGGCGAACTCGGGTTACCTGACCCGTCGCCTGGTCGACGTGGCGCAGGACGTGGTCATCACCGAGAGCGATTGCGGCACGCTCGGCAGCCTGACCATGACCCCGATCGTGGAAGGCGGCGACGTCGTCGAGCCGCTGCGCGACCGCGTGCTGGGTCGTGTCGTGGCCGAGGACGTGTTCCTGCCGGGCAACGACGAGGATCCGATCGTCACCCGCAACACCCTGCTCGACGAAGCCTGGGTGCAGAAGCTCGAAGACGCCAGCGTGCAGTCGATCCAGGTGCGTTCGACGATCACCTGCCAGAGCAGCTTCGGCGTCTGCGCCCTCTGCTACGGTCGTGACCTCGGCCGCGGCCACCTGGTCAACCATGGCGAGGCCGTGGGTGTCGTGGCGGCGCAGTCGATCGGTGAGCCGGGTACCCAGCTGACCATGCGTACGTTCCACATCGGTGGCGCGGCGTCGCGTGCGGCGGCCATCGACAACGTGACCGTCAAGACCACCGGCTCGATCAAGTTCAACAACCTGAAGACCGTGTCGCACTCGGCGGGCCACCTGGTCGTGGTGTCGCGTTCGGGCGAACTGTCCGTGCTCGATACCCACAACCGTGAGCGCGAGCGCTACAAGCTGCCGTACGGCGCGACGATCATGATCAAGGACGGCTCCGAGCTGAAGTCCGGCCAGACCGTGGCGACCTGGGATCCGCATAACCACCCGATCGTGTCGGAAGTGGCCGGTTTCATCCGCTTCGTGGACTTCGTCGACGGCATCACCGTCATCGAGAAGACCGACGAACTGACCGGCCTGGCGTCGCGCGAGATCAGCGATCCCAAGCGTCGCGGCAACCAGGGCAAGGACCTGCGCCCGATCGTGCGCATCGTCGACAAGGACGGCAAGGACCTCAACATCCCGGGGACCGATCTGCCGGCGCAGTACATGCTGCCACCGCGCTCGATCGTCAACCTGCAGGACGGGGCCCCGGTCGGCGTGGGCGACGTGGTCGCCAAGATCCCGCAGGAAGCCTCCAAGACCCGTGACATCACCGGTGGTCTGCCGCGCGTGGCCGATCTGTTCGAAGCCCGCAAGCCGAAGGATCCGGCGGTGCTGGCCGAGCGTTCGGGTGTCGTCAGCTTCGGCAAGGACACCAAGGGCAAGCAGCGCCTGATCATCAAGGGACCCGATGGCGAGGAGCACGAGGAGCTGATCCCGAAGTACCGCCAGATCATCGTGTTCGAAGGCGAGCACGTCGAGAAGGGCGAGACCGTGGTGGACGGCGAGCCGAATCCGCAGGACATCCTGCGCCTGCTCGGCGTCGAGCCGCTGGCCTCGTACCTGACCAAGGAAATCCAGGACGTCTATCGCTTGCAGGGCGTGAAGATCAACGACAAGCACATCGAGGTGATCGTTCGCCAGATGCTGCGCAAGGTCGAGATCACCGACCAGGGCGACAGCAAGTTCCTCAATGGCGAGCAGGCCGAGCGCCAGCGCGTCATCGAGGAGAACGTGCGCCTGGAGACCCGCAGCCTGTTGCCGGTGCGTTCCGAGCCGGTGCTGCTGGGTATCACCAAGGCCTCGCTGGCGACCGAATCGTTCCTGTCGGCGGCGTCGTTCCAGGAGACTACCCGCGTGCTGACCGAGGCTGCCGTCCGCGGTACCCGCGACAGCCTGCGCGGCCTGAAGGAGAACGTCATCGTCGGCCGCCTGATCCCGGCCGGTACCGGTCTGGCCTACCACACGGCGCGCCGTCGCCGTGCGTCGGGCTTGACCGACTCCGAGCTGGACGCCCTGTCGGGCACCTCCAGCCCGGTGATCGTGCCGGTCGAGGCGACCATTGCCGAGGGATCGGCGGAATCGGTGCCGGAATCCACCCCGGGCAACGAGGAATCGGGTAACATCTGACGCAATACATGGCGCCCGGTCACCTGGGCGCCCAGATCACGAAATGAGGCGCATGGAGCGCCTCGTTTTCGGTCCAGGATGGACGGGAACATCGCTGAGCAATCTCCAATCATCCCGCCTGCGGGGTGGGCGGCTTGCCAGTGTCGGCTTGCGTTGACGGACTCCGTCGGCGCGGGCTATACTTTTCTGCTCGGCAGGTTGGGGTGACCCATCCTGCCGTCGTTTTCACGAAAAGGTCCATTCCGGGCCCAACCGAAGAACACATCCACGATGGCAACGATCAATCAGCTGGTGCGCAAGCCGCGCAACCCTGAAACCTACAAGAGCACATCGCCTGCGCTGGCCAATTGCCCGCAGCGTCGCGGCGTGTGCACCCGCGTCTACACCACGACCCCGAAGAAGCCGAACTCGGCCCTGCGCAAGGTCGCCAAGGTGCGCCTGACCAACGGTTACGAAGTCATTTCGTACATCGGCGGCGAAGGCCACAACCTGCAGGAGCACTCGGTCGTGCTGATCCGCGGCGGTCGCGTCAAGGACCTGCCGGGCGTGCGTTACCACACCGTGCGCGGCTCGCTGGACGCCTCTGGCGTTGCGAAGCGCAAGCAGAGCCGTTCGAAGTACGGCACCAAGCGTCCGAAGGGCTGAGGAAAAACACATGTCGCGTAAAGGTAATACTCCGCAGCGTTCGGTGCTGCCCGATCCGAAGCATGGCAGCGAGACGATCGCCCGCTTCATCAACATGGTCATGCAGAGCGGCAAGAAGTCCGTCGCCGAGAAGATCGTCTATGGCGCAATGGACGTCATCGGCGAGAAGAGCGGCAACGCACTCGAGCTGGTCGAGAAGGCCCTCGGCAACATCTCGCCTTCGGTCGAGGTGAAGTCGCGTCGTGTCGGCGGCGCCACCTACCAGGTGCCGGTCGAAGTGCGTGCCTCGCGTCGCATGGCGCTGGCCATGCGCTGGCTGATCGAGTCGGCGCGCAAGCGCGGCGAGAACTCGATGCCGCGCAAGCTGGCTGCCGAGCTGATCGATGCGTCCGAGAATCGTGGCGGCGCGATCAAGAAGCGTGAAGAAACCCACCGCATGGCGGAAGCCAACAAGGCGTTTGCGCACTACCGCTGGTAATTGCAATCCAGGGGCTTGTCGACAGGCCCCTGCGGCACCATCTCAGGTGCTTCCTCCGCGGCGTTCGCGCCGCACGATGGACCCAATGCCGCCGCATGGCGGCATTCGGCCATTGAAGCGATTCCTTCGCGACGGTTCCCGCTCAGGGCGCGAACTTCCAAACTGAATAACGAGAGATTCCCGTGGCTCGCACGACACCCATCGAACGCTATCGCAATTTCGGCATCATGGCGCACATCGACGCCGGCAAGACCACCACGTCTGAACGCATCCTGTTCTACACCGGTGTCAGCCACAAGATCGGTGAAGTGCATGACGGCGCCGCCACCATGGACTGGATGGAGCAGGAGCAGGAGCGTGGCATCACGATCCAGTCCGCTGCGACCACCGCGTTCTGGAAGGGCATGGACAAGTCCTTTGAAGAGCACCGCTTCAACATCATCGATACCCCCGGGCACGTCGACTTCACGATCGAAGTCGAGCGTTCGCTGCGCGTGCTCGACGGCGCGGTGTTCGTGCTGTGCGCGGTCGGTGGCGTCCAGCCGCAGTCCGAGACCGTCTGGCGCCAGGCCAACAAGTACCAGGTGCCGCGTCTTGCGTTCGTCAACAAGATGGACCGCACCGGCGCCAACTTCGACAAGGTCGTCGACCAGCTGAAGAACCGCCTGGGCGCGTACGCCGTGCCGATGCAGGTGCCGGTGGGCGCCGAGGACGGCTTCGAGGGCGTGGTCGACCTGCTGAAGATGAAGGCGATCCATTGGGATACCGCTTCGCAGGGCATGACGTTCGAATACCGTGACCTGCCCGCCGGCCTGGCCGAGAAGGCCGCCGAGGCGCGCAACTTCATGGTCGAGGCCGCGGCCGAAGCCAATGAAACGTTGATGGACAAGTACCTCAACGACGGTGAGCTGACCGAAGAAGAGATCATCGCCGGCCTGCGCGAGCGCACCCTGCGCGTCGAGATCGTGCCCGTGTTCTGCGGCAGCGCGTTCAAGAACAAGGGCGTGCAGGCGATGCTCGACGGCGTCGTCAACCTGCTGCCGTCGCCGACCGACCGTCCGCCGGTGCAGGGCATCGACGAGAACGAGAAGGAAGCCACTCGCCTTGCCGATGACAAGGCATCGTTCTCGGCGCTCGCGTTCAAGATCATGACCGACCCGTTCGTGGGTTCGCTGACGTTCTTCCGTGTCTATTCGGGCGTGCTGAACGCTGGTGACCAGGTCTACAACCCGGTCAAGTCGAAGAAGGAGCGTATCGGCCGCCTGCTGCAGATGCATTCCAACGATCGCCAGGAAATCAAGGAAGTGCGCGCTGGCGACATCGCGGCTGCCGTGGGCCTGAAGGACGTCACCACCGGTGACACCCTGTGCGCTCAGGACAACATCATCACGCTTGAGCGGATGACGTTCCCGGAGCCGGTGATCTCGATGGCCGTCGAGCCCAAGACCAAGTCCGACCAGGAAAAGATGGGTCTGGCCCTGAGCCGTCTGGCGCAGGAAGATCCCTCGTTCCGCGTCAAGACCGACGAGGAATCCGGCCAGACGATCATCTCGGGCATGGGCGAGTTGCACCTGGACATCATCGTCGATCGCATGAAGCGCGAGTTCAACGTCGAGGCCAATGTCGGCAAGCCGCAGGTCGCGTACCGCGAAACGATCCTCAAGAGCGACGTCAAGGCGGACTACAAGCACGCCAAGCAGTCGGGTGGTAAGGGGCAGTACGGTCACGTCGTGATCGAGATGTCGCCGATGACGGCCGAGGATCGCCAGAACCCGGCGGTCAAGGACGATTTCCTGTTCATCAACGACATCACCGGTGGTGTGATTCCGAAGGAATTCATCCCGGCGGTCGAGAAGGGACTGCGCGAAACCATCACCAGCGGTCCGCTCGCGGGCTTCCCGGTCGTGGGCGTCAAGGCCAAGCTGGTGTTCGGCTCGTACCACGACGTCGACTCCTCGGAAATGGCGTTCAAGCTCGCTGCGTCGATGGCGTTCAAGGAAGGTTTCCGCGCGGCCAAGCCGGCGCTGCTGGAGCCGATCATGAAGGTCGAGATCGTCAGCCCGGAGGATTACCTGGGCGACGTGATGGGCGACGTCAGCCGTCGTCGTGGCGTGTTGCAGGGCCAAGACGACAGCCCGTCGGGCAAGGTCATCAACGCGCAGGTTCCGCTTGGCGAAATGTTCGGCTACGCGACCTCGCTGCGTTCGATGTCGCAGGGTCGCGCGACCTTCACGATGGAATTCGACCATTACGCGGAAGCGCCGACCAACATCGCTGAAACGGTCATCAAGAAGGGCTAAGCCCGGGTTACGCGGCACGTCGGGGCGCGGTTGCATCCACGCCCCGTCGGGTCACGCACCACCAATCACGAATTACGCATAAGAGAGGCAACGAAAATGGCAAAGGGTAAGTTTGAGCGCACCAAGCCCCACGTGAACGTGGGTACGATTGGTCACGTGGATCACGGCAAGACGACGCTGACGGCGGCGCTGACGAAGATCGGTGCGGAACGCTTCGGTGGCGAGTTCAAGGCCTACGACGCGATCGACGCGGCGCCGGAAGAGAAGGCGCGCGGCATCACGATCTCGACGGCGCACGTCGAGTACGAAAGCCCGAACCGTCACTACGCGCACGTTGACTGCCCCGGCCACGCCGACTACGTCAAGAACATGATCACGGGTGCGGCGCAGATGGACGGCGCGATCCTGGTGTGTTCGGCCGCTGACGGCCCGATGCCGCAGACGCGCGAGCACATCCTGCTGGCCCGCCAGGTCGGCGTGCCGTACATCGTCGTGTTCCTGAACAAGGCCGACATGGTGGACGACGCCGAGCTGCTGGAGCTGGTGGAGATGGAAGTGCGCGAGCTTCTGTCGAAGTACGAGTTCCCGGGCGACGACACCCCGATCATCCAGGGTTCGGCGCTGAAGGCGCTGGAAGGCGACCAGAGCGACATCGGCGTGCCTGCGATCATCAAGCTGGTGGAAGCGCTGGATACGTGGATCCCGGAGCCGGAGCGCGACATCGACAAGCCGTTCCTGATGCCGGTGGAAGACGTGTTCTCGATCTCGGGCCGCGGCACCGTGGTGACCGGTCGTATCGAGCGTGGCGTGATCAAGGTCGGCGAAGAAATCGAGATCGTCGGTATCCGTGCGACCCAGAAGACCACGGTCACGGGCGTCGAGATGTTCCGCAAGCTGCTGGACCAGGGCCAGGCAGGCGACAACGCCGGTCTGCTGCTGCGCGGCACCAAGCGTGACGACGTCGAGCGCGGCCAGGTGCTGTGCAAGCCGGGTTCGATCAAGCCGCATACGGACTTCGAGGCCGAGGTGTACGTGCTGTCGAAGGACGAGGGTGGCCGTCACACGCCGTTCTTCAAGGGTTACCGTCCGCAGTTCTACTTCCGTACCACGGACATCACCGGCGCTTGCGAGCTGCCGGAGGGCGTGGAGATGGTGATGCCGGGCGACAACGTGAAGATGGTGGTGTCGCTGATCAACCCGGTGGCGATGGACGAAGGCCTGCGTTTCGCGATCCGCGAAGGCGGCCGTACCGTCGGCGCCGGCGTCGTGGCCAAGATCATCAAGTAAGCTGCCGGGCCCGCGCTTGGGCGCGGGCCGATGCATGGCTCCCCGGATTCGGGGAGCCGTTGTCCCAGCATGAAGAATTGGTGCTAGAATCGCCGACCGCATCCAAGGGTGCGGTTTGGCCCGATCCAGCCGTCATGCGGTTGGAAGGGGCAGGGCAGCCAAGGTTGCCCCGCTCTGGCAAGTGGCATTACCCCATATCTGCTTGGGTCGGGTATGGGAGACCGCGAAAAGAGGTCCAGGAAGGATCTCGTGTTCGCCAGACAGGGAAGAAAGTCGCGTGGCAGCATCGGAACAGCCTTGAAAGCTGTTGACGGTGGCTGTTGACGCGATTTATACTTTTCCGTCTGGGCGGGCCGGGTAACCGGGCCGCCTAGTTTTTCGTCAGGATACTCCCGGGGTGTTTGGCAACATCTGCCTCGGAAAGTCATTGATTTCACGGGGTTCTGCGCACCCAGCCGCAAAACCTGTCGCTCTTTTAATGAAGGAATCTCCGTCATGGCGGACCAAAAGATCCGGATCCGGCTCAAGGCGTTCGATCATCGTCTGATCGACCGTTCGGCCAGCGAGATCGTCGAAACGGCAAAGCGGACCGGCGCGCAAGTGCGCGGCCCGATCCCCCTGCCCACCAAGATTGAACGCTACACCATCCTGGTGTCGCCGCACGTCGACAAAGACGCGCGTGACCAGTATGAGACCCGCACGCACAAGCGCGTGCTCGATATCGTGGACCCTAACGACAAGACCGTGGACGCGCTGATGAAGCTCGAACTCGCGGCTGGCGTTGACGTCCAGATCAAGTTGACCTGAGGCCCGCTACCATGACCGCGAAGAAGTATTCGTTGGGCATCGTCGGCCGCAAGGCCGGCATGACCCGGGTGTTCACCGAAGACGGCAAGTCCGTGCCGGTGACCCTGATCGAAGCCACCCCGAACCGCATCACGCAGGTGAAGACCCTGGAAACCGACGGCTACAGCGCCGTCCAGGTCGCCGTGGGCAGCAAGCGTGCCGTGCTCGTCAACAAGCCCGAAACCGGTCACCTGGCGAAGGCCAAGGTCGAAGCGGGTCGTGGCCTGTGGGAGCTGCGCGTTGCCGACGACAAGATCGCCGACTTCAGCGTCGGTGGCGAGATCAAGGCCGACATCTTTGAAGAAGGCCAGTTGGTCGACGTCCAGGGCGTCACCAAGGGCAAGGGCTTCCAGGGCACGATCAAGCGCTGGAACTTCAAGATGGGTGATGCCACCCACGGTAACTCGCTGTCGCACCGCTCGCCTGGTTCGCTGGGCCAGCGCCAGACGCCGGGCCGCGTGTTCCCGGGCAAGAAGATGTCCGGACACATGGGTGCCGACGTGCAGAGCACGCAGCGCCTGCGCATCGTGAAGGTCGACGCGGAGCGTGGCCTGATCGCCGTGCGCGGCGCCGTGCCGGGTGCTCCGGGTGGTGACGTCATCGTACGTCCCTCGACCAAGGCATAAGGAGAGATGACGATGGAACTCGCCATCACCAACAGCAAAGAAACGCTTTCGGTCTCCGACGCGATCTTCGGCCGCGAATTCAGTCAGGATCTGGTCCACCAGGTCGTGGTTGCATACCGCAACGCCGGACGCGCTGGTACCAAGGCCCAGAAGAGCCGCGCCGAAGTCAATGGCACCACCAAGAAGTCGAAGAAGCAGAAGGGTGGCGGTGCACGTCACGGCGCCCTGACCGCTCCGATCTTCGTCGGCGGTGGCGTGACCTTCGCGGCCAAGCCGCGCAGCTTCGAGCAGAAGGTCAATCGCAAGATGTACCGCGCCGCGATGAAGGCCATCCTGTCCGAGCTCAATCGCCAGGGTCGTCTGAAGGTCGTCGATGCGTTCGATATCGATGCGCCCAAGACGCAGGGTCTGATCGAGAAGCTGAAGGGTTTTGATCTGGGCAAGCGCCCGCTGATCGTGACTGAAGAAGCCTCCGAGAACCTGTACCTGTCCGCCCGCAACCTGCCTTACGTCGAAGTGCGTGACGTGCAGGGGCTGGATCCGGTGTCGCTGGTCGGTGCCGACAGCGTGCTGTTTACCACCGATGCGGTGAAGAAGATCGAGGAGTGGCTGGCATGAACGACGCCAAGCTCTATGAAGTGATCCGCGCGCCGCGCGTGTCTGAAAAGACCGCTCGGATCCAGGAATTGTCCAACCAGTATGCGTTCGAAGTCGCCCGCGACGCGACCAAGGCCGATATCAAGGCCGCGGTCGAGAAGTTGTTCGACGTCAAAGTTGAAGCGGTCAACGTGGTCAACGTGAAGGGCAAGACCAAGTCCTTCCGTCAGCGCCAGGGTAGCCGTGGCAGCTGGCGCAAAGCGTACGTGAAGCTGGCCGCTGGCCAGACGATCGACGTGACCAACGCCGCGACGGCCTGAGGAAGATCCCATGCCATTGATGAAATTCAAACCTACTTCTGCCGGCCGCCGTTCCGCGGTTCGCGTGGTCACGCCCGAGCTGCACAAGGGTGCCCCGCACGCTGCGCTGGTCGAGCCGCAGAGCCGTACCGGTGGTCGCAACCACCACGGCCGCATCACCACCCGTCATATCGGTGGTGGCCACAAGCAGCATTACCGCATCATCGATTTCAAGCGCAACAAGGAAGGCATTCCGGCGCGCGTGGAGCGGATCGAATACGATCCCAACCGCACCGCCCATATCGCCCTGCTGTGCTACGTCGACGGTGAGCGCCGCTACATCATCGCTCCGAAGGGTCTGAAGGCCGGCGACCAGGTGATCGCGGGCAACGATGCGCCGATCAAGGTCGGCAACACGCTGCCGCTGCGCAACATCCCGGTCGGTTCGACCGTGCATTGCATCGAAATGAAGCCGGGCAAGGGCGCGCAGATCGCTCGCGCCGCCGGTGCGGGTGTGCAGTTGGTTGCCCGCGAAGGGATCTACGCCACGCTGCGCCTGCGTTCGGGCGAAATGCGCAAGGTGCCGATCGAGTGCCGTGCCACCATCGGTGAAGTCAGCAACGACGAGCACAGCCTCGAGAAGCTCGGCAAGGCCGGTGCGAAGCGCTGGCGCGGTATCAAGCCGACCGTCCGTGGTGCGGCGATGAACCCGGTCGATCACCCGCATGGTGGTGGTGAGGCCAAGGCTGGACAGGGCAACCCGCACCCGGTGACTCCGTGGGGCGTGCCGACCAAGGGTTACAAGACCCGCCATAACAAGCGGACGCAACAGTTCATCGTTCGCGATCGCAGGAGCTGATAGACCATGGCACGTTCACTCAAGAAGGGTCCCTTCGTCGACCACCACCTCGTCAAGAAGGTGGAAGCCGCAGGTAGCAACACCAAGAAGCCGATCAAGACCTGGTCGCGTCGCTCGATGGTCCTGCCGGATATGGTGGGATTCACGATTGCCGTGCATAACGGCAAGAACCACATTCCCGTGCTGGTCAACGAAAACATGGTTGGTCACAAGCTCGGTGAATTCGCGTTGACGCGGACCTTCAAGGGTCACGGCGGCGACAAGAAGTCCGGCAAGTAAGGGGTCGCACGATGGACAAGGCAAAACGAGCAAGACACGAAGAGCTCAAGCGTGCGCGCACCGAAGTCAACAAGCGGACTTCATCGCTGCGCTCGGTGCGCATCTCGCCGCAGAAGGCACGCCTGGTCGCCGACCAGGTGCGCGGACTGCCGGCATCGCGCGCGCTTGATCTGTTGAAGTTCAGCGACAAGAAGGCAGCGGGACTGATCTACAAGGTCGTCTACGCCGCCGTCTCGAACGCCGAGAACAATGCAGGTGACGATGCAGACGAGCTGCGGATCGCGACGATTACTGTCGACGAAGGTCCGACGCTGAAGCGTTTCATGGCGCGCGCCAAGGGTCGTGGCACCCGCATCCTGAAGCGGACCAGCCATATCACCGTTGTCGTTGGCGAGGGTAAATAAGATGGGTCATAAAGTTCACCCGACCGGTATTCGCCTGGGCATTTCCAAGGACTGGAATTCCAAGTGGTATGCCGGCAAGAAGGAATTCGCCGAGTACCTGGTCGCCGATATCAAGGTCCGCCAGATGCTTCGCAAGAAGCTCGCCGCGGCCGGCATCAGCAAGATCCTGATCGAGCGTCCGGCCAAGACCGCCCGCGTGACGATCCACACCGCCCGTCCGGGCGTGGTGATCGGCAAGCGCGGCGAGGACATCGAGAAGCTGCGTCGCGAGGTCAGCGATCTGATGGGCGTCCCGGCGCACATCAACGTGACCGAAGTGCGCAAGCCCGAGCTCGACGCCCAGCTGGTTGCCGAGTCGATCGCGCAGCAGCTCGAGCGCCGCATCATGTTCCGTCGTGCGATGAAGCGCGCGGTCGGCAATGCGATCCGCCTGGGCGCGCTGGGGATCAAGGTCAACGTCGCCGGTCGCCTGAACGGTGCCGAGATCGCGCGTTCGGAGTGGTACCGCGAAGGTCGCGTGCCGCTGCACACGCTGCGCGCCGACGTCGATTACGGCTTCGCCGAGGCGAAGACGACCTACGGCATCATCGGTATCAAGACCTGGATCTACAAGGGTGAAATCTTCGATTTCAGCCAGGTTGGCCAGGAGAAGCAGGACGACACACCGCGCAACGACCGCAATGACCGTGGCGACCGTGAGCGTCCGCGTGGTCCGCGTCGTGACCGCGAGGCGAGGGACTAATCATGTTGCAACCAAAGCGAACCAAATATCGCAAGATGCACAAGGGCCGGAATGAAGGCCTGTCGTGGAGCGCGAACGCCGTCAGCTTCGGCGAGTTCGGCCTGAAGTCGACGGCAACCGGTCAGCTGACCGCGCGCCAGATCGAAGCCGGTCGTCGCTCGATCAGCCGTCACGTCAAGCGCGGCGGCAAGATGTGGATCCGCGTGTTCCCGGACAAGCCGATCACCAAGAAGCCGATCGAAGTCCGCATGGGCTCCGGTAAGGGTGGCGTGGAGTACTGGGTTGCCCAGATCCAGCCCGGCCGCATGATTTTCGAGATCGAAGGCGTCGACGAGACGGTGGCACGCGAGGCGTTCCGCCTTGCCGCGGCAAAGCTTTCGGTCACCACCCAATTCGTCACCCGGACGGTGCGCTGATGGCTACGACCAAGGAACTGCGCGGCAAGTCTGCCGCTGAACTGCAGGCCCACCTGCTCGAGTTGCAGAAGGAGCGTTTTTCGCTGCGCATGCAGAAGGCAACCGGCCAGCTGACCAAGACCCACGAAGCCCGTCGGGTCCGTCGCGAGATCGCGCGCGTGAACACCCTGCTTGGACAGACCCAGTCTGCCCAGGCGAAGTAAGGACCCATGACCATGAACAACACTGATAAAAAGCAGCACACGGTCCAGGGCCGCGTGGTCAGCAACAAGGCAGACAAGACCGTCACGGTCCTCGTCGAGCGCCAGGTCAAGCACGCGCTGTACGGCAAGTACATCCGCCGCTCGACCAAGCTGCACGCCCATGATGCCGAGAACGCCGCCAAAGAAGGCGACATCGTACGCATCGTGGAAGTCGCGCCGATTTCCAAGACCAAGAACTGGCAGGTGGTTGAAATCATCACCCGCGCTGCCGAATAACGAGGAGGCTCAGACATGATCCAGATGCAAAGCCACCTCGACGTGGCAGACAATTCCGGCGCCAAGGAAGTGATGTGCATCAAGGTGCTCGGCGGCTCCAAGCGCCGTTACGCCGCGATCGGCGACATCATCAAGGTGTCCATCAAGGACGCCATCCCGCGTGGCAAGGTGAAGAAGGGCGAGGTTTACGACGCCGTCGTGGTGCGTACCCGCAAGGGTGTTCGTCGTGCCGATGGCTCGCTGATCCGTTTCGACGGCAACGCTGCGGTCCTGCTGAACAACAAGCAGGAGCCGATCGGCACCCGCATCTTCGGACCCGTGACCCGCGAACTGCGTACCGAGAAGTTCATGAAGATCGTCTCGCTCGCTCCCGAAGTGCTGTGAGCTGAGGACCTAGACATGGCTAATCGAATCAAGAAAGGCGACCAGGTCATCGTGACCGCGGGCAAGGACAAGGGCAAGCAGGGTGATGTGGTGCGCGTGGCAGGCGACAAGGTCGTCGTGTCCAACGTCAACATCATCAAGCGCCACACCAAGCCGAATCCGCAAGCGGGCCAGCCTGGTGGCGTGATCGAGCGCGAAGCGCCGATCCATGTATCGAATGTGGCGCTGTTCAACCCTGCCTCCGGCAAGGGCGAACGCGTTGCGACGAAGGTGCTCGAGGATGGACGGCGGCTGCGCGTGTTCCGCTCGAGTGGTGAGGCGATCTGATCAGGTTCGCCTGACGTCTGAAGGAATGAAGAAATGACGACCCGTCTTGAAAAGTTCTACAAGGATGAAGTCGTGCCGAAGCTCGTCGAGCAGTTCGGTTACGGCAACATCATGCAGGTTCCGCGCCTGTCCAAGATCACGCTGAACATGGGCGTGGGCGAGGCAGCGGCCAACAAGAAGATCCTCGAGAACGCTACTGCCGACATGGCCAAGATCAGCGGCCAGAAGCCGCTGGTGACCAAGTCGCGCGTGTCGGTGGCCTCGTTCAAGATCCGCGATGGCTGGCCGATCGGTTGCAAGGTGACCCTGCGCCGCAACCACATGTACGAGTTCCTCGACCGTCTGGTCAACGTCTCGTTGCCGCGCGTGCGCGACTTCCGTGGCGTGTCCGGCCGTTCGTTCGATGGCCGTGGCAACTTCAACATGGGCGTGAAGGAACAGATCATCTTCCCGGAAATCGACTTCGACCAGGTCGACGCGATCCGCGGTATGGATATCGCCATCACCACCACCGCAAAGACCAATGCGGAAGCCAAGGCGTTGCTTGAAGCCTTCCGTTTCCCGTTCCGCTGAACGACTCAAGGACCCAATCATGGCAAAGACATCGATGGTGAACCGCGAGACCAAGCGGACCAAGCTGGTCAAGAAGTTCGCCGCAAAGCGTGACGCGCTGAAGAAGATCATCAGCAGCGAAAGCGCCAGCTACGAAGACAAGGCCGAGGCAGTGATCAAGCTGCAGAAGCTTCCGCGCGACTCGTCGGCCTCGCGCCAGACCACGCGCTGCGCCCTCAGCGGCCGTCCGCGTGCGGTCTACAGCAAGTTCGGCCTGGGCCGCAACAAGCTGCGCGAAGCCACCATGCGCGGCGACGTGCCGGGCCTGCGCAAGGCCAGCTGGTAACAGGTTCGACCTCCGGGCGTACGGTCCGCCGTACGACCAGGCACGGAGTCCGGTGCAAACCGGACTCTTTGTCGTATATAATCCCGCTCCTCACTTGCCCCCGCCGGTTCCGGCGCGGCCGGGTAGGGAGCAACGGGCCCTGGCCCCTCCAGGACAAAAAGCCAAGATTTCGCGAAAGCGGATATCGGTGCACTCATAGGAATCGCACATGAGCATGACTGATCCCATCGCCGACATGCTGGTCCGCATCAGGAATGCGGCCGCTGTTGGCAAGCAGACGGTGAAGATGCCGTCGTCCAAGACCAAGGTGGCCATTGCCAAGGTCCTGAAGGACGAAGGCTACATCGGTGACCTGCGCGTGACCGAGAACGGCGCCAAGGCCGAACTCGAAATCGTCCTGAAGTACTTCGAAGGCCGTCCGGTGATCGAGAAGCTGCAGCGCGTTTCGCGCTCGGGCCTGCGTCACTACCGCGGCAAGGACGCGCTGCCGAAGGTCCTCAACGGACTCGGCGTCGCCATCATTTCCACCTCCAAGGGCATCATGACCGACTCGCAGGCGCGCCAGAATGGCGTCGGCGGAGAAGTCCTGTGCTTCGTGGCTTAAGGGAGTAACGATCCAATGTCCCGCGTAGCCAAGAAGCCGGTCGCCCTCCCGAAGGGTGTCGAACTCAACGTCCAGGCCGAGAGCATCAGCGTCAAGGGAGCCAAGGGCACCCTGACGATCGCCAAGCCTGCCAGCATCGAAGTCATCATCGAGGACGGCCATGCGCTGCTGTCGTCGAACGATCCTTCGCAGATCCCACTGACCGGTACCCTGCGCGCGATCGTCGCGAACATGGTGCAGGGCGTGTCCCAGGGCTTCGAGCGCAAGCTCGACCTCGTCGGCGTCGGTTACCGCGCCGCGGCCCAGGGCAAGGACCTGAACCTGTCGCTGGGTTTTTCGCACCCGGTCGTGTTCAAGGCGCCGGAAGGCATCACCATCACCACGCCGACCCAGACTGAGATCCTGGTCCAGGGTGCCGACAAGCAGCTGGTGGGCGAAGTTGCCGCAAAGATCCGTGGATTCCGCCCGCCGGAGCCCTACAAGGGCAAGGGCGTGAAGTACTCCGACGAAACCATCATCCGTAAAGAAGCCAAGAAGGCCTGACCCCACAAGGTCGCCGTGCCGATCCGCTTCGGAGAAACATCATGGACAAGAAAATCGCCCGCCTTCGCCGCGCCAAGTCGACCCGCTCGCATATCCGCGTGCTGGGCGTGCCGCGCCTGTCGGTCCTGCGTACCGGTCAGCATCTGTATGCCCAGGTCTTCACGGCCGACGGCTCCAAGGTCCTGGCGTCGGCCAGCACCACTCAGGCCAGCGTCCGCGACGGCCTGAAGAGCGGCAAGAACGTCGAAGCCGCCGCCAAGGTTGGCCGTTCGATCGCCGAAGCCGCCAAGGCTGCCGGCATCGACAAGGTGGCGTTCGACCGTTCCGGTTACCGTTACCACGGCCGCGTCAAGGCGCTGGCCGATGCAGCCCGCGAAGGCGGCCTGCAGTTCTGATCCTGCGCACGAGGGCCCTGGTGCCGTCGTTGCGTGCGTGAACCGGCGGGTTTCGTCCCGCCGATGCTTGAAAGGGTGGGGATCCGTCTCCACGCTTGTGTTTCCTGCCGGTGCGGGCTGCACCGGTCGTCCGTCGCCTTCTGCGCGACGACGCGATCCACCGCGACATTCCACAACCATAAGCGGCGTAGCCGTACATTCCCCAACGACACAAGGCATATCACATGGCAAACGAAAGAGAGCCCCGCGGGCGCGACCGTAATCGCGATCGCGAAGAGATGGACGACGGCATGGTCGAGAAGCTGGTCGCGGTCAACCGCGTCAGCAAGACCGTCAAGGGCGGTCGCCAGTTCACGTTCACCGCGCTGACCGTGGTCGGCGACGGCAACGGCAAGGTCGGTTTCGGTTACGGCAAGGCGCGCGAAGTGCCGGTCGCGATCCAGAAGTCGATGGAAGGCGCCCGCAAGAACCTGAAGACCGTCGACCTGAATGGTTCGACCCTGTGGCACACGGTGAAGTCCGGCCACGGTGCGGCGCGCGTGTTCATGCAGCCCGCTTCGGAAGGTACCGGCGTCATTGCCGGTGGTGCGATGCGCGCCGTGCTGGAAGCCGTCGGCGTCAAGGACGTGCTGGCCAAGGCCGTGGGTTCGCGTAACCCGATCAACCTGGTGCGCGCGACCATCCGCGGCCTGACCGAAATGCACTCGCCGGCGCAGATCGCTGCCAAGCGCGGCAAGAAGGTTGAGGATATCCACCATGGCTAATAACGAAAACAAGGGCGGCACTGTGAAAGTGCGTCTGGTCAAGGGTCTGCGCGGTTCGCAGGCCAAGCACCGCCTGTCGGTGCGTGCGCTTGGCCTGAACAAGCTCAACGACGTCCGTGAACTCAAGGACAGCCCGCAGGTTCGTGGCCTGATCAACAAGGTCCATTACCTGGTCCAGGTCGAGGAATAATCCGATGAAGCTCAATACACTCAAGCCGGCCGATGGCGCCCGCCAGGACCGCAAGCGCGTAGGCCGCGGTATCGGTTCGGGCCTCGGCAAGACCGCGGGTCGCGGTCACAAGGGTTCGTTCGCGCGTTCCGGAAAGGGCAAGATCAAAGCCGGCTTCGAAGGCGGCCAGATGCCGATGCACATGCGTCTGCCGAAGGTCGGTTTCCGCTCCAAGCTCAAGCTCGACACAGCTGAAGTGATGCTCTACCAGCTCGACAAGCTCGACGGCGACGTCGACTTTGCCGCGCTGCGTGCCGCCAAGCTGGTGCCCAGCACCGCCAAGCGCGCGAAGATCGTCAAGAAGGGTGAGATCAGCAAGAAGCTCGTGCTGAAGGGTGTGCTGGCGACGGCCGGTGCGAAGGCAGCGATCGAAGCTGCTGGCGGCAAGGTCGAGGAGTAAGCACGGATGGCGCGAGGCGGCATCGGCGATGGCCTGGGCAAGTTCACTGAACTGCGCCAGCGCCTGTTGTTCGTGCTTGGGGCGTTGATCGTCTACCGCATCGGGTGCTACATCCCGGTGCCGGGCGTCAACCCCGAGGCCATGCTGCAGCTGATGGAGCAGAATCAGGGCACCATCGTGGACATGTTCAACATGTTCTCGGGTGGTGCGCTGGAGCGCTTCAGCCTGTTCGCGCTGAACGTGGTGCCCTACATCTCTGCATCCATCGTGATGCAGCTGCTGGTGCAGGTGGTGCCGAGCCTGAAGGCCATCCAGAAGGAAGGCGAGTCGGGTCGGCGCCGGATCACCCAGTGGTCGCGCATCGGCGCGATTCCGCTGGCGATCTTCCAGTCCGCCGGCATCGCGATGGCGCTGCAGAGTCAGGGCGCGTCCAACGGTCTTCCGGTCGTGTATTCGCCGGGCATGGGCTTCGTGTTGACTGCGGTCGTGGCATTGACCGCCGGCACGATGTTCCTGGTGTGGCTGGGCGAGCAGGTGACCGAGCGCGGCATCGGCAACGGTGTGTCGCTGATCATCTTCGCCGGCATCGTCGCCGGTCTCCCGGGTGCGGTGCTCGGCACGCTCAACGGCGTCCAGAATGGCGACATCTCGGTCATCTCGGTGATCCTGATCGCGGTGATCGTCGCTGCGGTGACGTTCTTCGTGGTGTTCGTCGAGCGTGGCCAGCGCCGGATCACGGTCAACTACGCGCGTCGACAGGGTGGGCGTAACGCCTACATGAACCAGAGCTCGTTCCTGCCGCTCAAGCTCAACATGGCGGGCGTGATCCCGGCGATCTTCGCATCGTCGATCATCATGTTCCCGGCCACGATCTCGACCTGGTTCAGCCAGGCCGGTTCGGCGCCGTGGTTGCAGCGCGTGGCGCAGGCGGTCTCGCCGGGCGAGCCGCTGTACGCCATCCTGTATGCCGCGCTGATCGGTGGCTTCGCGTTCTTCTACACCGCGCTGGTGTTCAACTCGCAGGAAACCGCCGACAACCTGAAGAAGTCCGGTGCGCTGATCCCGGGCATCCGTCCGGGCAAGGCGACGGCCGACTACATCGATGGCGTGCTGACGCGGTTGACCGCGGCCGGTGCCGCCTACCTGGTGCTGGTCTGCCTGACGCCCGAGTTCATGCGTGCTGAGTTCAATACTTCGTTCTACTTCGGCGGCACGTCGTTGCTGATCGTGGTGGTCGTGGTCATGGACTTCATTGCCCAGATCCAGGCGCACCTGATGTCGCACCAGTACGAGAGCCTGTTGAAGAAGGCCAACCTGAAGGGATCGCGCGGCAGCCTGCCGGGCCGTTCCTGAGGAATCGTTCAGATCCTGCCGGCCTGGTCCGGCGGGAATCCCGGTCAGCCTGACAGGCCAGCCGGTTCCGGCACCTCGGTGCCAACGGACCGCGGACATCCACGCCGCGATCCAAGATGGGCGACTCGCGCTGTGGTCTCGTGCGCGAGTGGTTCCAGGCCGTCAACGCGCGCCAGAGTAGCGCGCGGGAGCGGGTGGGGGTGACCCCGTCCGTTCAGCCAGGAACCGTCGCCGGAGCATGGGCACACTCCCCATGCCGGGCCGATTGTCGCCTTGTGCGGCAGTGGGCTTCCTCAGAAGCCGAGACCCTGTTAGAATTTCGTGTTCACTCGGCCAGATTTTATCGTCTGGCGTCTCAACCAGTTGGAGATCCGCGCATGGCGCGTATTGCAGGTGTCAACCTGCCTGCCCAGAAACACGTCTGGGTCGGGCTGCAAAGCATCTACGGCATTGGCCGTACCCGTTCGAAGCAGGTCTGCGAAGCCGCAGGCGTGACTTCCACCACCAAGATCCGCGATCTGTCCGAGCCTGACGTCGAGCGTTTGCGTGCTGAAGTCGGCAAGTACGTGGTCGAAGGCGACCTGCGCCGCGAAATCGGCATGGCGATCAAGCGTCTGATGGACCTGGCCTGCTACCGCGGCCTGCGTCACCGCCGCGGCCTCCCGCTGCGTGGCCAGCGTACCCGGACCAATGCCCGTACCCGCAAGGGTCCGCGCAAGGCCATCAGGAAATAATCGAGGATATCGACCATGGCCAAGCCTTCAGCAGCCAAACCGAAGAAGAAGATCAAGCGCGTCGTCACCGACGGCATCGCCCACGTCCACGCTTCGTTCAACAACACCATCGTCACGATCACCGACCGCCAGGGCAATGCCCTGTCGTGGGCGACCTCGGGCGGCGCGGGTTTCCGCGGTTCCCGCAAGTCCACCCCGTTCGCGGCCCAGGTCGCAGCGGAGAAAGCCGGCAAGGCCGCGCTGGACTACGGCGTGAAGTCGCTGGAAGTGCGCATCAAGGGCCCGGGTCCGGGTCGTGAGTCGGCCGTGCGTTCGTTGAACAACGTGGGCTACAAGATCACCAACATCATCGACGTGACGCCGATCCCGCACAACGGGTGCCGTCCGCCGAAGAAGCGTCGCGTCTAAGGGAGCGATAAGAAAATGGCTCGTTATATCGGTCCTACCTGCAAGCTCGCGCGCCGTGAAGGCGCCGACCTGTCGCTGAAAAGCCCTGCCCGCGCACTGGATTCCAAGTGCAAGCTCGAGCAGAAGCCCGGTCAGCATGGCGCCACCGCCCGCAAGGGCAAGCTGTCCGACTACGCCACCCAGCTTCGCGAGAAGCAGAAGGTCAAGCGTATCTACGGTCTGCTGGAGCGCCAGTTCCGCAACTATTACAAGAAGGCGTCGACGAAGAAGGGCAACACGGGTGAAAACCTGCTGCAGCTCCTTGAGACCCGCCTGGACAACGTCGTCTACCGCATGGGTTTCGCGGTGACCCGTCCGTCGGCCCGTCAGCTGGTCTCGCACCGCGGCGTGACCGTCAACGGCAAGCCGGTCAACCTGCCGTCCTACCAGGTCAAGGCGGGCGACGCGATCGCGCTGTCGGAGAAGGCCCAGAAGCAGCTGCGCGTCCAGGAAGCCCTGGGTGTCGCCGCGACGATGGACCTGTCCCCGGGTTGGGTCGAGGTTGATTCGAAGAAGTTCAGCGGCGTGTTCAAGGCGGTTCCTGATCGCAGCGATCTGCCTGCGGACATCAACGAAGCGCTGATCGTCGAGTTGTATTCGAAGTAATCAATCAGGCATCGCCTCCCCCAGGCGATGCCCCAGGAGACGCCAAACATGACGGTTACCGCCAATCAGGTCCTGCGCCCGCGCGGCCCCCAGATCGAACGCCTTGCCGGAAACCGCGCGAAGGTCGTGATCGAGCCGCTGGAGCGTGGCTACGGCCATACGCTGGGCAACGCCCTGCGTCGCGTGTTGTTGTCGTCGATCCCCGGCTTTGCCGTAACGGAAGTCGAGATCGACGGCGTGCTGCATGAGTACAGCACGATCGAAGGTCTGCAGGAAGACGTGCTGGAAGTCCTGCTGAACCTGAAGGATGTCGCCATCCGCATGGGTACCGGCGACAATTCCACGCTGTCGCTCAGCAAGTCGGGTCCCGGCGTTGTCACCGCGGCCGACATCAAGACCGACCACAACGTCGAGATCCTCAATGGCGACCACGTGATCTGCCATCTGACCAAGGATGCGTCGATCAACATGCGCCTGAAGATCGAGCGCGGCTTCGGCTACCAGCCGGCCTCGGCGCGTCGTCGTCCGGACGAGGAGACCCGTGCCATCGGTCGCCTGGTGCTGGATGCGTCGTTCTCGCCCGTCCGTCGCGTGGCCTACGAAGTCGAAGCCGCTCGCGTCGAGCAGCGCACCGACCTCGACAAGCTGGTGCTCGACATCGAGACCAACGGCACCATCGATGCGGAAGAAGCCGTGCGTACCGCGGCCGACATCCTGACCGACCAGCTGTCGGTGTTCGGTGACTTCACCCACCGCGACCGTGGCGCTGCGAAGCCGACGGCCCCGGGCGTGGATCCGATCCTGCTGCGTCCGATCGACGACCTCGAGCTGACGGTGCGTTCGGCCAACTGCCTGAAGGCCGAGAGCATCTACTACATCGGCGATCTGATCCAGAAGACCGAAGTCGAACTGCTGAAGACGCCGAACCTGGGCAAGAAGTCGCTGACCGAGATCAAGGAAGTCCTCGCGCAGCGTGGCCTTTCGCTCGGCATGAAGCTGGAAAACTGGCCGCCGGCCGGTGTGTCCAGCCACGGCATGCTCGGATAACCAACACACGCGGATGTTTCCGCAAGCGCCCGGCCAGATGTGGCAGGGGTTTCAAAGACAGGAATCAAGACCATGCGCCACCAGAAAGCCGGACGCAAATTCAACCGGACCAGTGCCCACCGCCAGGCGATGTTCAGCAACATGGCGGCGTCGCTGTTCAAGAACGAACTGATCAAGACCACGCTGCCCAAGGCGAAGGAACTTCGCCGCGTCGCAGAGCCGCTGATCACGGTTTCCAAGGTCGATGGCGTTGCCAATCGTCGTCTTGCTTTCGCGCGCCTGCGTGACAAGGAAGCGGTGGGCAAGCTGTTCGTCGAGCTCGGCCCGCGTTACCAGAACCGCCCGGGCGGTTACCTGCGGATCCTCAAGTGCGGCTTCCGCGACGGCGACAATGCGCCGATGGCGTATGTCGAGCTGGTCGATCGTCCGCAGGCTGTTGCCGACTCGGAGTAATCCATCCCTGGATCCGGCGCTTGCCGGAGTCCATGAATGGAACAGAACCCCGGCCTTGCCGGGGTTTTTGTTTTGCAGCCTGCGCGGGATAATACCGGCGCTCTCCAGGACGTGACCCCGATGAATCCTCTCCGCTGGTCGTTCCGTGCGCAGTGCCTTGCCGGCGCCATCGCCTGTTTTGCGTTGATCGGTTTCGCGATCTACTCGCAGCTGCAGTGGGGGCTCGATCCGTGCCCGTTGTGCATCTTCCAGCGGATCGCGTTCGCGGCGCTGGGCCTGGTGCTGCTGGTGGCCGGCCTGCACGCGCCGCGCGGCGTGGGCGGGCGGCGGACCTACGGGCTGCTCGGCCTGGTCACGGCCGCGGTCGGCATCGGGATCGCCGGGCGCCATGTCTGGATCCAGTTGTTCCCGCCTGCGGTGCCCTCGTGCGGCGCGCCGCTGTCGTTCATGCGCGAAAGCATGTCGACGCCGACGCTGATCCAGAAGGTGCTGACCGGCAACGGCGACTGCGGCCTGGTGGACTGGACCTTCCTGGGCCTGTCGATGCCGGCCTGGAGCCTGGTGTGGTTCGTGCTGCTGGCCCTGTGGGCGCTGCATGCCGGTTTCCGCAAACGCTGAAGACGGTTGGACCGGACGCCGTCCGGTGGCATCTTCCGCGCAACGCTACGCAACGTCCCGGCCGTGCCGGGGCACAGGACATCCCTCATGAACAAGTCCGACCGTCCGATCCAAGCCGTGAACCTGCCTGCTGGCTGGACTCCTGACAGCTGGCGTTCGCGCCCGGCGCTGCAGATGCCGACCTATCCCGATGCCGCCGAACTGGCCGAGGTGCAGCAGGAGCTGCGCGCGTTGCCGCCGCTGGTGACCTCGTGGGAGATCATGGCGCTCAAGCAGCAGATCGCCGACGCGCAGGAAGGCAAGCGCTTCCTGTTGCAGGGCGGGGATTGCGCCGAGAATTTCGCCGACTGCACATCGGACCTGATTTCGAACCGGCTCAAGGTGCTGCTGCAGATGAGCCTGGTGCTGGTGCATGGCCTGCGCATCCCGGTGATCCGGGTCGGCCGCTTCGCTGGCCAGTATGCAAAGCCGCGCTCGGCCGATACCGAGACCCGTGGCGACATCACCCTGCCGAGCTATCGCGGCGACATCGTCAACAAGCCCGAGTTCACCGAGCAGGCCCGCGTGCCGGACCCGCGCCGGATGATCAAGGCGCATGCCCGTTCGGCGATGACGATGAACTTCGTGCGCTCGCTGATCGACGGCGGCTTCGCCGACCTGCACCACCCCGAGTACTGGGGGCTGGGCTGGGTCGGCGACTCTCCGCTGGCCGAGGAATACCAGCGCATGGTCAACGGCCTGGGCGATGCGGTGCGCTTCATGGAAACGCTGGTCGGCACGCAGATCCACGACCTCAAGCGCGTCGATTTCTACACCTCGCACGAGGCCTTGCTGCTGCCCTACGAGGAAGCGCAGACCCGCGAGGTGCCGCGCCAGTGGGGCTGGTTCAACCTCAGCACGCATTTCCCGTGGGTCGGCATGCGCACAGCGGCGCTGGACGGCGCGCACGCCGAGTACTTCCGCGGCATCCGCAATCCGATCGCGGTCAAGGTCGGCCCGTCGGTGACGCCGGACCAGTTGCTGCGCCTGATCGACCTGTTGAACCCCGACGACGAACCCGGCCGCCTGAGCCTGATCCATCGCATGGGCGCGGCGCACGTCGCCGACAAGCTGCCGACGCTGCTGGACACGGTCAAGCGCGAGGGTCGCCGGGTGCTGTGGATCTGTGATCCGATGCACGGCAACACCGAGTCCACCAGCAATGGTTACAAGACCCGCCGCTTCGACAACATCCGCAGCGAGATCGAGCAGTCGTTCGACCTGCATGCCGCGGCCGGGACGCGCCTGGGTGGCGTGCACCTGGAGTTGACCGGCGAGGACGTCACCGAATGCACCGGTGGTGCGCGTGACCTGACCGAGCGCGATCTCGAGCGCGCATACCGGTCCAGCGTCGATCCACGCCTGAACTATGAGCAGGCGTTGGAGATCGCGATGTCGATCGTGCGCAAGCAGGTCCAGGTCGGCCGCGCGACCGGCCTGGGCGCCTGACGCGTCCAGAACGGCCCACAAGCGGGGCCAGGCGCGCCACGCGTGCGCGGTCAGCGCTGCCGGGGTTTGTTGCCCGGCTGGCGCCGGCGCAGGTCGCGTGCGAGCACCAGCACGATCAGCAGATTGAGCAGGAACACGCCCCAGGTCAGCCAGTCGGGATGCTGCCACAGGGCGTAGATCTCGAACGGCAGATAGGCCGCGGCGCCGATCACGCCGAGCCATGACGCCCAGGCGCGGTGGCGCCACAACCCCCAGCCTTCGAGCAGGCGCATGCCGGCGTAGATCACCGCGATGCCGATCGCGATGTGCAGCGTCTGCGGCGTGATCGCATCGAGCATGGCGGTACTGCCGCGTGCGGTCCCGGCGCCGAAGCGCGCAAGCACGCGTTCGAGTTCGTGCTGCAAGGCATCCGGGCCGATCAGCGCGAGCGCGGCAGCGGCGAGCAGGGCGATGACGCCCTTGGCGGCTTCGAACAGCGCGATCGCGCGCAGGCCATTATGCCTGTCTTCGGCGTCGACGGACATCAGAACAACGCGTCCTGTCGTGGCGGCACCGGCAAGGCCGGGCCGCTCAGTGGCCATGCGGCGACGACGTCGTAGTGGCCGCCGGGATTGAACAGCAGTTCGAAGCCGTCGACGACGAGGGCGTCGCTGCTGCAGTCCACGGACTCCAGCCAGGGCTGCGGCGGAAGTCGCTTGTCGAGATAGGCGAGGGTGACATGCGGTTGGCTGATGACCTGTTCCGGCGCGATGCCGCAGCGGCGGATCGCATCGCGTGTCGCATCGCACAGTGCCTGCAGCGCGGGGCAGGGATGCGGCAGTGCCACCACGGCCCCCGATTGCGGCCAGTAGGCGAGACGTTCGATCGTCCAGGCATGCGCTGGAGTGCGCGCGGCGGCATCGGCGAAAGCGCCGAGCAGGGCCGGGCTTGTCAGGTGGCCGACATCGTGGCCGATGAAGCAGAGCGTGGCGTGCCATTGGTCGGCACGCCGCATCTGCAGGCGCGGCGCGTCAGCGGGACCCGCCGCCTGCAGCCGTCGCGAGACGGCCGCGAACACTGCCCGGCCGTCGGCACTGGGCCGCCACGCCGGGAACAATGCCTGGCTCACGCTGCGCGGCTGGCCCGCTTGCGATCGCTTTCGGTCAGGAACTTCTTGCGCAGGCGGATTTCCTTCGGCGTGATCTCGACCAGCTCGTCGTCGTCGATGAAGTCCAGTGCCTGTTCCAGCGTGTACTTGATGGCCGGGGTCAGCTGGATCGCATCGTCCTTGCCCGAGGCGCGCATGTTGGTCAGCGGCTTGGGCTTGATCGCGTTGACGGTCAGGTCGTTGTCCTTGGAATGGATGCCGATCAGCTGGCCTTCGTAGACCGAGTCGCCCTCAGCGGCGAACAGCTTGCCACGCTCCTGCAGCGGCCCCAGCGAGTAGGCGGGGGTGGTGCCCGGTGCATTGGCGATCATCACGCCGTTCAGGCGCTTGGCGATCGAACCCTGTTCCTTGGGACCGTAATGGTCGAACACGTGGAACAGCAGGCCTGAACCCTGGGTCAGGGTCCTGAACTCGTTCTGGAAGCCGATCAGTCCGCGTGCCGGGATCATGTAGTCCAGGCGGACGCGACCCTTGCCGTCGGGCTCCATGTTCTTCAGCTGGCCCTTGCGGGTGCCCAGCTTTTCCATGACGCCGCCCTGGTGGATTTCCTCGACGTCGACGACCAGTTGCTCGATCGGCTCCATCAGCTGGCCGTCGATCTCCTTGATGATGACTTCCGGGCGCGACACGGCGAGCTCGAAGCCCTCGCGGCGCATCGTCTCGATCAGCACCGACAGGTGCAGTTCGCCACGGCCGGAGACCAGGAACTTGTCGGCGTCCGAACCCTGCTCGACCTTCAGCGCTACGTTGTGGACCTGCTCGCGCTCGAGGCGGTCGCGGATCTGGCGGCTGGTCAGGAACTTGCCACCCGACAGGTCCTTGTTACCTGCGAACGGCGAGTTGTTGACCTGGAAGGTCATGCTGATCGTCGGCTCGTCGACGGTCAGCGCGGGCAGCGCTTCCGGCGTGTCGAGCGCGCAGACGGTGTCGGAGATGGTCAGCTCCTGGATGCCGGAGATCGCGACGATGTCGCCGGCGCCGGCGGTGTCCTGCTCGATGCGCTCCAGGCCCATGAAGCCGAGCACCTGCAGGACCTTGCCCTGGCGCTTCTTGCCTTCACGGTCGATGACCGAGACCGGCATGTTCTTCTTCAGCGTGCCGCGCTGGATGCGGCCGATGCCGATGACGCCGACGAAATTGTTGTAGTCCAGCTGGCTGATGCGCATCTGGAACGGGCCATCGGGATCGACCGACGGCGGCGCCACGTGCTGCATGATCGCCTCGTACAGCGGGGTCATGTCGCCGTCGCGGGCGCTGTCGTCGAGGCTGGCATAGCCATGCAGCGCCGAGGCGTAGACGATCGGGAAGTCGAGCTGCTCGTTGGTCGCGCCCAGCTTGTCGAACAGGTCGAACACCTGGTCGATGACCCAGTCCGGACGGGCGCCCGGGCGGTCGATCTTGTTGACGACGACGATCGGCTTGAAGCCCATCGCGAACGCCTTCTGGGTCACGAACCGCGTCTGCGGCATCGGGCCGTCCATCGCGTCGACCAGGATCAGCACCGAGTCGACCATCGACAGCACGCGCTCGACCTCGCCACCGAAGTCGGCGTGTCCGGGCGTATCGACGATGTTGATGCGGTTGCCTTGCCAGGTGATGGCGGTGTTCTTGGCCAGGATCGTGATGCCACGTTCCTTTTCCTGGTCATTGCTGTCCATCACGCGCTCGGCAAGCACCGTGCGATCGGACAGGGTGCCGGACTGCTTCAGCAGGCAGTCAACGAGGGTGGTCTTGCCATGGTCGACGTGGGCGACGATGGCGATATTGCGCAGGCGTTCGATGGACATGGATTCGGGCATCGGGAATGCCGCACCCTGGTGCCGATCGATGGGCAGGGCGCGGGTGGTAGCGGAGGGAAGCCGGTTATTATATCGGGTCAACCGCCCCTGCTGGGCATCCGGAGATGAATAAATGAGCCTGACCGCCACTTTTGATACCGATCGCGGCACGATCAAGGTCGATCTGCACGCCGACAAGGCCCCCCTGACGGTCGCCAATTTCGTCAATCTGGCCCGTCGCGGCTTCTATGACGGCCTGAACTTCCACCGCGTGATCCCCGATTTCATGGTCCAGGGCGGCTGTCCGAACGGCACCGGCACCGGCGGCCCGGGCTACCGGTTCGAGGACGAGACCAGCAATGGCGTTCCGCATGAGCGTGGCGTGCTGTCGATGGCCAATGCCGGTCCGAGCACCAATGGCAGCCAGTTCTTCATCACCCACATCAAGACCGACTGGCTGGACGGCAAGCACACCGTGTTCGGCAAGGTCGTCGAAGGCCTGGACGTCGTCGATGCGATCAAGCAGGGCGATGCGATCAAGTCGATCAGGATCGAGGGCGACGCCGAGGCGGCCCTGGCGGCCAAGGCCGACCGCGTGGCCGAGTGGAACAAGATCCTCGCGGCCTGAGCTGGCCGGCCTGAGCTCGCGGGGCGCGCCGGCCTGGGCTGATCTGGCCGGCAGCTCTGGTCGGTCCGACCTGAGCGGGTCTGTCTGAGCGGTCCGCCCGCCGGCGCCGGATCTCCGGCCCGGTCCGGGCGTGCAGGCCAACGGCCGCCCGCAGTCAGGGAGGCCGACGCGACGGGCCGCCATGATAAAATCCGGCGCGCCGCAGCGACTGCGGCGCCCGGCCATCGCCGTTCTTCCGTCGTCGTCCACCGTCTCCGAGGTTCACTGAATGCCCCAGTTGGCCAAGCGCATGGGCCGTGCAAAGCCCAGCGCCATCATGTTGGTCGCTGAGAAAGCGAAGCGATTGAAGGCCGAAGGGCGGGACGTCATCAGTTTCTCGATCGGCGTGCCCAACTTTCTGCCCGGCGCGCACGTCTATGAGGCCGCTCGCGCCGCGCTCGAGACCGATTCCGGCCAGTACGGCAGCAACCGCGGTGGCGACGCCGTGCTGGACGCGTTCCTGGAGCATATCCAGGCGCTCGGCCTCGAGGGCTACAGTCGCGCCAACTGCGCGGTCGGCATCGGCGCCAAGAATCTGATCTATTCGATCGCCGAGGCGCTGCTGGACGACGGCGACGGTTTCGCGTTCCCGACGCCGTACTGGACCAGCTATGTCGATATCGCCGAGATCCTGAACGCGGATGTCCAACTGCTGGCCTGTCCGGCATCGCAGGACTACAAGCTGACGCCGGCGCAGCTGGACGAGGCGCTGGCACGCAAGCCCAAGCTGTTCCTGTTCAACAACCCGTCCAACCCGACCGGCATGGTCTACACCCGCGAGGAAATCGCCGCGCTGGCCGACGTGATCGCACGCCATCCCGATACCTGGGTCATCACCGACGACATCTACAACACGATGGTGTTCGACGGCGTGGGCTACCACAACTTCGTGCAGGCGCGTCCGGAACTGCGCGATCGCGTGATCTTCATCGACTCGCTGTCCAAGACCTACGGCATGCCCGGCTGGCGCGTGGGCTTCATGGCCGGCCCGGAAGTGATCGCCAGGGCGGTCACCACGCTCAACTCCAACAACATCACCTGCGTGACCGAAGTCGCCGCCGCCGCCGCGGCCGCCGCGCTGTCGGGGCCGCAGGACGTGCCGCAGCAGAAATGCGCGGAGTTCCAGGCCAAGCGCGACCAGGTCGTCGCGATGCTGGCCAGCATTCCCGGCGTCGTCTGCCCGAAACCGCAGGGTGCGTTCTACGTGTTCCCGGACATCAGCGTCGCGTTCGGCAAGTCGCATGACGGGACCCTGATCGCCAACGATGTCGATTTCTGCAATGCGCTGCTCGACGCCAAGGGCGTGGCCTGCGTGCCGGGATCGGCGTTCGGCGAGCCGCGTGCGCTCCGGATCAGCTATACCTGCCCGACGTCGCAGCTGGCGCCGGGGCTGGAGCGGATTCGCGCGTTCTTCGAAGAGCTGCGCTGAGGCGGACCGGCCCGGCATGCGCGCATTCGGCTGGCTGGTCCTGGTGGTGGTCGCAGGCGCGCTGCTCCATGTCCGCGGCGATGCCCAGGCCTCGCTGCATGCCGACGACCCGCGCCACCTCACCGGCGAAGACCGCATCGTGATGCTGGCGGCGCAGTGGTGCGGCTATTGCCGCAGGCAGCGCAAGGAATTCGACGCCGCCGACGTGCGTTACAAGGTGCTCGACATCGATACACCGCAAGGCGAACGCGCCCTGCGCGCCATTGGCGCGCGCGGCGTGCCGGTGACGGTGATCGGCCAGGATGTCATCCGCGGTTACGACACTGCGGCATTGCAGGAAAAACTCACCCCACTTGGCTATCGCGTCTACTGAGCGATGGCCGTATTCCCCACGGTACACGAGGACATGTCCATGAAAGCTCCCGTTCGAGTTGCAGTCACCGGCGCCGCCGGTCAGATCGGCTACGCGCTGTTGTTCCGCATCGCTTCCGGCGAAATGCTGGGCAAGGACCAGCCGGTGATCCTGCAGTTGCTGGAACTGCCGATCGACAAGGCCCAGGCCGCGCTCAAGGGCGTGATCATGGAGCTTGAAGACTGCGCGTTCCCGCTGCTGGCCGGCGTGGTCGGCACCGACGATCCGGAAGTCGCGTTCAAGGACGTCGACGTGGCCCTACTGGTCGGTGCGCGTCCGCGCGGCCCGGGCATGGAGCGCAAGGACCTGCTGCTGGAGAACGCGAAGATCTTCACCGCACAGGGTGCAGCGCTGAACAAGGTCGCCTCGCGCGACGTCAAGGTGCTGGTGGTCGGCAACCCGGCCAACACCAACGCCTACATCGCGATGAAGTCGGCACCGGACCTGAAGGCCAGGAATTTCACCGCGATGCTGCGCCTCGACCACAACCGCGCGCTGAGCCAGCTCGCTGGCAAGGCCGGCGTCGCCGTGGGCGACATCGACAGCCTGGTTGTCTGGGGCAACCACAGCCCGACCATGTACCCCGACTACCGCTTCGCGACCGTCGCCGGCGCTTCGTTGAAGGACAAGATCAACGACGCCGACTGGAACGCCAACACCTTCATCCCGCAGGTCGGCAAGCGCGGCGCCGCGATCATCGAAGCACGCGGCCTGTCGTCGGCCGCTTCGGCCGCCAACGCCGCGATCGACCACGTGCGCGACTGGGTGCTGGGCAGCAACGGCAAGTGGGTGACGATGGGCGTGCCGTCCGACGGCAGCTACGGCATCCCCGAGGGCCTGATCTTCGGTTTCGCGGTGACCACCGAGAACGGCGAGTACACGCTGGTCAAGGACCTGCCGGTCGACGACTTCAGCCAGCAGGCGATCAACAAGACGCTGGCCGAGCTCGAGGAAGAGCGCAGCGGCGTCGCCCACCTGCTGGGCTGAACACCGGCGCCCTTCGACGAGGGTATCCGCTGTTGATGTGACCAAAAGCCAGCCGGACACGGCTGGCTTTTCTTTTGCGCGCGTTGCAGCATCACCACCTGGCACAGGCCCGGAGCGCCGCATGTCCACGCTGTGTCGGGCACGCATTTGGTGCGTACTTCCGCGCCTGCTCCGCTAGGCTCATGGCATCTTTTCTACCTGGATGCCCGCCATGCCGGTCGTGCCTGCTGCTGTTCCCGCGTTCCTCGATCTGCGGCGCTATGCGGCGTTGACGCCGGTGCGTGATGGCGTGTCCGCAGCCGAGGCCTGGTCTGCGGGCAGGGACTGGCTGGCGTTGCCGGAAGGCCCTGTGACGCTGGGGCGGCTGATCCTGCCCGCAGGCTCGGGTGACTCGCCTGCGCAGTCGCATGACGAATTCCTGATCGTGCTCGAAGGCGAGGTTGTGCTGGTTGCCGATGGGCAGTCGACCACGCTGGCAACCGACGCAAGCCTGGTCGTGCCGGCCGGTGTTGCCCTGCAGTGGCGGTGCGCGAAGGCGGCGACGATCATCTTCATGCGCTGCAGTGCGACCGCAGGGGCTGCGCAAGGGCTGGTGCCGATCGACGAGTCGGCCGCGCTGCAGCCTTCGGGAGCGCCGCTGGCGGAACTGCTGACGACGCCGACCCCGCAATGCCGCAGTTTCACCGACTACCGCTCGCTGGACGGCGAGTTCATGTGCGGGACCTGGGACTCGACGCCGTACACGCGCACGGCCATGCGTTACCGGCATTACGAACTGATGCACCTGCTGGAAGGCGAGGTCGGCTTCGTGGATGGTCCGGGGAACGAGGGCGTGTTCGGCAAGGGGGATGTCTTCCTGGTATGCCGCGATGCCGAATGCAGCTGGGACAGCCAGGTGCACGTCAAGAAGGTCTTCGCGATCCACAGGCCGGCCTGACGCACGGACGGGCTCGCCGGCTCGCCGCGCTTCTGCTTCGGCGCGCCTCCGGCGCGTCCCTCGCGCGTTTCGAGCGTGCGGCTGGCGTTGATACCGGGGGACAGGGCCGGCGAGGCTCGACTCCGGCGCGGCACGCCGATGCAGCGCTGAACCGGGATGCGTGCATTTGCGCCGGGAAAAAACGTTTGCAGCGACCTGATGCAGGTGGCCTGAGACATGGCATTCGACCAAGGTCTCACGGTCCGGCACGCCCGCCTCGGCTAGATTCGGTGGCAGCTGCCGCCAACCTGGATCGCTGTCATGGACTACACCGACTTCCATCGCCGCTCGATCGAAGCGCCCGAAGCGTTCTGGGCCGAGCATGCGCGTGCCATCCATTGGCACACGCCGCCGCAGACGATCCTCGAATACGACAACCCGCCATTCCGGCGCTGGTTCGTGGGTGGTGAAACCAACCTGTGCTACAACGCCGTCGACCGGCACCTCGATGCACGTGGTGAGCAGTTGGCACTGGTGGCGATCTCGACGGAAACCGGACAGACGCACGAGATCAGCTATCGACAGTTGCATCGCGAGGTCAATGACTTCGCCGCCGTACTGCAGGCGCTGGATGTGCAGCGTGGCGACCGCGTCGTCATCTACATGCCCAACATGGCCGAGGCGGTGTTCGCGATGCTGGCCTGTGCACGCATCGGCGCCGTTCACTCGGTGGTGTTCGGCGGATTTGCCGCGCACAACCTCGCGCTGCGCATCGACGACGCCAAGCCGAAGCTGCTCATTGCCGCCGATGCCGGCAGCCGTGGCGGCAAGGTCATTCCCTACAAGCCGCTGGTCGATGCCGCCTGCGCCGAAGCGTCGTCACCACCGCCGCATGTGCTGATCGTCGGGCGCGGACTCGATCCAGGCTACGCACGCGTCGAAGGACGCGATGTCGACTACGCGACGATCCGTGACCGCCATGCCGGTGCCGACGTGCCGGTGCAATGGCTGGAGAGCAACGAGCCCAGCTATCTGCTGTACACCTCCGGCACCACGGGCAAGCCCAAGGGCGTGCAGCGCGACGTTGGCGGTTACGCGGTGGCGATGGCCCTGTCGATGTGGGCGATCTACGACATCCGTCCCGGGCAGGTGATGTTCACGACGTCCGATGTGGGCTGGGCGGTCGGCCATTCCTACAACGTCTACGGCCCGCTGATCGCGGGGGCCACCGCGATCCTCTACGAAGGCCTGCCGACGGCCCCCGATGCCGGCATCTGGTGGAGGATCTGCGCCGACTACGGCGTGCGCACGATGTTCTCGTCGCCGACCGCGGTGCGCGTGCTGAAGAAGCAGGATGCGTCGTTCCTGACGCAATACGACCTGTCGAAACTGCAGTACCTGTTCCTTGCCGGCGAGCCGCTCGACGAGCCCACCGCGCAATGGATCAATCAAGGCCTGGGCAAGACCGTCATCGACAACTACTGGCAGACCGAGACCGGCTGGCCTGTGCTGGCGCTGATGCCGGGCGTGGAGATGAAGCCGGTGAAGTTCGGCTCGCCGGGGTTGCCGACGCCCGGCTACAACCTGCGTGTCATCGACGAGACGACCGGCGCCGAGGCAGCACCCAATACCAAGGGGGTGCTGGTGATCCAGCCGCCGCTGCCGCCGGGCTGCATGACCACGGTGTGGAACGACGATGCACGCTTCCTGTCGAGTTACTTCTCCCATTTCAACGAACTGCTGTACAGCTCGCTGGACTGGGCGATCCGCGATGACGACGGTTACACCTTCATCCTCGGCCGCACCGACGATGTCATCAACGTCGCGGGCCACCGCCTCGGCACGCGAGAGATCGAGGAGTCGATCTCCAGCCATCCCGATGTCGCCGAGGCGGCGGTCGTCGGCGTGCACGATGAACTGAAGGGGCAGGTGCCGGTGGTCTTCGCGACGCTGAGGCGGGCAGGCGATGCGGCCGCGGCCGGCGAGTCCGTACGGCAGATGCTGCAGACCGTCGCCGACCAGCTTGGCGCGGTCGCGCGGCCGTCACGGGTCTACGTGGTGAATGCGTTGCCGAAGACGCGTTCTGGCAAGCTGCTGCGGCGTTCGTTGCAGGCGCTGGCCGAGCATCGCGATCCGGGCGACCTGTCGACGCTGGACGATCCCAACGCGCTGGAAGAAGTGCGGCGTGCGCTGGATCGGGGCTCGGACGCCGGCAGCTGATCGCGCGCTGTCGCGCGCAGGTGGCCGTCAGGGCGTGGACGCCGGTGCCGGGCTGGGGTGTTGCGGGTCGACATCGCCGGCCAGCGTCCAGACGATGTCCTTGCCGGCCGGGTCGCGGCTGAGGTGGAAATAGGCGCGTGCACCGTTGCCGATCTTCGCGGCATGCGCTCCCTTGGCGGCCGGCTGGATCGGTACGATGAACAATCCCGTGGCATCGATGACGCGACGCGCCTCGGTGCCGGCCAGGTCGCCGATATCGGCGATGGTGCCACCGCGCTCGGCCAGCGGATGGCGGAAATTGACCAGCAGGTCGGTGCGGCCCTGGTCCAGGCCCGGAACCGCCAGCACGCCGCCATGGATCAGCAGGTCGGGCCAGGTGCGACCGTTTTCAGGAAGTTCGCTGTAGGGCAGTGGCGAGGTGCCCGCATGGCTGCCGCTCGCGATCGACTCCAGCCCCGCGACCAGCGCGATGAAGTTCAGGCGGCGCAACGCCTGCTTTTCTGGATCGCCCTCGATGCCGCCCGATTCGATCAGGATCGTGCTGGTGCCCCATTGCGTCATCAGGTCGCCGAACGCGCGCGGGTTGAAGGTGTCGTCCCAGCGTGCGATGCGTCCCGGGATGCGCGGCTCCAGCGCGATCCGGATGACCGCGGCGACTTCGATCGCGCGCTTGCGCACGTCGTTGATGCCGCGGCTCTCGTCGGACGGTGGTGCCAGCAACGCGATCGCGGTGCCGATGTCGGACGTGCCGACACGATAGCCGACGCGCTGGTCATGCAGGTTGAATCCGAATGCGGGCTGCAGGCGGTCGCGCAGGGCCTTCAATGTGCGCGCCTCGGGCGAGGCCAGCAGGCGTGCATCGCGGTTGATGTCGATGCCCTGAGCATTTCGCCGCTGGAAACGGGCGGCGCCATCGGGATTCATCACCGGCAGCACGTGCAGGTTGGTCCGCGTCTTGAGCTGCTGGACCAGCGGGTGTTCGGGATGCTCGCCGAGGAAGCGGAACAGGTCGACCAGCGTCATCGACGCGGTGCTTTCGTCGCCGTGCATCTGCGACCACAGCAGTACGGTGATGGGTCCCTGTCCCCAGGCAATATGGCGCAGCGGACGCCCTTCGGCGCTGCTGCCGACGGTTTCGGTCGAGAACCCGCGCGCGGGCGACAGCAAGGGCGTCGCGACCTCCCACCATTGTTCGGGCTGGAAGGTGCGCGCTTCCAGTCCCGGCACGCGTAGTTCGCTGTCGTAGAGTGCTTCGACCTGCAGCAGCCATGCAGGCGCTTCCGGCAGCGGCGCGCTCGCGGCAGGCGCGACAGGCGCGTCATTGCGTGCCGGTGTATCGCGCGAACAGGCAGCGTGGGTCATGACGGTGGCCAGCAGTAGGAGAAGGAGCGGCAGGCAGGAGGGCGGCTTGCGGGGCGGGCGCATCGGAGTGTGGCGGTCGCGAAAGAAGAGGGCGCCCAAGGGCAGCAGGCAGGGTCGTGCGCGTGCAAATGAATGTCAACCCGCGTCCCGGTAACCCTGGCGACTGAGACGGCGTGCCTGCAATCAGGTCTTTGCCGGCACCTGCTCGGGCTGGATGCCGGTGTAGCTGGCGCGTGGACGGATCAGTTTGCCGAGCGCCTGTTGCTCCAGCGCATGCGCCAGCCATCCTGCCAAGCGGCCCGCGGCGAACAGCACCAGGGCCGGCGAGGCGCTCAGTGCATGCGCATGGCAGATCGCCGCCAGCGTGAAGTCGACATTCGGATGCTGGCCGCTGGCGTCCTGCGCGCCATGCACCAGCGCATCGATGCGGCGCATCGTGGGATCGCCCGCGCGCTGTTCGCGCAGCATCCGCAACAGCTCCGCGGCACGCGGATCGCCATCGGGATACAACGCGTGGCCGAAGCCGGGAAGCTCGTCGCCGCGCTGCCAGCGCGACGCGATGAAGGCCGGGGCCGAGTCGGCCTTCATCGCATCGGCGATCAAGGCGTAGGCGCGTGCGGTGGCGCCGCCGTGGCGCGGGCCCGACAGGGCGGCCAGCCCGCTGCAGACGGTGGCATGCAGGTGCGCGCCGGTGGAGGCGACCACGCGCGCGGCGAAGGCCGAGACATTGAGCTCGTGATCCGCGCACAGCACCAGGGCGGCGCGTACCAGTTCGCTGAAGCCGGCGTCGCCGGGCCGCCAGGCGTCGCCCAGCAGGGCATGCACCGCGCTGGCGCCGGGCGGGCGGGCGACCAGCAACGCGGCGTTCTGGCGCAGCAGCGTAGCGGCAATCTCGCGTCGTACCGGCAGCGCCGAGTTGAAGGAGTGACGGATGTCGAGCGCCAGCAGCGGGATCGCCGCCATCGCCCGTTCCAGCGGCGGCAGGCCGGCGTCGGATGCGATCGCCTGCACGCGTGCCGGCCAGGCCGTGGCCGGACGCTGCGCGAATGGATCTTCGTCGCCGCAGTCCCACAGCAGGCGGGCGATGTCCTCGAGCGTCGCGCCCTCGCGCACCGCCGCGACTGCGGAGTGGCCGCGGTAGTACGGGCCGTCGGGCCGGATCAGCGAGATCCGCGTTTCCATGACCGGCAGGCCGCGATCCAGGCTCTGCGCGGCGCCACGGGCCGCCCCGCGCCCGGCATGCTTGCGCTGGACCAGGCGTTCGACGTCCTGGCGACGGTAGACGCGGCTGCGGTGGTCGGGCCCCGGGCGCGACTCCAACAGCCCGCGACTGACGTAGGCGTAGAGTGTGGCGGTGCTGATACCGAGGAGCCCGCAGGCCTCGCGCGCCGAGATCAGGTGTTCACTGGATGGATCGCTCATCTGGATATATTGATTTAAATGATCAAGATTGATCAATAGGTCGTTCGGTGCGAGATTGTGTCGCACCTCGCGGCGACGGTCCCGATGACCGCAGGCCGCGCCTTTCCGGGTCCGTCGCGCCACCTCGCTGCATTGGAGTCCCTCAGATGAGCCTTGCTTCCCCTGGCGCGCAATTCCGCGCCGCCCTCGCCGCCGAATCGCCGCTGCAGGTGATCGGGGCGATCAACGCCAACCACGCCCTGCTGGCCAAGCGCGCCGGCTTCCGCGCCATCTACCTGTCGGGCGGCGGCGTCGCCGCGGGCTCGCTCGGGCTGCCGGACCTGGGCATCAATACGCTGGAAGACGTGCTGATCGACGTGCGCCGGATCACCGACGTCTGCGACCTGCCGCTGCTGGTCGACATCGATACCGGCTTCGGCGCCAGCGCGTTCAACATCGAGCGCACGGTCAAGTCGCTGATCAAAGCCGGTGCCGCCGCGTGCCATATCGAGGACCAGGTCGGCGCCAAGCGCTGCGGCCATCGTCCCGGCAAGGAGATCGTGTCGCAGGGCGAGATGGCCGATCGCGTCAAGGCGGCTGCCGATGCCAGGACCGATCCGGACTTCTTCCTGATCGCGCGCACCGATGCGATCCAGGTCGATGGCGTCGATGCCGCCATCGCGCGGGCGATCGCCTGCGTCGAGGCGGGCGCGGACGGCATCTTTGCCGAGGCCGCCTACGACCTGGAGACCTATCGCCGCTTCGTCGACGCGGTCAAGGTCCCGGTGCTGGCCAACATCACCGAGTTCGGCAAGACGCCGCTGTTCACGCGCGATGAGCTGGCATCGGCCGGCGTCGCGATCCAGCTGTTCCCGCTGTCGGCGTTCCGCGCCGCCAACAAGGCCGCCGAGAACGTCTATACCGCGGTGCGCCGCGACGGCCACCAGCAATCGGTCGTCGACACGATGCAGACCCGCGAGGAGCTCTACGAGCGCATCGGCTACCACGCGTTCGAACAGCGCCTCGACGCCCTGTTCGCCGCGAAGAAATAAGCACCGTTCCGCCGGGAGGCCCGCAAGCCGGGCGTACCCGCATCCAGGCATTCACGGGAGACCCCAGATGAGCGACAACACCGCCAGCACTGCCCCCGGCTTCAAGCCGAAGAAATCCGTCGCGCTCAGCGGCACCGCCGCCGGCAACACCGCCCTGTGCACGGTCGGCCGCAGCGGCAACGACCTGCATTACCGCGGCTACGACATCCTCGACCTGGCACGCACCAGCGAATTCGAAGAAATCGCCTACCTGCTGGTGCACGGCAAGCTGCCGAGCGCGTCCGAACTGCGCGGCTACAAGGCCAAGCTGAAATCGTTGCGCGGCATCCCGGCCGCGGTCAAGGCCGCGCTGGAAGAACTGCCGCCGTCGGCGCATCCGATGGACGTGATGCGGACCGGCGTGTCGGTGCTGGGCTGCGTGTCGCCGGAGAAGGACGACCACAACCATCCGGGCGCGCGCGACATCGCCGACAAGCTGATGGCGTCGCTGGGTTCGATGCTGCTGTACTGGTACCACTGGAGCCACAACGGCCGCGCGATCGATGTCGAGACCGACGACGATTCCATCGGCGGGCACTTCCTGCACCTGCTGCACGGCTTCGAGCCGCGCGAGTCCTGGGTCAAGGCGATGCACACCAGCCTGATCCTGTACGCCGAGCACGAGTTCAATGCCTCGACGTTCGCATGCCGCGTCATCGCCGGCACCGGCAGCGACATGCACAGCGCGATCACCGGCGGCATTGGCGCCTTGCGCGGGCCGAAGCACGGCGGCGCCAACGAGGTCGCGTTCGAGGTCCAGAAGCGTTACGACACGCCGGACGAGGCCGAGGCCGACATCAAGGCGCGCGTGGAGCGCAAGGAAGTCATCATCGGCTTCGGCCATCCGGTCTATACCGTCAGCGATCCGCGCAACGAGGTCATCAAGGAAGTCTCGCGCGAGCTCTCCGACGAGGCCGGCAGCCGCAAGATGTACGACATCGCCGAGCGCCTGGAAGCGGTGATGTGGGACATCAAGAAGATGTTCCCCAACCTCGACTGGTTCAGCGCGGTCAGTTACCACATGATGGGTGTGCCGACGGCGATGTTCACGCCGCTGTTCGTCATCGCGCGGACCGCTGGCTGGAGTGCGCATATCATCGAGCAGCGCATCGACGGCAAGATCATCCGCCCGAGCGCGAACTACACCGGTCCCGAGGACCAGGTGTTCGTGCCGATCGCCGAGCGCTGAGCACCGACGCGTGTCCGTGGGGCATCGGGCGTGCGGGGCCGGCGATCCTGGCTCCGCATGCTGATCCCCGCGTTCCCGGTTCCGCGCTCCCGCTGCACCCCGCCGTTCGCGATCCGATCTTCGACCCCCGATCCACGCCTGCAGACCCCAGCCAGCCATGAACAGCCAGCACCGCAAACCCCTTCCCGGCAGCCAGCTCGACTGGTTCGATGCGCGCGCCGCCGTCGACGCGATCAAGCCCGGCGCCTATGCGACCCTGCCGTACACCTCGCGCGTGTTTGCCGAGAACCTGGTGCGCCGTTGCGATCCCGCGCTGCTGCCGGATGCGTTGACGCAGTTGATCGAGCGCCGCCGTGACCTGGATTTCCCGTGGTTTCCGGCGCGCGTGGTCTGCCACGACATCCTCGGGCAGACCGCGCTGGTCGACCTTGCCGGCCTGCGCGACGCGATCGCCGACCAGGGTGGGGATCCGGCCAAGGTCAATCCGGTCGTGCCGGTGCAGTTGATCGTCGACCACTCGCTGGCGGTCGAATGCGGTGGTTTCGATCCTGACGCCTTCAGCAAGAACCGCGCGATCGAGGATCGCCGCAACGCCGACCGTTTCCATTTCATCGACTGGACGAAGCAGGCGTTCCGCAACGTCGACGTGATCCCGCCGGGCAACGGCATCATGCACCAGATCAACCTGGAGAAGATGTCGCCGGTGATCTATGTCCAGCAAGCCGACGACGGCCGCGGCGTCGCGTTCCCCGATACCTGCGTCGGTACCGACAGCCACACACCCCACGTCGATGCGCTCGGCGTCATCGCGATCGGCGTGGGCGGGCTCGAAGCGGAGAATGTCATGCTCGGTCGCGCGTCGTGGATGCGCCTGCCCGACATCATCGGCGTCGAGCTGACCGGACGTCCCGCGCCCGGCATCACCGCCACCGACGTCGTGCTGGCATTGACCGAGTTCCTGCGTGCGCAGAAGGTGGTCGGCGCGTTCATCGAGTTCTACGGCGAAGGCGCCAATGCGCTGACGATCGGCGACCGCGCGACGATCTCGAACATGACGCCGGAGTTCGGCGCGACCGCGGCGATGTTCTACATCGACGGGCAGACCATCGATTACCTGCGCCTGACCGGACGCGAGGACGCGCAGATCCAGCTTGTCGAAATCTACGCCAGGACCGCCGGCCTGTGGGCCGACGACCTGGTCACGGCCGAATACGAGCGCGTGCTGACGTTCGACCTGTCGAGCGTCGTGCGCAACATGGCCGGCCCGTCCAACCCGCATCGTCGCCTGCCGACCTCGGCGTTGGCCGAGCGCGGCATCGCGGTCGGGCTGGCCGCGGCCCAGGCCGAGGAAGCGCAGGGCCTGATGCCCGATGGCGCGGTCATCATTGCCGCAATCACCAGTTGCACCAACACCAGCAATCCGCGCAACGTCATCGCCGCCGGCCTGCTGGCACGCAATGCCAACCGCGCCGGCCTGACCCGCAAGCCGTGGGTGAAGTCTTCGCTGGCGCCGGGATCGAAGGCCGTGCAGTTGTATCTCGAAGAGGCCCGGCTGTTGCCTGAGCTCGAACAGCTCGGCTTCGGCATCGTGGCCTTCGCCTGCACCACCTGCAATGGCATGAGCGGCGCGCTGGACCCGGCGATCGAGAAGGAAGTCATCGAGCGCGATCTCTATGCGACCGCGGTGCTGTCGGGCAACCGCAATTTCGACGGGCGGATCCATCCCTATGCCAAGCAGGCGTTCCTGGCGTCGCCGCCGCTGGTGGTCGCGTATGCGATCGCCGGCACGGTCCGCTTTGACATCGAGAAGGATGTGCTCGGCCTCGACCACGACGGCAGGCCGGTCACGCTGAAGGACCTGTGGCCCAGCGACGAAGAGATCGACGCGGTGGTCAAGGCCAGCGTCAAGCCCGAGCAGTTCCGCGCCGTCTATGGCCCGATGTTCAAGCTGGTCGTCGACAACGGCGAGCGCGTCGATCCACTGTACGACTGGCGCCCGCAGAGCACCTACATCCGCCGCCCGCCCTACTGGGAAGGCGCGCTCGCCGGCGAGCGCACGCTGACCGGCATGCGGCCGCTGGCAGTGCTTGGCGACAACATCACCACCGACCACCTGTCGCCGTCGAACGCGATCATGGCCAACAGCGCGGCCGGCGAGTACCTGGCGAAGATGGGCGTGCCGGAAGAGGACTTCAATTCGTACGCGACCCATCGCGGCGACCACCTGACCGCGCAGCGCGCCACGTTCGCGAACCCGAAGCTGGTCAACGAGATGGCCGTTGTCGATGGGCAGGTCAGGCAGGGATCGCTGGCGCGCATCGAACCCGAGGGGCGGGTGGTGCGCATGTGGGAAGCGATCGAGGCCTACATGGACCGCAAGCAGCCGCTGATCATCGTTGCCGGCGCCGACTACGGACAGGGCAGCTCGCGCGACTGGGCCGCCAAGGGCGTGCGCCTGGCCGGCGTGGAAGCGATCGTCGCCGAGGGCTTCGAGCGGATCCATCGCACCAACCTGATCGGCATGGGCGTGCTGCCGCTGGAGTTCCAGCCCGGCACGACCCGCCTGACGCTGGGCCTGGACGGCACCGAGACCTACGACGTCGTCGGCGCACGCACCCCGCGTGCCGACCTGACGCTGCGGATCCACCGGACCGACGGCACCCAGCTCGCCGTGCCGGTCATCTGTCGCCTGGATACCGAGGAGGAGGTGTCGATCTACGAGGCCGGTGGCGTGCTGCAGCGGTTCGCGCAGGACTTCCTGGCGTCGAAAGTCGCCTGACCCGTTCGTCGTAGAACGGTAAGCCCATCCACAGGAGACCGATCATGACCCGCGATTCCAGCCCCGACACCGGCACCGTCCGCCTGCACCGCGTGCTGCGCGCACCACCCGAGCGCGTGTACCGTGCCTTCCTCGATCCCGATGCGATGGTCAAATGGCTGCCGCCGCACGGCTTCATCGGCAAGGTCCATGAGATGGACGCGCGGGTCGGCGGCGGCTACCGCATGTCGTTCACCAATTTCAGCACCGGCTCCAGTCATGCATTCGGCGGCCACTATGTCGAACTCGTGCCCAACGAGCGGCTGCGCTACACCGACCGCTTCGAGGACCCGGGCCTGCCCGGCACGATCCAAGTCACGGTGACACTGACCAGCAGCATCGGTGGCACCGACCTGCAGGTCCTGCAGGAAGGCATTCCAGCGGCGATTCCGGTCGACTTCTGTTACCTCGGGTGGCAGGAATCGCTGGAACTGCTGGCGAAGCTGGTCGAGCCCGAGATTCCGGATGGGGCCTGATCTGGGCATGCGCCGCGCCGGGTTGCCGGTATCGTCTTCCGGAGGAAGTCCTTCGGGTGACGTCCTGTCCGATGTGTGGTGGCAGCGTGGAAGCGGTGGGCCCCGCCTGCTGTTTCTGGCGCGGCTGCGTGCGCGCTGTACTGATGCGATCTCGGAACAGCTGGAAGCGCATGGCGTGCTGGACGTGCTGGGCGCCGAGGTCTTTCCCTTCGACCTCCTGCACCAGAGCTTTTCGGATCGCTACAAGGACACGCCGGAGATACGTCGACGCCTGCTGCTGGCCGGAGCTCGCGTGCAGGCGCAGGCATTCACGCTGTCGCTGGATCGCCTGCAATGCGAGACGAACGGGCGCGGAAGCGCGAACGTCGATGTGCGGGTGCACGGAGGGTCCGGAAAGGTCGATGCGCTGGTCGACGCGATCAACGCCGCGATTGCCGAGGAAGGCCTGCCCATGGGCGGGCGACACAGTGCGCATGTCACCGTGAGCTATGGTTTTCATGGCGTGATGCCAAGGTCCCGGAAGATTCCGGAGATCGATGTCGTCATCGATGCCTTCGAACTGGTGGTGGGTGGCGGCAAGCCGTACCGCTATACGACCCTGGGGCGTTGGGAGCTGGGTCCCGAGCCGCCGCGGCGGGTCCAGGCCTCCCTGTTTTGACTCCTTCCAAGCATCAGGACGACACATGAAGCCACTGCCCCAACTCCGCATCCCCGCCACCTACATGCGTGGCGGCACATCGAAGGGCGTGTTCTTCCGCCTGCAGGACCTGCCGGCGGCGGCGCAAGTCCCCGGCGCGGCGCGGGATGCGTTGCTGATGCGCGTCATCGGTTCGCCCGATCCATACGCCAAGCACACCGACGGCATGGGCGGCGCGACCTCGAGCACCAGCAAATGCGTGATCATCGGGCCGGCCACGCAGCCCGGCCATGATGTCGACTATCTGTATGGACAGGTCTCGATCGATACCGCCTTCGTCGACTGGAGCGGCAACTGCGGCAATCTCAGCACCGCGGTCGGGCCGTTCGCGATCGCCAACGGTTTCATCGATCCGGCACGCCTTCCGCAGGACGGGACCTTCGCCGTGCGCGTCTGGCAGGCCAACATCGGCAAGACCATCATCGTGCACGTGCCGATCGCTGACGGGCAGGTGCAGGAGACCGGCGATTTCGAACTCGATGGCGTGACCTTCCCGGCCGCCGAGATCGTGCTGGAGTTCGTCGATCCAGCGGATGAAGGCGACGGCGATGGCGGAGGTGCCCTTGCCCGGAACAGCATGTTCCCGACCGGGCACCTGGTCGATGATCTGGACGTGCCTGGCGTCGGCATCCTGCGCGCCACGTTGATCAATGCCGGTATCCCGACGATCTTCATCGATGCGGCGGCGATCGGATACAGCGGCAGCGAACTGCAGGACGCGATCAACGGCGACGCGAAGGCGCTGGCGATGTTCGAGACCATCCGCGCGCACGGCGCAGTGCGCATGGGCCTGATCGCCGACGTGTCGGAGGCGCCCAGGCGCCAGCACACGCCCAAGGTCGCCTTCGTGGCACCTGCGGCCGATTACGTGGCATCGAGCGGAAAAGCCGTGGCGGCGGGCGATATCGACCTGCGCGTGCGCGCGTTGTCGATGGGCAAGCTGCATCACGCCATGATGGGGACGGCCGCGGTCGCGATCGGGACTGCAGCGGCGATCCCCGGCACGCTGGTGAACCTGGCGGCAGGTGGCGGTGCAAGGACGTCGGTGCGGTTCGGGCATCCGTCCGGCACCTTGCGTGTCGGCGCAGAAGCGAACGAAGTCGATGGCCAGTGGACGGTCACCAAGGCCATCATGAGCCGCAGCGCACGCGTGCTGATGGAAGGCGCGGTGCGGGTGCCCGCCGACGTCGCAAGCGTTGTCTGACGGGGTGCTGGTGCACGACGCGACGCTTCCATAGCAAGCACGCAAGACGAAGCGCTCAGGACGAGGTGCTCCAGAACTAAGCGCTTCAAGACGGAGCGCTTCAAGCCATCACGGCGACGGCGCTTGCGCGATCCGCCGCCGTGAATGCATGAACCCGATCGCAGGGCCTTAAGCGGACAGTCCTTCGGTCTGCATGGCTGCGCGCACGCCATCGTCGGCCAGCATGCGCGCGAAGAACGCATCCAGGTGCGGCAGTCCGGCCAGGTCGACGCCCATGGCCTTGGCCCAGCGCGTGACCACGAACAGATAGGGATCGGCGATCGAGCGGGCGCCGGTGATGTAGTCGCGGCCATCGAGCTGTGCGTTCACGCGCTCGAAATAACCGCGCAGTTTTTTCCTGGCGGCCTCCTTGGTCTGCTGCGCGGCCGCTTCATCGAGATATGAGGTGCTGCCGAACAGCGGATGGAACGAGGGATGCACGTCGGCGTTGAAGAACGACAGCCAGCGATTCACATCCGCGCGACCGCGGGCACTGCCATCGCCGCCCAGGCCGGATTCCGGAAAACGGTCGACCAGGTAATTGAGGATGGCCGCGTTCTGCGTCAGCACCCAGCCATCGTCTTCCAGCACCGGGACCGCGCCGGCCGGATTGAGCGCGAGGAAGGCCTCTGATTTGCGCTCTTCGCGCGCGACCACGCGAACCTCGAACGGCTGCCCGATCCAGTGCAGGGCGATATGGTCGGCCAGTGAGCAGGCGCCGGAGGAGGTGTGCAGTTTCATGGTGGGCATCCGGTTGAAGGAAGCCGCCATCATGGACCCGGGCGCGTGCAAACGCGATCAGGGCGCGTGCGCCGGTCTGTTGCATCGGTGGTGTCGCGGCTGCAGTGCAATACAGCTGCGTGCGTGCGTCTGGCGGCTTCAGCCACCGCGCGGGCGCAGGGACTGCACCCTCAGGAACGTATGGTCGCCGATCGTGGCCACCTGGCGCGCATTGCTCCAGCTCGGCGATGCGATCGCATGGGCCATGAAGTGGCTGGCGCCGGGGACGATTTCCTTGCGTTCGCCGATCGGCAGCTGCCAGTTGCGCTGCGATTCCAGCGAGACCGTGACCGCGCGGACCCAGGCATCGGCGTTGCCCAGGCGCGTCTGCGGCGACACGATGGTCGGTGCGAACTGTTTGCGCGCGGTGACGACATCGCACATCGAGTCGCCCCACAGGCCACTCTCTTCACGACGCAGCGCGACCTCGGCAACGGCCTGCTGGCCGCGCTCGGACTGATCGCGTGCCTCCAGGTACACCGTGGTGCTCAGACACAGGGAATCGGCGGCTTGTGGCGGCAGCACAGAGGCCAGCCACATGATCCAGGCCAATTTCATCGATGGACTCCTTGCTGCGTTGCGCCGTTCCGTTGCGGGGGATGCGGAGGCATCCAGCGTGCGGAACGACATGGCGTATTGGGGAGGGCGGCGACGTGCTATGTCGCATGACCAGCCTTGCGGCTGCTGTTGATCGCCCGGGCGCCAATGTCTGCAGGATTGCGGACCGGGCCGGATCCCACCGAACGACCCAGCGGGAAAGTGCGCGCAAGGTAACGGTCTCTTACAAAACCTTTCCTGAATACGAAAGCGGCGCATTTAACATCTTGAAGACCTCGATGTGCTGCCGCCATGCGCGTCTGCAGGCCTCCATGGCGGAGCAGGTACGCCGCGCATTCATGTCGTGCATCGAAACGACAACGCGTGCTGCAGTGCGCGCGCTGTTGGCGTGGTGTCGTTTACAGCGACGCCGCGAGTCTCGCCGCCTGCGCGATCGCGCGCTTGGCATCGAGTTCGGCCGCGACATCGGCGCCGCCGATCAGGTGCGGTTGCTTTCCCGATGAGAGCAACGGCGCATGCAATGCGCGCAACGGTTCCTGCCCGGCGCAGACCACGACGTGATCGACCGGTAGGCATTGTTCCTGGCCATCGACGATGATGCGCATGCCGTTGTCGTCGACGCCGGCATAGTTGACGCCACCGAGCATCTGCACGCCCTTGTGCTTGAGCGTGCTGCGGTGGATCCAGCCGGTGGTCTTGCCCAGTCGCGCGCCGGGCTTGCCCGGGCTGCGTTGCAGCAGCCAGACCTGGCGCGCGGCAGGCTCGACCTGCGGCGTCGCCAATCCACCGGCGCGTTCGAAGCTGGGATCGACCCCCCATTCGCGCATCCATGCCGCTGGATCCAGACTCGGCGAGGGTCCTTGCTGCACGAGGAATTCTGCAACGTCGAAACCGATGCCGCCCGCGCCGATGATCGCCACGCGCTTGCCGACCGCCACACGCCCCTGCAGCACATCGAGATAGCTGACGACCTTGGCATGCGTGTGACCCGCGAAATCGACCGCGCGCGGGACCACGCCGGTGGCGAGCACGATCTCATCGTAGCCTTGCAGGCGGTCGGGCGTCACGGTGGTGCCGAGTTGGAGCACGACGCCGGTCTCGCCGATGCGGTGGCCGAAATAGCGCAAGGTTTCGTGGAACTCCTCCTTGCCGGGAATGCGCTTGGCCATGTTGAACTGGCCACCGATCTCGGCGGCGGCATCGAACAGGGTCACGTGATGGCCACGCCCGGCCGCGATCGTCGCGCAGGCCAGTCCCGCCGGTCCCGCGCCGACCACGGCAATGCGTTTCGGCGATGCCGTGGGTCGATAGTCGAGTTCGGTCTCCGCGCATGCGCGCGGATTGACCAGGCAGCTCGCGGTGCGGTTCTGGAACACATGGTCCAGGCAGGCCTGGTTGCAGGCGATGCAGGTGTTGATCGCTTGCGCGCGGTTGTCGCGCGCCTTGGCGACCCACTGCGGATCGGCCAGCAACGGGCGCGCCATCGACACCAGGTCGGCGCCGCCGGTCGCCAGCACGGCTTCGGCGACCTCGGGCATGTTGATGCGATTGGTCGCCACCAGCGGCAGGGCGACGTGCGGGCGCAGTTTCGCGGTAACGCCTGCGAACGCGGCGCGCGGCACCGAGGTCGCGATCGTCGGCACGCGTGCCTCATGCCAGCCGATGCCGGTGTTGAGGATCGTCGCGCCTGCGGCCTCGATCGCCTGGGCCTGTTGCACGATCTCGTTCCAGTCCGAGCCTTCCGGGACCAGTTCGAGCATCGACAGTCGATGGATGATGATGAAGTCGGGGCCGCAGGCCTCGCGGACGCGTCGCACGATCTCGGTCGCGAAGCGCATGCGCTGCGCCACGCTGCCGCCCCAGTGATCCTTGCGCCGGTTGGTGCGCGCGCTGAGGAACTGGTTGATCAGATAGCCTTCCGAGCCCATGACCTCGACACCGTCGTAGCCACCGTCGCGCGCCAGCCGTGCGGCACGCGCGTAGGCATCGATGGTGCTTTCCACGCCGCGTGCCGACAACGCGCGTGGCGTGAACGGATTGATCGGGGCCTTGATCCGCGAGGGTGCGACCGACAGCGGGTGATAGGCGTAACGGCCCGCGTGCAGCAGTTGCAGGCAGATCCGGGCATCGTGCGCGTGCACCGCGGCGGTGACCTGGCGATGCTTGCGCGCTTCCCAGGGCCAGCCGAGCTTGCCGCCGAACGGCTTCAGCCAGCCCTGCATGTTCGGCGCGAATCCGCCGGTGACGATCAGCCCGACACCGCCTTCGGCCCGCTCGGCGAAATAGGCCGCCAGCTTCGGGAAGTCGCGGCGATGATCCTCGAGACCGGTATGCATCGAGCCCATCAGGACGCGATTGCGCAGGGTCGTGAACCCCAGGTCCAACGGTGCGAGCAGGTGCGGGTAGGGGGTCGGTCCGGTGGCTGGCATGCTGGATACGCTGGCGTATGGAGATGCCAGCGTGCCGTCAAACCGGTTGCGAAGCAAGTCGCGGGGCGTGGTCGCGGATCAACGGTACCGGGGCCGGCGGATACAACCGTTCCGATGTGCTCGCGACGACGCGCGGTGGTTCGCTGCCGTGTCGCTTATGGGCTGGCGGGCCCGGCGGCTTGCGTGGCGGTCCCGGGGACCGTTGCCTCGGGCATCCGCAGGCGCGGCAGGGTGATGCCGCACAGCGGCCCGACCAGCGCGGCGAAGACCAGGGTGCCCCAGCCGACGTTGCCGCCCAGCCACCAGCCGATCAGCAGCACGCAGCCTTCGATCAGGCTGCGCACCAGCCAGATTGGCGCGCCGGTGCGGGCATGCAGGCCGGTCATCAGCCCGTCGCGAGGGCCGGCGCCGAAGCCCGCGCCGATGTAGAGGCCGGTTGCGATCGCCAGCAGCACCAGGCCGCTCAGGAACGTCGTCCATTGCAGCAGCAGGCCCTGAACCTCGGGGACCAGCCAGAGCCCGACCTGTGCGCTCGGCCCGATCAGCAGCACATTGAGCACCGTGCCGATGCCGAACATCTGGCCCAGCGGCCACCACGCCAGCAGCACCAGCGCGCCGACCAGCACGATCACCAGTCCGAACGACAATCCGGTCTGCAGCGAGACGCCCTGGTTCAGGACGTCCCACGGCGAAATACCCACGCTGGCGCGCACCATCAGGCTGATGCCGATGCCGTACAGGAACAGCCCGAGCAGCAGGCGGATCCAGCGTTGCGTGGAACGGAGGCGGAGCAGGGACGTCATGTCGGTTCTATGTTCGGCGCGATGAAGTTCCGCCGCAGCCGCCCATTGTGGACGGCCGCGGCGACGGTGCACAGCGTTTGATGCGAGGTGCGGTCCTGCGGTGCCGCCCGGAACCGGTTCAACGTCTTGCTGCGCTGCCATCTGGCGCGCGTGCGGTGCTCGGTTGCTCATGTACGGCGCGTACACTGCGCTTTCTGCGCTCCGCCACGCGCCACCTGGCTGCGCTCGCGACAGGCTTTGAACAGGTTCTCAGGGCTGACCGGTCACTGCCAGCCGGCCAGCGCGAGTTTGCCGATCGTGGTGCCCGATTCGAGTTGCCGATGCGCCTGGCGCAGGGTGTCCGCATTGATCGGCGACAGCGTGGACGTCAGCGTGCCGCGCAGGCGGCCGGCATCGATCAGTTGCGCGACCTGCTGCAGGATCTCGCCCTGGCGGTGCATGTCTCCGGTCTGGAAGCGCGGACGCGAGAACATCATCTCCCAATGGATGCCGATGCATTTGGCCTTGTAGGGATCGCCGATGCGCAACGCACCTGCCGGCTCGACGATCAGGCCGACATGGCCCTGCGGCGAAATCAGTTCGCCAAGTGCATCCCAGTAGCGATCGGTATCGGCCAGGTTGATCGCGGCATCGACCTGCGCAAAGCCTGCCGCCTGCAACTGCGGCGCCAGCGCTTCGCGATGGTTGACCACGTGGTCGGCGCCCATGCTCCGGCACCACGCGATGGTGTCTTCGCGCGAGGCGGTCGCGATCACGGTGAAGCCGGCCAATTTCGCCAGCTGGATCGCGATCGAGCCGACGCCGCCGGCGCCACCGATGACCAGCAGCGATCGGCCCTGGCCACCGCCGTCGAAGGCATACGGCATGCGCTCGAACAGCAGCTCCCAGGCGGTGATCGCGGTCAGCGGCAAGGCGGCCGCCTGCGCGAAATCCAGCGTGGCGGGCAAGTGGCCGACCAGGCGCGCATCCACGCATTGCAGCTGCGCGTTGCTGCCGGGGCGGGTCACGTCGCCGGCGTAATAGACGCGGTCGCCGGGCTTGAAGCCGACGACGGAGGCGCCGACGGCCTGGATGACGCCGGCCGCGTCATAGCCCAGCACCTTGGGCTGCGCCTCGACCTGCGGCTTCGGCGAACGCACCTTGGTGTCGACCGGATTCACCGAGACGGCCTCGACCCTCACCAGCAGGTCGTGCGCGCCGGGCACGGGGTCGGGCAGTTCGACGTCCTGCAGCGATTGCGGGTCGTCGATCGGAAGGTAGCGGGTCAGTGCAACGGCTTTCATCTGTGGTTGTCCTCGGGTCAGAGCCTGAGAAGAATTCCACATCCTGTGGAATTCTTCTGCCGCGAGTCCGGCACATGTCCGGACTCGTTCACGAGAATCATGCACTTGAGTGCTCGATTCGCGTCGGGCCATCCATGGCCCGACTGAGAGGCTGAAACGCTCAGCCTCTCAGACCAGGGGCGGATTGCGTTCGAATCCGCGCTGGTGCCAGTACGGATAGAGTGGGGTCACGGCGCTGGCATCGTCGAGCTGCTGGAGATGTTCGGCGCTGAGCTGCCAACCGATCGCGCCAAGATTCTGCTGCAGTTGTTCCTCGTTGCGCGCGCCGATGACCACGGTGGAGACGGTCGGGCGCTGCAGCAGCCAGTTCAATGCGATCTGCGCGATGTGCCTGCCGGTATCGGCCGCGACCGCGTCCAGCGCATCGATGACCTTGAACAGGCGTTCGTCTTCGACCGGGGGTCCGAACTCGGCGCTGTCGTGCAGGCGGCTGTTGTCGGGCAAGGCCTGGCCGCGGCGGATCCTGCCGGTCAGCCGGCCCCAGCCGAGCGGGCTCCAGACCACGGCGCCGACGCCCTGGTCCATGCCGAGCGGCATCAGTTCCTGCTCGTAGTCGCGACCGATCAACGAGTAGTAGGTCTGGTTGGCGACATAGCGCGACCAGCCGTAGCGCTCGGCGACCGCCAGCGATTTCATCAGGTGCCAGCCGGAGAAGTTGGACACGCCCAGGTAACGCAGCTTGCCGGCGCGCACCAGCTCGTCGAGCGTGGACAGCGTTTCCTCGACCGGCGTCTTCGCGTCGAAGCCATGCAACTGGAACAGGTCGATGTAGTCGGTGCCCAGCCGCTTCAGTGCGGCATCCACCGCATTGACCAGATGGAAGCGCGATGAGCCCACGCTGTTGGGGCCATCGTCGAAGCGGAACGTGGCCTTGGTCGAGATCAGCACCTTGTCGCGCCGGCCCTTGATTGCGGCGCCGAGGATCGACTCGGAGGCGCCCGACGAATAGACATCGGCGCTGTCGAATATGTTGAGGCCGGCATCCAGGCAGATGTCGACCAGGCGCCGGGCCTGGTCGACGTCGGTGTTGCCCCAGGCGCCGAACAGCTTACCCTGGCCGCCGAACGTGCCGGTGCCAAAGCTCAGTGCAGGGACCTTGAAGCCGGATCGTCCGAGGTGACGGTATTCCATGAGGGATCGTCCTGTAGGAGCGGGCATGCCCGCGAATGGGGAGGCGAGTGGCAGGGGCTGCAACGCAAGACTAGGCTCTCAGGCCGGCATCGTCTGTTCGACGATCGCAGCGCTGTCGCTGCTGTCGTCGGGGACCGTGCGGCGCGCGATGCGTTTGTTCCGGGTGTCCAGCGTGATCGCCCACAGAGCCACCAGCAGGGCCGAGGCGGGGACCAGCGCCGCGACCCAGGGCAGTGCGGTCAGGCCGGGGCCATGCAGGATGACCACGCCGCCGAGCCATGCGCCGAACGCATTGCCGAGATTGAAGGCACCGATGTTCAGGCTCGATGCGAGGCTCTGCGCGTCGCGTGCCTGCTGCAGCACCCACAACTGCAGTGGCGATACCGTCGCGAATGCCGCTGCGCCGAGCAGTCCGACGAAGACCACCATCGCCGTCCTGTTGTGCAGCGCGAAGCCCATCAGTCCCATCACCAGCGTCAACGCGATCAGCGTGCCGAGCAGCGCCGGCATCAATCGCCGGTCGGCGAACGTCCCGCCCAGCAGGTTGCCGACGATCATGCCGACGCCGAACACCAGCAGGATCGGCGACACCGCCGCGTCGGTGAAGCCGGCGACTTCGGTCAGCAGCGGCTGGATGTAGGTGTAGACGGTGAACATTCCGCCGAAGCCGAGCACCGTCATCAGCAGGCCCAGCAGTACCTGCGGTTGCGCGATCACGCGGATCTCGGCAGCGAAGCTCGTCTGCACCTGCTCGCCGCGCGCCTTGGGGACCAGGGTCGCGATGACGAGGGTGGCGATCACGCCGATCGCCGCGACCGCCCAGAACGTCGCGCGCCAGCCGAACTGCAGACCCAGCCAGGCGCCCGCGGGCACGCCCAGCAGGGTGGCGACGGTCAGGCCGGTGAACATGATCGAGATCGCCGAGGCCTTGCGGTCTTCGGCGACCAGTCCGGTCGCGACCACTGCGCCGACGCCGAAAAAGGTGCCATGCGCGAGCGAGGTGATGACGCGGGCGATCATCAGCACGGTGTAGTCGGGTGCCAGCGCGCAGGCGAGATTGCCCAGCGTGAACACCACCATCAGCGCGACCAGCACGGTCTTGCGCGGCAGCCGGCCGGTCGCCGCGGTCAGCAGGGGCGCGCCGACGAAGACTCCGAGCGCGTAGCCGGAGATCAGCAGTCCGGCCGCCGCGATCGAGACCTGCAGGTCGTTCGCGACCTGCATCAGCAGGCCCATGATGACGAACTCGGTCGTGCCGATGCCGAAGGCGCCGGCGGTCAGCGCATAGACCGCCAGCGGCATCCGCGAAGAAGCGGGCGGCGTGGGCGTGGCGGGCAGGGAGGCGGGTGTCGGGGCGTGCATGGCAGCGGAGGGCCTGGAGGAGTCGACGCAGTCTGGGCGCTTGCATATTGAGTGGAAACAGACAGAATCCAGAAATACTTTCAATAAAATATTGAAAATGGACCGTCTCGGCGATATTGCCCTGTTCCTGCGTGTGCTCGACCTGGGTTCGATCAGTGCGGCGGCCAGGCAGCTCGACCTGTCGGTGGCCGTGGCCAGCCAGCGGCTCAAGCGTCTGGAGCAGGCACTCGGCGTCCGCCTGTTCCACCGCACGACCCGCCGCCTGCATGCCACGACCGAGGGCCATGAATTGGCTGCGCGCGGTCGCGTGCTGGTCGAGGAGCTCGAAGCGCTGGGCCAGAGCCTGCGACAGGCCGGCAACGAGATCTCCGGGACCCTGCGGGTCACGATGTCGGCATCGTTCGGTCGCCAGCACGTGTCGCCGCTGCTGCCCGCGTTCATGGCGCTGTATCCGCAGGTCCGGCTGCACGTGCACCTGAGCGACCAGTTGGTGGACCTGGTGCAGGAAGGCTTCGACTTGGCGATCCGGATCGGTGCGCTCGATGACTCCGGCCTGGTCGCGCGCCGCATCGCCAGCAACCAGCGCGTGCTGTGCGCCGCGCCCGACTTCCTGCGTCGTCACGGCACGCCCACCACGCCGGCAGACCTGGCGGAACTGGATTGCCTGATGTTGTTCGGCAGTCGCGGGCGCCAGGCCAACTGGCAACTGCAGGGCCGCGACGGCGCATGGCACGAGGTCGCGGTGTCCGGTCGCCTCGAAAGCAATCTTGGCGAGCTGCTGCGCGATGCCGCGGTGGCGGGGCAGGGCATTGCCGCGCATTCGTTGTGGCATGTCGCCGACGAACTCGCCGACGGCAGGCTGGTGCGCGTGTTGCCGGAGTACCAGTTGCGGGATACCGGCATCCATGCGGTGATGCCGGAGCGTCGATACATGCCGCCGCGCGTGCGCGCGTTCATCGATTTCCTGACCGCCCGTCTTGCCGCGCGATCGCCGTGGCGGGAGGCCGGCGCTACGGCGGTCATCGCGCCCGCCAACATCGGGCCTGACGACATCAGACCCGGCGTCGACAAGACTGGGGTCATCAGGCCTGACGTCGGCAAACCTGCTGCGATCCAGCGTCAGGATCCAACGTCCGGGAAGCCGGGCATTAAAGAGCCGAGCATCGGAAAGCCGGACATCGGAAAGCCGGACATCGCCCGGAAGGTCCGGACCAGGTCGCCCGCCAAGGCCTCGCGAAAGCCGCACTGACGTCGGCGTGCCATGCGTTCTGGCAGGATGGGGGTCCCTCTCGCTTCCGGCGGGAACGCCATGTCCGCTTCCGATTCCGACGACCGCTCCGCATTGCGGCCCGCGCCCGACGCGCCGATGGTGGCGATCGCCGACTATGTCATCGACGCGCGCATCGAGTCCAAGGTTGCCTACGACACCGCGCGCTACATGCTGTTCGATTCGCTGGCCTGCGCGATGCTGGCGCTGCAGTTCCCTGAATGCGTCAAGCACCTCGGCCCCCTGGTGCCCGGTGGCGAGATCGCAGGCGGTGCGCGCGTCCCCGGCACCGCGCACGCGCTCGATCCTGCGCAGGCCGCGTTCAACATCGGCACCCTGGTGCGCTGGCTCGATTTCAACGACACCTGGCTGGCTGCCGAATGGGGGCATCCGTCCGACAACCTGGGCACCATCCTGGCGCTCGCCGACTGGCTGGCGCGCAAGGAAGGACGCCGTATCCTGATGCGCGATGTCTTCGGCTGGGCGATCAAGGCGCACGAGATCCAGGGCGTCTACGCGCTACAGAACAGCTTCAACCAGGTTGGGCTCGATCACGTGATCCTGGTGCGGCTGGCGTCCACCGCGGTGGCGACCGCGATGCTCGGCGGCGGCAAGGACGAGATCATGACGGCGGTGTCGCATGCCTGGATCGACAACGGCGCCCTGCGGACCTACCGGCACGCGCCCAATACCGGTCCCCGCAAAAGCTGGGCGGCCGGCGACGCCTGTCGGCGCGCGGTGATCCACGCGCTCAATGCCGCGAGAAAGCATGTGATCGGCTATCCGTCTGCGCTCAGCGCGAAGACCTGGGGCTTCTACGACGTCGCGTTCTCCGGCCGCGCGTTCGCGTTCGAGCGCCCCTTCGGCAGCTACGTCATGGAGAACATCCTGTTCAAACTCAGCTTTCCCGCCGAGTTCCATGCGCAGACCGCGGTGGAGTGCGCGATGCGCCTGCATCCGCTGGTGCGTGACCGCATCAGCGACATCTCGCGGATCGTCATCCGGACCCAGGCGGCGGGGCTGCGCATCATCGACAAGACCGGACCGCTGTCCAATCCGGCCGACCGCGATCACTGCTTGCAGTACATGGTCGCGGTGCCACTGATCTTCGGCCGGCTGGAGGCCAGCGATTACTCAGACGCGGTGGCCGCCGACCCGCGCATCGACGCGCTGCGCGATCGCATGGAGGTGTCCGAGGATCCTGGATTCACGCGCGACTACTTCGATCCCGACAAGCGCTACATCGGCAACTCGGTCGAGGTGTTCTTCCAGGACGGCACGTCGTCCGGGGACGTATCGATCGATGTCCCGATCGGGCATCGCCGGCGCCGGGAGGAGGGGATTCCGGTGCTGTTGGCGAAAGCCGAGGCCGCGTTCAGATCGCGGCTGCCGGCGGCCCGTGTCGAGCGCCTGATGGGCTTGATCGAAGCGCCTGAAGAGCTGGACACCATGCCTGTGCAGGCCTTTCTGGCCCTGTATGAAGTCTGACCGGGCCCCGGTACCGCTTGCACACAGGGCGCGGGCAATGATTTATCTTTGCCCGCGTCAACTGTTATGGTAGTGTTAACGCTGTCTTCACGGTGCTGACTCTAATCTGATTGGGTGGGTACCGGGGTTCGCCCCTGACCTCATTTTCCGCAACAAAACGCTTTTCCCTTGATCTAAGGAGCTTAAAAGATGAACAAGAAACTCCTCGGCGCCGCGCTTCTTGCCGGTCTGGGCCTGGCGCACACCGCCAGTGCACAGGAGTTCGACGACCGTTGGTACATCACCGGCGCCGTTGGTTACAATTTCCAGGATGGTGACCGTCGTACCGAAGACACCCCGTTTGGTTCGATTGGTCTGGGCAAGTTCATCAGCCCGAACTGGTCTGTGGATGGCGAGCTGAACTATCAGAACCCCGGCTTCGACAGCGGCGTTGCGGGTGCCAACCCGGATCTGAACTGGAGCCAGTACGGCGTTTCGCTGGACCTGCGCCGCCACTTCATTGCCGAAGGCCGTGCCTGGAACCCCTACCTGCTGTTCGGTCTGGGCTACCAGCGGTCGGAAGAAGAGTACGCAATCGTCAGCCCGAATTCGCCGGCGCAGCGTGAAGACGGCAACCTGGCTGCCAAGGTCGGCGTCGGTCTGCAGGGCACCTTCACCAACCGCGTCGCGGTTCGTGCGGAAATCGCCATGCGCGCTGACTTCGACGACCAGAGCTGGGCCGCCGAGAGCGGTGTTGATGGCCCCGGCTATCGTCACCAGCAGGAAGAGAGCTTCTTCGGCGACACGCTGGCTTCGGTCGGTGTCGTGATCCCGCTGGGACCGGCTCCGGTCAAGGCCGTCGCGCCGCCGCCGCCGCCGCCGCCGGTTGCTCCGCCGCCGCCGCCGCCGCCGGAAAAGATCACCATCGATCTGAACGGTGTCAACTTCGACTTCGACAAGGCCACCCTGCGTCCTGACGCGGTGTCGATCCTGAACGAAGCCGTCGAGATCCTGAAGCGTTACCCGGACCTGCGCGTCGAAGTGGCTGGCCACACCGACTCGAAGGGTACCGATGCGTACAACCAGGGTCTGTCCGAGCGTCGTGCGAAGACCGTGTATGACTACCTGACCAGCAACGGCGTCGCTTCCAGCCGTCTGGTGGGCCCGACCGGTTACGGCGAGAGCCGTCCGATCGCCCCGAACACCAACGCGGATGGTTCCGACAATCCGGCTGGTCGTGCGCAGAACCGTCGTACCGAGCTCAACGTTCAGTAATTCGGTTGCACAGCTGCATCCCGAAGCCCGGCCTCGTGCCGGGCTTCGTGTTTCTGGGCTCTGCCGTATTCAATGTTCAACCTCGTGTGTCGCTGCTACACTCCGCGGCATCACCTTGAATGGAAACGGATCGATGCGCACGGTCGCTCTCGCAATGTTGTTGTTTGCTGTGCTCCCCGCACACGCCGCAACCCAGTGCCAAGGCTCGGTGATTCCTGCGCCATTGCCGGTGCGCCCGACCTTGCTGGCGCCGGTCGCCTCGGGCTTCGTGGCGGTCAATCCGCAACTGGGTTCGCAGCGCGGCGTGCTTGCGCAGGGATTCGACGAAGCGCAATCGGTCGACAACGTGCTGCAGCGCCTGCGTATCGAAGGCTGCCAGAACGTGGCCACCGTGCCCGCGGCCGCAGCGCCGGTCAGCGCGAGTGCCGCGACCTACGTCAAGCGCACCGAGCATGACAACACGCCATACCGTTTCAACATGACACAGGGCGGCAAGCGCATGACCGCCGATGATTTCGATGCCTGGTTGCAGGCCAATGGCTACAGCGCAGGTCGTCGCGTCGACCCCAATGCCGCTGCCGCACAGCCGGAACAGCCGGCGGCGCAGACGCAACCCCAACAGTGACGGCATGCGGTCTTCCGCGTTGCTGCCGACGGCCCGCTTCTGCGGGCCGTTCGCTTTGATGGGCGCGGTGCTGCGTGTCGCCGGCTAGGACGCGCGGCACGCGTGCAGAGGGGCTGCGCGGGCCGCGATACGGGATCGCGCGCGTGCTGTCCAAGCGCGGGCTGTGCTCGCGCAGCGAAGCCGAGCGCCTAGTTCGCGCGGGGCAGGTGCGCATCGACGGGCGCCAGGTGTTCGATCCGGAGTTCCCGGTCGCGCTGGATGCCAGCGGCATCGTGCTGGCGGATCGGGCCGCAGCGCCGGTCGCCCATCGTTATCTCGTCCTCAACAAGCCGCGTGGCCTGGTGACCACCGTGCAGGACGAACGTGGCCGCGATACCGTCTATCGCTGTTTCGAGGATCCGGCCCTGGGCTGGATCGCGCCGGTCGGTCGGCTCGACAAGGCCAGCGAGGGCCTGTTGCTGTTCACCAGCGACTCGGCGTGGGCGGCGAAGATCACCGACCCGGTCGAGGGCCTGCTGAAGACCTATCACGTGCAGGTCGATGTATTGCCCGACGAGGGATTGCTGGCCGCCCTGCAGGCCGGTGTCGAAGACGGAGGCGAATGGCTCAAGGCCGCGTCGGCCCGACTGCTGCGGCACGGCGAGCGCACGGGCTGGCTGGAGATCGTGCTCGATGAAGGGCGCAACCGCCAGATCCGCCGTCTGCTGGCGGCCTGCGGGGTCGAGGTCCTGCGGCTGGTGCGCGTGGCGATCGGCCCGCTGGCGCTGGGCGAGCTGGGCAAGGGGCAATGGCGGCTGCTGGCGGCAGCGGAGATCGCGTCATTGGCCGTGCCGTCCGCGCCGCTGCCGGATTGACTGCGGGCGAGGCCCACGTGGCCGCCCCTGCATGCCCGGCAGCGCGATGGATCATGCCGGTCGCTGCAGGGCGCAGTCGTTGAAGCGCTCAGTCGTTGAAGAGCTCAGCCCTCCAAGCGCTGAGCCCTTCAACAACCCGGTCTCTTCAGGCCAGCTCGTTCAAGTCCAAGACCTTCAGCGTTCAGCCCCTCAGCGTTCAGTCCTTCAGCACACCCAGTTCGCGACCGATGCGGGTGAACGCATCGATGGCCTGGTCGAGCTGCGCGCGCGTATGCGCGGCGCTGATCTGGGTGCGGATGCGCGCCTGCTGTTTCGGCACCACCGGGAAGAAGAAGCCGATCGCGTAGATGCCTTCCTCGAGCAGGCGCTCGGCGAAGCGCTGCGCCAGCGGGGCGTCGTAGAGCATGACCGGGCTGATCGGGTGCGTGCCGGGACGGATGTCGAAACCGATGGCGGTCATGCGTTCGCGGAAATACGCGGTGTTGCTGGCCAGTTGCTCGCGCAGGTCGCCGGCGGCATCGAGCATCTCGAAGGCCTTGATGCCGGCCGCGACGACGTGCGGCGGCAGCGAGTTCGAGAAGAGGTAGGGGCGCGAGCGCTGGCGCAGCAGTTCGATGACCTCGGCCGAGGCCGTGGTGAATCCCCCGAGTGCGCCGCCCATGGCCTTGCCGAGCGTGCCGGTGATGATGTCGATCCGGTCCAGCACGCCCTTGACCTCGGCCGATCCGCGGCCACTGGCGCCCAGGAAGCCGGTGGCATGGCATTCGTCGATGTGTACCAGCGCGTTGTACTTCCTGGCCAGTGCGGTGATGTCGTCCAGCGGCGCGATGAAACCGTCCATCGAGAACACGCCGTCGGTGGTGATCAGCTTGGTGCGCGCGCCGGCGGCGTCGGCCGCCTGCAGTTGCCGTTCGAGGTCGGCCATGTCGCAGTTGGCGTAGCGGTAGCGCTGCGCCTTGCACAGGCGCACGCCGTCGATGATCGAGGCGTGGTTGAGCGCGTCGGAAATGATCGCGTCATGCTCGTCCAGCAAGGGCTCGAACAGGCCGCCATTGGCATCGAAGCAGGCGGCATAGAGGATCGTGTCCTGCTTGCCGAAGAACCCGGAAATCGTCCGCTCCAGCTGCTTATGCAGGTCCTGGGTGCCGCAGATGAAGCGCACCGAGGCCATGCCGAAGCCATGCGTGTCGAGGGCCTGCTTGGCCGCCGCGATGATGTCGGGATGGTCGGCGAGCCCGAGGTAGTTGTTGGCGCAGAAGTTCAGCACCTGGCGGCCGTCGGCGAGGGTGATCTGCGCGGCCTGGGGGCTGGTGATCACGCGCTCGCTTTTGAACAGGCCGGCGTCGCGGATCTCGCCGAGGGTCTGGTGGTAGCGCTGGGTCAGGGACATGGTGCGTCTCGTTCGAAAAAGGGCCCGCTTGAAGAAGAGCCCGGAAGAAAGATCTGTTTGAAGCAGGGCTTGTTTGAGTCAGGGCTTGTTTGGATCAGGGCCTGTTTCAATCATTGCTTGTCTGGATCATGGCCTGCTTCAATCCGGGCCGGTCTCGGTCTGCCAACGCACCGCATGCTGAAGCGGCGGCGTGGCTGATGCGGGTGGCCATCGTACGGCAGCGGGAGCCGTGGCAGGACGCAGGCCTGCACCAACGAGGCCCGGCGCGACGGGAGCGCGTGCCGACGCGGCGCGAGACAGGCGCGGAGCGGTCCGCAGCCGCCGCCTTTTGGCGGGGGCATGCGCCGGCCCGGGCCGGCGTCGTGGCGCATTGCAGCATGCGGCATGCGCGCGCCTTCGGTCGGGCCCGGTTTGGCTTTGTCCGGGCCACAGCCGATAGACTTGCCGGTCAAGGCCTTATCCAGATGGTGATCACATGCGTAGACGATTCCTTGCCACGGCGCTGCTCGGGGTGCTTTCCACCGGCAGCATGACGACGATGGCAGGGGAGGGCATGTGGGTGCCGCAACAGCTTCCGGACATTGCAGGGCCGCTGAAGAAGGCGGGGCTGCAACTGGATCCGAAGCAGTTGGCCGACCTGACCGGCGATCCGCTCGGTGCCGTCGTGTCGCTGGGGGGGTGCACCGCCAGCTTCGTCTCGCCGCAGGGGCTGGTGGCGACCAACCATCACTGCGCGTACGGCGCGATCCAGTTGAACTCCACACCGGAGAACAACTTGATGCGTGATGGTTTCAATGCGCCGACCCGGGCAGATGAAATCAGCGCCGGCCCGGCGTCGCGGATCTTCGTGCTCGATGCGATTGATGACGTGACCCGGCAGGTCAACGCCGCCATCCAGGCCGCGGCCGATCCGCTGGCGCGCACCCGCGCGCTGGATGCGATCGAGAAATCGCTGGTCGCCGCCTGCGAGTCCGAGCCCGGCTATCGCTGCCGCCTGTACAGCTTCCTTGGCGGCAACAGCTACCGCCTGTTCCGCAACATCGAGATCCAGGACGTGCGCCTGGTCTATGCGCCCCCAGGCAGCGTCGGCAGCTTTGGCGGCGATGTCGACAACTGGATGTGGCCGCGGCATACCGGCGATTTCTCGTTCTATCGCGCCTATGTCGGCAAGGACGGCAAGCCGGCCGCTTACGCCGCCGACAACGTGCCGTACACGCCCAGGCACTGGCTGAAGTTCGCCGACAAGCCGTTGGCCGCCGGGGATTTCGTCATGGTCGCGGGCTACCCGGGGCGGACCAATCGCTACGCGCTGGCCGGCGAGTTCGACGAGACCGAGCAATGGACCTATCCGACGGTATCGCGGCATTACAAGGCGCTGACCGCGATGGTCGAAGCGCGCGGCAAGGAAAATCCCGATATCGAGGTCAAGTACGCCAGCACCATGCGCGGCTGGGAAAACACCTTGAAGAACTACGACGGGCAGCTCAGCGGTTTCCAGCGCATTGGCGCCGCCGCCAGCAAGCAGGCCGAGGAAGCGGCCGTGCTGGCGTGGCTGCAGGCACAGGGCGAGGCCGGCAAGCCGGCGATCGATGCGCACCAGCGGCTGGTGGCGCTGAACCAGGCGGCCAGCGCCACGCGTGATCGCGACCTGGTCGTCGGCCAGTTCGACGGCACCGGTCTGGTGTCGACGGCGATCCGCCTGTACCGCTTGGCGATCGAACGCCAGAAGCCCGATGCCGAACGCGAGCAGGGGTTCCAGCAGCGCGACCTGCAGACCTTCGAAGGCGGCTTGCGGCAGATGGAGCGTCGCTACGTGCCGGCGATGGATCGCGAACTGCAGCGCTACTGGCTCAACGAATACACCAAGCTGCCTGCCGCACAGAAAGTGGCGGCCATCGATACCTGGCTCGACGGCGGCGATGCCAAGGCGATCGATCGCGCGCTGGACCGGCTGGGGCGCAGCGAACTGGTCGAGGCCGATGCGCGCCTGAAGTGGTTCGCCGCCGACCGCGCTGCGTTCGAGAAGAGCCGCGATCCGGCGATCCGCTACGCGGTCGCGATCATGCCCACGCTGCTGGCCTGGGAGCAGGCGCAGAAGACCTCGACCGGTGAAGTGCTGGTGCTGCGACCGCGCTACCTGCAGGCGGTCGCCGACTACCGCAAGAGCCAGGGACGCTTCGTCTATCCCGATGCCAACTCGTCGCTGCGGATCACCTTCGGCAACGTGCGTCCGTACACCACGCTCGACGGCGTGCAGCACACGCCGTTCACCACCATCGACCAGATCCCGCCCAAGGTCACCGGCGAGGATCCGTTCGAGGCGCCACAGGCGCTGCTCGATGCGGTCGCCGCGAAACGTCATGGCGGCCTGGCGGACCGTGCGCTGAAGACCGTGCCGGTGAATTTCCTGTCCGATCTCGATGTCACCGGCGGCAATTCCGGCTCGCCGGTGCTGGACGCGCGCGGACGCCTGGTCGGTCTGCTGTTCGACATGAACTGGGAGTCGGTCAGCTCCAACTGGGTCTTCGATGCCGACATGACGCGGACGATTTCGGTCGACCAGCGCTACATGCGCTGGATCATGCAGGAGGTCTATCCGGCGCCACAGCTGCTGCAGGAGCTGGGCCTCACGCCGAGACGCTGAGCCGGCATCGCCGGGTCGCTCGCCAGATCGATTGCCAGGCCGGACGATGCGGGCCCGCCCACGGGGCGGGCCTGCATCCCTTAAACTGAACGGGTTTCCGGCGGACGTCAGCGCCGGACCGCACCCCCATAGGAATTGCCCCGCATGAGAATCCTGCTTGCACGCCATGGCGAGACGCCGTGGAACGCCGAAGGCCGCTATCAGGGCCAGGAAGACATCCCGCTGTCCCCCGTCGGCGAGAAACAGGCATGGCTGCTGGGCGAACGCCTGCGCGACGTCGGCATCGACCGTGCGGTGGCCTCGCCGCTGTCGCGCGCGTTTCGCACCGCGCAACTGGCGTTGGGCGAAACGCGTGCCTCGATGCTCGCCACCGACGCCGGCCTGATGGAAATCGCGCACGGTACCTGGGAAGGCCTGCTGGCGAGCGAAATCGGCGAGCGCGATCCGGCACTGCTGCGCGAATGGCGCGTCTCGCCCGATACCGTGCAGATGCCGGGCGGTGAATCGCTGGCGCAGGTGTTCGAGCGTTCGTGGCAGGCCTTCGTCCGTGCCTGCAACGACGTGCCGGCCGACGGCACCCTGCTGGTGGTCGCGCACGATGCAGTGAACCGGGTGATCCTGTGCCACATCCTCGGCATTCCGTTCTCGCGGCTGTGGACGTTCCGCCAGGCGCCGACCACGTTGAACCTGCTGGAAGGTCCGGACGTCGAACACCTCGAAGTCGTCCGCCTCAACGACTGCGCGCACCACACCGCGTTCTTCGGCGAAGCGGTGCATCGCGCGCTGTAGTCCGGCGGTGCGCGTGCCTGCAGCACGCTGTCGGCGGGCCTGAGAACCTGTTGACGATCTTGCTGCGCTTGCCATCTGGCGTGCGTGCGGTGCTCGAAATGCTCATGTACCTCTACGTACACTGCGCTTTCTGCGCTCCGCCACACGCCATCTGCCGGCGCTCGCGACAGATCGTGAACAGATTCTGGGCGCGTCCTACAATAGGCCGATGACGCAGACGCTTTCGCATTGGCTCGACCGGATCGAGCGCCAGCATCCCAAGGCCATCGACATGGGGCTCGAGCGTGTCCGCGACGTCCATGCGCGCATGGACATCGGCCGGCCGGGCAGGCACGTCATCACCGTCGCCGGGACCAATGGCAAGGGCTCGACGGTGGCCTTCATCGAAGCGATCGCGCGCGCCGCCGGCTGGCGCGTCGGCTGCTATACCTCGCCGCACCTGCAGCGCTACAACGAGCGCGTGCGCATCGACGGGCTGGATGCGTCCGATGCCGACCTGGTTGCGGCCTTCGAGGCCGTGGAAGCGGCGCGCGGCGTTACCACGCTGACCTATTTCGAATTCGGCACGCTGGCGGCGCTGTGGCTGTTCGCGCGCAGCGGGCTGGACCTGGTCGTGCTCGAGGTCGGGCTGGGCGGGCGCCTGGACGCCACCAATCTCGTCGATCCGGATGTCGCGGTGATCACCGCCGTCGACCTGGATCACCAGGACTGGCTGGGCAACGATCGCGAGACCATCGGCTTGGAGAAGGTCGGCATCGCGCGCGCCTGGAAACCGCTGGTGCTGGGCGAGCACGATCCGCCGTCGAGCGTGCTCGGTCGGGCGTATGCGCTGGGTGCGTCGGCGATCCGCGCCGGCAGTGATTTCCTGTTCGCCGACGACGACGACCACTGGTCGTGGCGCGAGCCCGGCTTCGCACTGCAGTTGCCCAAGCCGGCGATGGACGCGCCGGTGCAGTTGCGCAATGCCGCGACCGCGATCGCGGCACTGCGTGCGCTGCGCCGGCAGATCCCGCGTGCGGCCTACGCCGAGGGCGTCGCCAGTGCCCGGGTCGCCGGCCGCTTGCAGCGCTTCGAGCGCGAGGGGGTCGAGATCGTCGTCGATGTCGGGCACAACCCGCAGGCGGCCGCCGCGCTGGCGCAATGGCTGCGCGCAGTGCCAGCGCCAGGCACGGTGCATGCGGTGTATGCCGCCCTGGCCGACAAGGACGTGGCTGGCGTGGTGCTGGCCCTGCAGGACGATGTCGACCGCTGGTGGCTGGCCGGTTCGCTGGGGGCCGGCGCACGCGGACAGGATGCCGATGCGCTGGCAGGCCGCTTGCAGCAGACCCGGGCCGGCGCCGCCGTGCGCTCGACCGATGTCGCCACCGCGCTGGCCGCGGTGCGCGCGCTGGCCGTACCGGGCGACCGGATCCTGGTCTTCGGTTCGTTCCAGGTCGCGGCCGAAACCCTGGCGGCCCTGGTGGACGGAGGCGGCGCGGGCGGCGTTAAGAAGTGAGGGCTGGGACGGGCGTATAATTCGACCGCCCTCCGTTGCCCCCGATGCTGATGGATTCCGGACTGAAACAGCGCCTGGTTGGTGCGGCCGTGCTGGTCGCCCTGGCCGTGATCTTCCTACCGATGCTGGTCAAGGGCCCTGCGCCCGACAGCGGCGTGTCCGACCTGTCGCTGCGCGTGCCCGATGCCCCGTCAGGGGACTACCGCACCGTGGACCTGCCGCTGGTCGTCAATGGCGATGCCCCGGCGGCCAATGCCCCCGCACAGCCGGCGCCGCTGCCGGCGCCTGCGGCGGCCGACGACGGCGACGCCCTGCCGACCGTGGACACCGCCGCCGAGCGCAACGCGCCCGCGGCCAGCGACGCATTGCCGGCCCCGGAAGCCGCGACCCGTCCGCAGCCGATGCTGCCGGCCACCGTCGCCAGCGGCAATTACGCGGTGCATTTCGCCGCCTTCGCGACCCGCGACCAGGCCGACGCGATCGTCCGCCAGCTGCGTACCGCCGAGCTGCCCGCGTTCAGCGAGCCGTTCACGCTCAACGACAAGCCCGCCTTCCGCGTTCGCATCGGACCGTATGCGAACCGCGCCCAGGCCGAAACCGTGCGCCTGCGCGCTGCGCAGATCCGCAATGACGTGACGCCGCGGGTGCTGGCGCTGGACGCCGATGCCGCCAGCCCGGCAACGGTCGCTGCCACGCCAAAGCCGCAGCCTGCCAAGCCCGAGCCTGCCAAGCCCGCGCCGGCCAAGCCTGAAGCACCCAAGCCGGTCGCCGCGACGCCGGCCGCGCCCAAGCCTGCCGAGGCGGCCACGCCGGCGGCGCCCGATACCGGCTTCGTCGTGCAGCTGGGTGCGTTCTCCAGTACCGGCGATGCCAATGCGCTGCGCGATCGCCTGCGCGCCGCCGGCATCACTGCGTTCACCGATACCGTCAGCACCGACAAGGGTCGCCTGACCCGCGTCAAGGCTGGCCCCGTGCTGACGCGCGCCGATGCCGAAAGGCTGAAGTCGCGCGTGAAGTCGGCCGTCGCGATCGACGGCATGGTCCGCTCGCATCCCTGATCCAGGGCCTGTCTGACGGACCGGTCCGGCCACCGCTTGCACTGTCCCGCAGCACGCCCCACAACAGCACGCTCCACAACATCAGGCTCTACATCAGGCTCCACCTGACGTCATCCACCCGCGACAACTTCGCAACACCATCTGGAATCAAGCCCATGTGCGGCATCGTCGGCATTGTTGGAACCTCTGAAGTCGCAGCAGCGCTGTATGACGGACTCACCGTGCTGCAGCACCGCGGCCAGGACGCTGCCGGCATCGCCACCGCCAGCGGCGCCCAGCTGCGCGTGCACAAGGGCAATGGACTGGTCCGCGATGTCTTCGACGCCAAGGCGATGGCGCTGCTGCAGGGGCGCGTCGGCATCGGCCATTGCCGCTACCCGACCGCCGGCAGCGAGGGCAGCGACGAGGCGCAGCCGTTCTACGTCAACTCGCCCTACGGCATCGCGCTGGCGCACAACGGCAACCTGATCAACACCGACCAGTTGCGCCAGCAGGTCTTCGAGACCGACCGCCGCAACGTCAACACCGAGTCGGACTCGGAAGTGTTGCTGAACGTGTTCGCGCACGAGCTCGACCGCGAGAAGGCATTGACGCCGGAAGCGGCGTTCCGCGCGGTCGAAGGCGTCGCCCGCCGCGCCCAGGGCGGTTATGCGGTGGTTGCGATGGTGCTCGGGCTCGGCCTGGTCGCGTTCCGCGATCCGCACGGCATCCGTCCGCTGGTGCTGGGCAAGCGTGAAACCGACGCCGGCACCGAGTACGCAGTCGCATCGGAGTCGGTGGCGCTGGATATCCTTGGTTTCGAGCGCCTGCGCGACGTGCAGCCGGGTGAGGGCATCGTGGTCACTGCGCGTGGCGAACTGCATCATCGCCAGTGCGCGGCGCCACAGCAACATGCGCCGTGCATCTTCGAATACGTGTACTTCGCGCGGCCCGACTCGATGATCGAGAACATCTCGGTGCACAAGGCGCGCATGCGCATGGGCGTGACCCTGGGCGAGAAGATCCTGCGCGAGCGCCCGGATCATGATATCGACGTCGTGATCCCGATCCCCGATACCTCGCGCGACTCCGCGCTGGAAATCGCCAGCACGCTGGGCGTGAAGTATCGCGAAGGCTTCATCAAGAACCGCTACGTCGGCCGCACCTTCATCATGCCGGGGCAGGGCGAGCGCGCGAAGTCGGTCAAGCGCAAGCTCAATCCGATCCCGCTGGAGTTCCGCAACCGCGTGGTGCTGCTGGTCGACGATTCGATCGTGCGCGGCACGACCTCGCGTCAGATCGTGCAGATGGCACGCGATGCCGGTGCCAAGAAGGTCTACCTCGCGTCCGCTGCACCGCCGGTGCGCCATCCCAACATCTACGGGATCGACATGCCGTCGGTGGATGAGCTGGTCGCGCATGGGCGCAGCGAGCAGGAGATCGAGCAATTGCTCGGCTGCGACTGGTTGATCTACCAGGACCTGTCGGACCTCGAGGCGGCGGTTGCCGGGCCGAAGTTCGTCGGCCGAAAGTTCGACAGCTCCTGCTTCAGCGGCGAGTACGTCACCGGCATCGAGGCCGGTTACTTCGAACGTATCCAGCAACTGCGTTCCGACGAGGCCAAGCGCAAGCGCCGCATGGCCTCGTGATGGGTTCGCTGTTCGAGGCGGCCGCGCGCTGCCTGCAGGCAGCGCAGCCGCAGGACAAGTTGGCGCTGACCTTCGCCAGCGCCGACGCTTTCGCACGCGGCGAATTGACCGTGCCGCCGCAGGCGGCGCCACCCGATGCGATCCGCATGCCGGGCCGACCGGAACGACCGAAGCTGGTGCATCCTCGCGAGCTGCCGCGTCGCGGACTGGGCAGCAATGAAGGACGCGCGGCGTTCATCCATGCGATCGCGCATATCGAGTTCAATGCCATCGACCTGGCCTGGGACGCGGTCTACCGGTTCCGCGACATGCCGGCGGCCTATTACGCGGACTGGGTGTCGATCGCCAGCGACGAGGCGCGGCATTTCCGGATGATCCGCGAGCGCCTGCTCGCGCACGGTCGCGACTATGGCGATTTCGATGCCCACAACGGACTCTGGGAAATGGCAGAGAAGACCGCGCACGATGGCCTGGCGCGGATGGCCCTGGTGCCGCGTGTGCTGGAAGCGCGCGGCCTCGACGTCACCCCGGGAATGATCGTCAAGTTGCGGGCATTGGGCGATGACGCCACCGCCGATGTGCTGGAGATCATCCTGCGTGAGGAAGTCCCGCACGTGGCCGCAGGATCGCACTGGTTCCGCTGGCATTGCGAGCGCCAGGGCGTCGCGCCGGAACCGAGGTTCCGTGAACTGTTGTCAGGGTATGCGCGCGCCGTGCTGCATGGCCCGTTCAATATCGAGGCGCGCAGCGCCGCCGGATTCAGCGACGAGGAACTGGCCGCGCTGATGCAGGTCGCCGAGTCCCGCTGAGGTCTGCAGAGAACGGGCTTACAGCGCCGACAGCTGCATGCCGCCATCGGCGTCGACGCGCAGCACCGAGCCCTGCGTGTACCAGTCGCCCAGCACGATGCGTTGGCAGTCGTGTTCGCCGACGCGCAGGGTATGGATCGCCGGACGATGCGTGTGGCCGTGGATCAACGTCTGCACGCCATAACGGCCGAACATCTCGTCGACGGTCTGCGCCGCGACATCGGTGATGGTTTCCATCGTCCCGGCCGCCTGCAGTTCGCCCTGGCGGGTCTGGCTGGCGGCCCGCGCCTGCTGCGCGAACGCCTGGCGCGCGGCCAGCGGCTGGGCAAGGAAGGTGGCCTGCCAAGAGGGGTCGCGCGTCTGCGCGCGGAACTGCTGGTACGCGGTGTCGTCGGTGCACAGCAGGTCGCCGTGCATCAGCAGCGTGGGCGCATTGCCCAGCATGATCACCGCGGGGTCGGGCAGGATCCGCAGGCCGGCGCGGCCGGCATAGTCCTGACCGAGCAGGAAGTCGCGGTTGCCGCGCTGGAACAACGCCGGTACCCCGGCCGATGTCAACGCATGCAGGGCGGATGCGACCGTTGCCGCAAGCTCGGAATCGTCATCGTCGCCGACCCAGGCTTCGAACAGGTCGCCCAGGATGTACAGCGCCTTCGCATCGCGTGCTTCGCCCGCCAGGAAGTCGCAGAACAGGCCGGTGATGGCCGGTCGTTGCGGATCCAGGTGCAGGTCGGAAATGAAGAGCGTGGTCATGGCCGCATTGTAAGGCTGCGCCCGTCGCATGCGCGCCGTTCGTCCGGCGGCGCATTGCGGCACGGCCATCGCGCTGCGACCACTGCGGCCGGCGGCGCCGCTCAGGTCCGCTCGGGATCGGATTCGGGTGCCTGTGCCGGCGCCAGCCCTGGCTCGGGTTGGTGTTCCGGTTCGCGTTCGCGTCGCAGCCAGGCGAGCGCATCGCCGATGCCTGCGCCTGCGGCAACGCCGTCGACATGCCAGTCGCCGTGCACATGCGTCACGACATGATCGACGCCTTGCCGGTCGTCAACCTCGCCGCGCTCGCAAACGACATGGCCGACGCGGCGCAATGCGCGTGCCAGCCACGGCGCCTTTGGGCACTGCGCGTCGAGCAGGATGTGCCGACCCTGGCCGGCGGGCATCTCGAAGCGTCCGGTCGCGGGCGAGAACGTCAGGTTCGCGGCATCGAAGGCACGACCGATCTCGCCCGAAAGCGCGACGTCTTCGGGTACGCCGTCGATGAAACGGCCACCTCCCGGCAACAGCCACAGTCGGTCCGCGGTCTGCAACGACAGCTCCAGGTCATGGCTCGACAGCACGATGGCCATACCCTGCTCGCGGGCGATCCGGCGCAGCGTGTCGATGATGGTGACGCGGCTCGGCAGGTCCAGGAACGCGGTGATTTCATCGAGCAGCATCAGTTCGGGTTGCTGCGCGAGCGCACGCGCGATCATCGCGCGCTGGCGCTCGCCATCGCTGAGGCTGTCGACCAGACGATGCGCGAGGTGCAGGCCTTCGACCAGCGCCAGCGCCTGGCTTGCGATCCTGCGGTCGTCATCGTCCAGCCTGCCGGCCCAACCGGTATAGGGATGGCGTCCCATCTCCACCAGTTCGGTCACACCCAGCGCACCCAGTTGGGGACGGTCGGTCAGCACCACCGCGATGCGGCGCGCACGCTCGGCGCCGCGCAATGCCTGAACCGGCCTGCCGCCCAGGCGTGCCTCGCCGGCCAATGGCGCCAGGAATCCACCCAGCGTGCGCAGCAGCGTGGACTTGCCCTGGCCATTGCGGCCGAGCAGGCAGATGAATTCACCGGCCCCGACGTGCGTCTGCGGCAACCGCGCCAGCGCGTTGCCGGCGTAGCCGATCTGGAGGTCCTGGATCTGCAGCATGTCAGCCTCCGGTCGCGCGCAGGCTGCGCGAGGTCAACAGCATCGCGATCACCACCGGCGCGCCAAGAATCGCGAGGATCGCGTTCAGATGCAGGAAGTGCTGGCGCCACGGCAGGTGCACCACCATGTCCGCGAGCAGTGCCAGCAGGGCCCCCAGCACGAAGGTTGCCAGCACCAGTGCGCCGATCCTCGCGGACCCCATCAATCCGCGCGCCAGGTGCGGCGTGATCAGGCCGATGAAGGCGACCGGACCGCAGAAGGCGGTGACCGGTGCGGCCAGCAGGATCGTCGCGCCCAGCACGATGCGACGCAGCCGTGGCACGTTGACGCCGAGGCTTTCGGCGTACAGGTTGCCCAGCAGCAGCGCGGTCAGGGGTTTGGCCACGTAGACCGCGAGCATCAGGCCCACCACTGCCAGCGGCAGCCAGCTCAGGAAGTCCGGCCAGGCGATCGAGGCGAAGGTCGCATCGTTCCAGGAGGCGAAGATCCGCGATTGCGTGCGGTTGGTGAAATGCAGCAATACGCCGATCAGGCCCTGCGCCAGGAATCCCAGCATCAGGCCCAGCACCAGCAGCGTCACCGAACTCACGCGCCTGGCCATCGCCGCCATCGCCAGCGCGACGGCGAGCATGCCGATCGCCGAGCCGGCGACGATGCCCAGCCCCGACAGTCCGGTGATCAGACCCAGCGCAGCTGGACCGACGACCGCGCCGGCCACCACGACCACGGCTGCACCGAACTGTCCGCCGGCCATCAGGCCCAACGACCAGGCGTCGGCCAACGGATTGCGGAACAGTGTCTGCATCAACAGCCCGGCGACGGCGAGCGCGCCGCCACCGAGGATCGCCGCAAATACGCGCGGCAGTCGCAGGCCATGGACGATGCGGTATTCGGGCGATGCCGCATCGAAGCCGAACAGGCCCTGCAGGACCTGGCTGACAGAGAGCACCTGCTGGCCCAGGGCCAGGCTCGCCACCGCGACCGCGGCGAGCGCGAGCGCCAGTCCGGAACCGACCATCCAGCCGTTGCGGTGCGTCCCTGCGGAGGCGAGGGCGGGGCCGCGCATGGGGACGGTCACTGGTATTGGCCTTGGGGCAATGGCTTGAGGAAACGGAACGGGCCGGGTACCAGGTCGGGATGCAGGATCTTGACCATGTCGGACAGCACCCAGTCCGGTCGCACGATCGCGGTCTGGTACCAGTCGTAGGCGTTCTCCGAGGCGACGATGCGCCCCGTGTTGCCGTACAGCCGGCCTTCGCGCCAGGCCCTGAATCCCGATTCGACGTCATGGCTGCGCGGGGCCACGGCGTGGATGTCGCCGATCAGCCAGACATCCGCGCGTTCGGCCAGCGGCAGCAGCGTTTCGGTCGCGACCACGTCGGATACATAACGGCGGGGATCTTCGTCGCGCGCCATCAGGTTCCGGCCACCGGCATCGGTGATGTAAGCCGCTTCCGCGCCGCGTACAGTGGCGACCCAGCGGTCGGCGCCGCTGGGATAGGCCCACAGCACGGCGGTGGCCGGGCGTCCCGAGACCTGTTGCTTCAATGCCGCGACGCTGGCTTCGACCTCGCCGAAGATGCGCTCGGCGACGGCGTCGGTTCCGGTCAGCAGGCCGTACAGCCGGATCCATTCCGCGCGGGCGAGATAGCTGGCTTCTTCTTCGGCGAAGGTCGGCACCACGGTCAGGCCCAGTGCACGCGCGCGCTGCAGGACCGGGGTCTGCGCGAGATCGCTGAGGCGCATCAGGAAGACGTCGGGCTGCCGCACGATCAGCACGTCGAGATTGGGTGGCGAGTGCCAGTTGTAGCCGAGCACGCCGATCTCGCCGGCTTTCGCGCGGCGCCGGACGGCATCGTCGTACGATGCCAGGCCACCGACGGCGACCAGGCGATCGGCGACGCCGAGCGTGGCCAGAAAGGCCTCGTCCACGCCCGAGTTCGTCGCGATGCTGCGCACGGGCGTGCGGATCAACGTGGCGTCGCGCAAGGTTCCGGTCAAGGACGGGAGCGGGGCGTCCTGTGCCAGCAGCACGAGCGTGTCCGAGCGTTCTTCGCGGGCGCCGCCCTGGTCGGCAACGGGCGCGCGCATCCTGGCGACGATGAATCCGTCGTGCTGTTCGAGCGTGAGGTAGCGCGCATGCCGCAGCGGGATCGGCGTGAATCGTCCGGCGTCCGTGGGCGCTTGCAGATCCGGTCCCCGCGCGTCGAGGCCGGACCGAGCCGTGTCGGCATCTCCCCCGGCTGTCGCGTCGCTGCCGGGGTGCTTTCCGGTGTCCTTCGCGCAGCCCGCGACGAGCAGCCCTGCGCAGAGCGCCAGCAGGACCAGCGTCGGCCAAAGCCGGGGCCGATGGCCCCGGCGCCCGCATCCACCTGCACACATTGCCCACCCATCCTTGTCACTACTTCAAGAAATGTTATGTTATATCAATTCATTTCATTGGGGTAGGCAGTGCGAAATCTTCTGGCGGTGGCGGTCGTTCTGGGACTGGGGATGGCGCCATGGCGCATGGCGGAGGCACGCGAGGGCGTGGCCGCGCCCGAAGCAGACGCGCATGCAGACGCTCGTGCCTCGATCGATGCCAGTACCGCGACCGAACTGGATGTGGTGACCGTCTATGGCCGTCGCATCGGGCGGATTCCGGGGGAGACCGCGACAAAGTCCGGTGCCGCCGTGCTGGAAACCCCGTTCAGCGTCAACATCGTGCCGCGCGAACTGCTGGACCTGCGCAACGTGTCCAACATCGGACAGGCCGTCGAAACGGTCAGCGGCGTGCAGCGCACGATCGGGTTCTCGGGCAACCAGCGTTTCCGCATCCGCGGCTTCCAGGCCATCAGCACGTTGCGCGACGGCTTCCGCCAGAGCGTCTCGCAACCGGAAATCGACCTGCAGGGCATCGACAGCATCGAAGTGCTGAAGGGGCCGGCGTCGGCGTTGTATGGCCGCTTCGAGCCCGGCGGCGTCATCAATTTCGTATCCAAGCGCCCGCAGGAGGCGTTCGCCGCGCAGGCATCGCTGACATCGGGATCGGACCAGTACACGCGCGCAGGCATCGACGTCGGCGGTCCCCTGGACAGCGGCGGCACGTGGCTGGGCCGCTTCAATGCCAGCTATGAGGATGCCGGCAGCTTCCGCGAGTTCGTCGACAACCGCCAGCTGTTCGTATCGCCCGTGCTCGAATGGCGTCCGGATGCGGATACCAGCCTGCTGCTGCGCATCGAATACATCGAGCGCGATGCCGCGTTCGATCGTGGCTTCGGCAACAGTCCGTTGTTCCTCGATCAGCCGATCAGCCGCAACTACGGCGAGCCGTTCATGCGTGTCGAGAAGCAGCAATGGACGACCGTCATCGAGTTCAACCGGCAGTTGAACGACGCCTGGCGGCTGCGACTGGGTACGTTCTGGTCGTATGTCGACGTGCCCCGCGAACGCTTCTTCAACTATGGCTTCCCGACGCTGTCGGGCACCTCGATCAGCCGCAATTTCATCCGCTACCACGAGCAACAGAAAGACGTGACGGCTCAGGCCGAACTGTATGGCGCGCTGGCAACCGGGCCGGTCCGGCATGCCGTGCTGGCCGGCGTCGAACGCGTCAGCGATCGCCTGGCCTATCTGGACGGCACGATCGCCTACGGCAATCCTATCGACCTGCATCAGCCGCAGCACGGCGCGCGCCCCCGCGACGAGGTCCCGACCGGCGACAGTCGCTACGACTACCGCAGCAGCGCGTTGTACCTGCAGGACGAAATGACCTGGGCGCGATGGCGGCTGCTGCTGGGTGGCCGCTTCGACCGTACCGAGACGGTGTCGTTCTACACCGGCGGCATCGATCCGGCGATCACACGGCGCGATTCGCCGTTCTCCCCTCGCGCCGGACTGACCTTTCTGGCCACGCCGGACGTGTCGTTGTATGCCAGCTGGGCGCGCTCGTTCCGCAACGAGGCCGATGCCGGGCTGCTGGAAAGCGGGGTGACCCCGGCACCCACGCGCGGCGACCAGCGCGAACTCGGGATCAAGTCGCTGCTGCTCGATGGCCGCGTCGAGACGACGCTGGCCCTGTTCGACCTGCGCAAGCAGAACGCGGTGGTAGCCGACCCGCTGGACTGGAACCGCGTGCTGCAGACCGGCGAGCTGCGCGTGCGCGGCGTCGAGGCCGAGGTGTCCGCGCGTCCGTTCGATGCGCTGACGCTGGTGGCGTCGTATGCGTTCTCGGACGCGACGATCACCGAAGACACCAGCCCCCTGCTGGTCGGCAACCGCCTCGCCGGCGTTCCGCGCCACCAGGCCAGCCTGTGGGCGACGTGGTCGTTCGATGGCCGCCTGCGCGGCTTGAGCGTCGGCGGTGGCGTGTTCCATGCCAGTGAGCAGGCGGCGACCACGTCCAACAGCTTCTTCCTGCCCGCGTACACGCGCCTGGACCTCAATGCGCGCTACGTGTTTGGCGACGGCATCGACATCCTGCTCAACCTCGACAACGTCACCGGCGAGCGCTACTTCATGACCGGCGGGTTCTCGCAGATCTATCCGCAGGCCCCGCGCACTGCGCGCCTGACGCTGTCCAAGCGCTGGTGAGCGGCAAGCCCGGCGGAGGAGCTGGCGCCTGGCGCGCCGCCGCGCGGGTCGCCACGGTGCGACCCGCGCTCCCGGGTTAAAATCACCGGCTTTCCCACGCCGCGAGCCCCCGCATGGCCTGTCGCACCCGCTTTGCCCCCAGTCCCACCGGCTACCTGCATATCGGCGGCGCGCGCACCGCGCTGTACTGCTGGCTGGAGTCGCGGCGCCGTGGCGGCGAGTTCATCCTGCGCATCGAGGACACGGACCGGGAGCGCAGCACGCAGGCCGCGATCGACGCGATCCTGGACGCGATGGCCTGGCTGGGGCTGGACTACGACGAAGGCCCGATCTACCAGACCCATCGCCTGGCGCGCTATCGCGAGGCCGCCGAGCGCCTGGTCGCCGAAGGCAAGGCCTACTACGCCTACGAGTCGAAGGAAGAACTCGACGCGATGCGCGAGGACGCGATGGCGGCCGGCGAGAAGCCGCGCTACAACGGCGCCTGGCGCGACCGCAGCGATGCGGCGCTGCACGAGGCGCGGCGCGACGATCCCAATCGCGTGATCCGGCTGAAGAATCCGCAGGACGGCAGCGTGGCCTGGGACGACAAGGTCAAGGGCCGCATCGAGATCGCCAACAGCGAGCTCGACGACCTGGTGATCTTCCGGCCCGATGGATACGCGACCTACAACTTCGCGGTGGTCATCGATGATGTCGACATGCGCATCACCGATGTCGTGCGTGGCGACGACCACGTCAACAACACGCCACGGCAGATCAACATCTATCGCGCGCTCGGCGCCGACGTGCCGTCGTTCGCGCATCTGCCGATGATCCTCGACGAGCAGGGCGCCAAGCTGTCCAAGCGCACCGGCGCGGCCGACGTCATGCAGTACCGCGATGCCGGCTACCTGCCGCATGCGTTGCTGAACTACCTGGTGCGGCTGGGCTGGTCGCATGGCGACCAGGAGATCTTCTCGATCGACGAGATGAAGCAGCTGTTCGACCTCAAGGACGTCAACGCCAAGGCCTCGCGCTTGGATCCGGCCAAGCTCGGCTGGCTGAACCAGCAATATCTGAAGTCGGATGCGCCCGAGGACGTTGCCGTGCACCTGGACTGGCACCTGCGCAACGCCGGATACGACCTCGCCTCGGGCCCTGCTGCGGCCGACCTGGTGGTCGCGCTGCGCGACCGCGTGCAGACGCTGGCGGAAATGGCCGAGCGTGCGGCGGTGTGGTTCTCGCCGCTGACCGAGTACGACGCTGCCGCCGTGGCGAAGCACCTCAAGGATGCCGCGCGTGCGCCGTTGACCGATGCCCGCGAGCGCCTGGCCGCATTGCCGGACTGGAATGTCGATGCGGTGTCGGCCGCATTGCATGCCTGCGCCGAAGCGCTGGGCATCGGCATGGGCAAGGTCGCGCAGCCGCTGCGCGTGGCGATGACCGGTACCCAGGTCAGCCCGGACATCTCGCACACCGTGTACTTGGCGGGCCAACAGCAGGCGTTGCAGCGCATCGATGCCGCGCTGGCGCGGATTGCCGTCGATCCAGCCTGAACGCGAAGGGAGGATCTTCGGCCGGGCGCGCGCCAGACTTGAGTCGGCGCCCGATCGCTCCCATCATCCCTGCATGGACGAGACTTCCCACAGCTGCACCGACCCCCATCACCACGTCGACGACGCGGCGGCGTTCGTGCATGCGGTCGAGCGGGCCTGCGGCGAACGCGGCCTGCGCCTGACCCCGATCCGGGCGCACGTGCTGCGCCTGATCGCCGATGCCGGCAAGCCGCTCAAGGCCTATGACCTGCTCGACCAGGTCCGCGATGGCGACGGCCCGGGGGCAGCGGCGCCGCCGACGGTCTATCGCGCGCTGGATTTCCTGCTGGCCAATGGCTTCATCCACAAGCTGCAGTCGGTCAATGCCTTCGTCGCCTGCCACCATCCCAACAGCGCGCAGCACTCGGTGCCGTTCCTGATCTGCGACAGCTGCCACAGCGCGGTGGAACTGGAAGACGAAGTGGTCGTGGCCTCGCTCGACGAGCGCGCCCGCGCGCTGGGATTCGTGCCGCAGGCGCAGACGCTTGAAGTCCATGGCCTGTGCGCCAGCTGCGCACCGGCGCAGCGCTGACATCGCAATCGCAGTCGCGCGAACAGCACACCAGCACTAGACGTTACTAGCAGACTGGTGCCTGACACGCGTCGATGCGCGTGCAGGCATCGCAGGCGCCGCCGTCTCAGTGCGCAGCGGCAGGCGCAGGTGCCGCGGGTTGCAGATGCGCCTCGCGGATTGGCAGGTTGATCGCGGCTGCCAGCAACGCCAGCACCATGTCGGCGTACCACATCCACGTATAGCTGCCGAGGTGCTCGATCGCCAGGCCGCCCAGCCATGCGCCGAAGAACGCGCCGGTCTGGTGCGACAGCAGGGTCAGTCCGAACAGGGTGCCGAGGTAGCGGGGTCCGAACAGTTTGCCGACCAGTCCGGCGGTCGGCGGCACTGTGGCCAGCCAGGTCATGCCCAGCGCCGCGGAGAAGGCGAAGAACACCATCGGCGTCGGCGGCGACAGCAGGTACAGCCCGATGATCAACGCGCGGCTGGCGTAGATCAGTGTCAACAGCCATTTCATGCGGAAGCGGTTCCCCAGCCAGCCGGTACCGATGCTGCCGGCGATGTTGAACAGTCCGATCAGCGCCAGCGAGATCGCCGAGACGTTCGGCGACAGGCCGCAGGTCGCGATCTCGGTCGGCAGGTGGGTGACCAGGAATGCGATGTGGAAGCCGCAGGTCAGGAAGCCCAGGTGCAGGCACCAGTAGCTGCGGTCGCGCAAGGCAATGCGCAATTGCTGGCGAAGGCCGATGTCGTCGGCCGCGGGGCCGGGCGCAGCGCCGCCGACCACGGCCGCGGACCTCCTGCGACGCAGCGGCCAGGCCAGCGGCAACGTCGCCAGGGCCGTCAACGCCATGGCCCACATCGCCGCCATCCAGCCGAAGGCGCCGATCATCGTCTGCGCGAACGGTGCGTAGAGGAACTGACCGAACGATCCGCCGGCATTGATGACGCCCGACGCCATCGAGCGGCGCTCGGCGGGCAGCTCGCGTGCGGTCGCGCCGATCAGGATCGAGAAGCTGCCGGCCCCGGCGCCTGCGGCACTGACCAGTCCCAAGGTCAGCAGCAGGCCCCAGTCGCTGGCGAACAACGGGGCCATCGCCATGCCCGAGAACAGCAGCAGTCCGCCCGCGACCAGCACGCGGCCGCTGCCGCGCTGGTCGGCGATCGCGCCGAACACCGGCTGCACCGCGCCCCAGACGAATTGCCCGACCGCCAGCGCGAAGCTGATCGCCGCGATGCCGATGCCGGTGTCGCGCGCGATCGGCTGCATGAACAGGCCCAGCGATTGGCGGGCACCCATCGTGATCATCATCATCGCGGTGGCGGCCAGCACCAGCGGCCAGTAGCGCACGACCGCGACGGAGGGGGAGGGCTGGCTCATTGCGTCAGTTGTCCGGTGGCGTGGTCGAGGGCGGCGTGCAGTTGGGAGACCTGCTCGTGTCCAAGCAGGGCTTCGATATCGGTCTGCGTTTCGTGCCAGAGCGGTCTGGCGGCGGCGATGACCTCTGCGCCGGCCGACGTGACCTCGATGCGCCGCTGGCGGGCATCGTCTTCGCTGCTGCGCAGTACGACCCAGCCGGCCGCGACCAGCGGCTTGAGGTCGCGGCTGAGTGTCGTGCGATCCATGCCCAGTTCCAGCGCCAACACGCTGATCGATTTCGGCTCCACCTGCGCGCGGCGCAGGATCGCGAACTGGTTGACGTTGACGCCGGCCGGCGCCAGCGCCTGGTCGTAGCGCTGGGTCATCAGCCGGGTCAGCTTGCGCAGCCGGTGGCAGCTGCAGCCGAACACCAGGGGAGGGGACGTGGGGGAGGCGGACACGGCGGGTTCCTGTGCGAAACAAGCGTGTATATACACTTATATCAACGCATGGACAAGCAAAAGGCGTAGCCGGCCGTTGCCGATATCGGCCGGTGGGAGGCGGCGCGGAGCGGGGAGGTATCCGGGCAGGGCCTTGGTGCACATACGCGGCAACAGGGCTTTTCGGTGTTTCGACGGATACCGTAGACGAATTGTTATGATATACCATATCAAGTTCGGGCCGATTCGATCGTCCTCCGACTCCGACAGCCCGACTTCCCTGAACCACAGCGCGGACCTCCATGACCCACAGACACCACCCCCTCGGCATCGCCGTCAAGTTCGTCCTCCTCGGATCGGTGGCCCTTGCCGGCCCCACGATGGCGCAGCGCGCCCCGGCGACCGCCAGTGACGACACCGTCGACCTGCCCACGCTCAATGTCGTCGCCATCGGTGAAAACCCGAACCGTATCGCCGCCCCGTTCAGCGTGGTGGATGCCGACGACCTGATCTCGCGTGGCGCCGGCACCCTGGGCGAAGCGCTCGATAACCTGCCCGGCGTGCATGTCGATTCGTTCGGCGGCGGCGCCAGCCGTCCGGTGATCCGCGGCCAGGTCGGTCCGCGCGTCAAGGTGCTGTCCGACAGCACGTCGATCCTGGATGCGTCCGACATCTCTCCCGATCACGCCGTCAGCGTCGATCCCCTGCTCGGCGAGCGCATCGAGGTGCTGCGTGGCCCGGCGACGCTGCTGTATGGCGGCGGCGCGATCGGCGGCGTGGTCAATGTCATCGACAACAAGATCCCCACCGAACTGCCGACCGGCGGTTTCGATGGCCGCGTGATCATGCGCGGCAACAGCGTGGCGGACGAGAAGGCGTTCGCCGGCGCGGTGTCGGCGCAGGTCGGCTCCAACCTGGTGCTGCATGCCGAAGGCTCGTCGCGCGACGCCAAGGACTACCGCGCGCCGGACCTGGACGAGGCGCGCGTCGACGGCACGTTCGCCGAATCCAAGAACGCAAGCGTCGGCCTGTCGTGGGTGACGCCCAATGGCTACGTCGGCCTGGCCTATTCCTACCGCGACGACCACTACGGACTGCCCGGCCACAACCACGAATACGAAGGCTGCCATCCGCACGGCACCGCCCTGCATTGCGGCAGCCATGAAGACGATGGCGATGACCACGATCATGACCACGAGCACGAGCATGGCGATGTGCCGGTCATCGACCTGGTCAGCAAGCGTTTCGACGTCCGCGGCGAGTATCGTGATCCGTTCGCCGGCATCAGCCGCATCCGCTTCCGCGCCAGCCACACCGACTACCAGCACGAAGAACTGGAAGACGGCGAGGTCTCGACGACGTTCAAGAACAAGGGCTACGAAACGCGCGTGGAAGTCGAGCATGCGCGGGTCGGCGACTGGACCGGCGTGATCGGCCTGCAGCATTCCGACACGCGCTTCAGCGCCGAAGGCGCCGAGTCGTTCATGCCCAAGGTCGATACGCGTTCGACCGGGCTGTTCCTGGTCGAGCATTTCGAACCCAACGAACAATGGCATTTCGAGCTCGGCGCGCGCCAGGAATGGCTGGAACACACGCCGGTCGACGACGCCCGCAATCGTCCGCGCTTCGACGACACCGCGACGTCGCTGGCCGCCGCCGTGGTCTGGTCGTTCCGGCCCGACCTGTCGCTGACGTTCTCGGCCGCGCATTCCGAACGCCTGCCGCATGCCCAGGAGCTGTACGCCCGCGGCGTCCACCTGGCCACCAACACCTACGAGTGCGGCCTGCTGCCGAGCGCATTGACCTGCGGCGGTGCTGTCAATGATGCGGCCTTCGGCAAGGAGTCTTCGCGCAACTACGAGCTGACCCTGCGCAAGACCGCCGGCGACGTCACCTTCAGCCTCGGCGCGTTCTCCAACAAGATCGACGACTACATCTACGCGCGCACGCTGGACCGCTACGAGGACTTCCGCCTGATCAAGTACTCGCAGCGCGATGCCGAGTTCCGCGGCTTTGAGGCCGAGGTCAGCCTGCACCTCAGCGATGCGCTGACCACGACGGTGTTCGCAGACCGCGTGCAGGCGACGTTCGCCGACGGCGGCGGCAACGTGCCGCGCATCCCCGCGGCGCGCTTCGGCGGTCGCGTCAATGTCGGCAGCGGCCCGTTCACCGGCGAGCTGGAGCTGTACCACGTCAACCGGCAGGACAACATCGATGATTTCGAATCGGTCACGCCCAGCCACGACATGTTGAACCTGACGTTGAACTACCGCCTGCCCGATGGCCGGACGCGGCTGTTCGTGCGCGGTGCCAACCTGCTCGACGAGCAGATCTGGAACCACGCCTCGTTCCTGGCCAGCACCATCCCGCTGCCGGGTCGCAATGTCAGCTTCGGCGTCAGCTACGACTTCTAAGCACCTGTCCACGATGTTGCGACGCTTGCCATCCTGCGCACGTGCGGTGCTCGAAAGAGCCGCCTGGAGCGGTTCTGGACAGCGCATGGCGCTGGCCCGAAGGGTGGCCGCCATGGAGGGCGGTCACGGTGCTCATGAACATGTTGGTTGACAGGCACATGCACTGCGCTTTCTGCCTGCTCTCCACGCAATGCACGTCACGCGCAACCTGCTCGCGCTCGCGACAGATCGTGGTCAGGCGCTGATGTCGTTGTACGACCGCATCACCGCGCTCCACGGCCATCTGCCGTGGGGCGCGGTGCTCGATGCCGGCACCGGGCGCGGTTCGATGCGCTGGCTGCTGGCACAGGACACCGAGCGCTGGACCGCGATCACCGGGTCCAGCGCGATGGCCGACAAGACCCGGATCGAGCTCGGCGATCGCGGCCGTGAGCAGGACCGCATCGTCGTCGGCAACTGGGTCGATCCCGGATTGCTGGCCGGGGAACGCTACGACACCGTGCTGGCCGATTACCTGCTGGGCGCGATCGAAGGCTTCGCGCCGTACTGGCAGGGGCAACTGTTCCAGCGCCTGCGTCCGCTGGTCACGCGCAGGCTGTATGTCGTCGGCCTGGAGCCCTACGTCCACGATGTGCCCACCGAGGCCGACGCGCGCCTGGTCAACGAGATTGGACGCCTGCGCGATGCCTGCCTGCTGATCGCCCGGGACCAGCCGTATCGCGAATACCCGCTGGAATGGACGCTGCGCCAGCTCGACACCGCCGGATTCCGCGTCATCGATGCCGAGCGCATTCCGATCCGTTACGGCGAACGGTTCGTGCACAGCCAGCTGGACATGTGCACGCAGGCGGTCGGCCGCTGGCAGGACCGCGCGCTGGCGGTGGCGATGCTGGCGCATATCGCCGACCTGCGCCGTCGGGCGTTGGCCCACCTGCACCGCGAGGGTGGGCTGCGCCATGGCCACGACTACATCGTCGTCGCCGAGCCACGATGAGTGCAGGGTGGGCGGATTCAGGGCTGTCGCGCAGTTTTGATAGGCACTTCTGAGGCGCTCATCGTGCGTCCACCCGCATGCGGCGCAGGACCCGCCGCCCGATCCGCGCGTTTGTGCGCCGCAGCGTTTCGCTGGAGTACACTAGACAAAGACAATGGATGTTATAATGTTACATCAATCGCCGCCCCCGCAGAACGACATGTCCACTGAGTCATCCACCCTCCGCCAGGCTGACCGCCTCGGATTTGCCGCCTCCTTCCTGTGCGCGATCCATTGCGCGCTGGTGCCGATCCTGTTGGCGCTGCTGCCCGCATTCGGCCTGAATGTGGGCGGCTGGATCGATATCGACCAGGCGTTCGTGGTGTTCGCGACGCTGCTGGGCGCCACCACGCTGACGCTGGGCTATCGCCGCCACCGCGCATTCCGGGCCTGGGCGCTGCTGCTGCCGGGACTGGGGCTGGTCTGGGTCGGCTCGTTCACGGTGCTGCACAACCATGGCATCGCGCACGCAGTGGTGATGACCCTGGGCGGGTTGATGCTGGCCGGTGCCCATCTGCTGAACCTCAAGCTTTCGCATGCGGCCTCGGCACCACGATAAGGACGGGGCCGCGCGCAGGGCGGGAACTGCCCGCTCGTGCTAGCATTCGCGGCCTGCGGCACGTCCGCACGACACATGCAAAGACAAGATCAGGAGCAGGACCATGGGTAAGGGCGACCGCAAGACAGCCAAGGGCAAGCGCTACAACTCCAGCTACGGCAATGCCCGTTCGCAGGTGACCAAGAAGACGACCGGTGCGGCCGACGCCCCGGTGGCCAAGAAGTCCGCAGCCAAGGCTCCGGCCAAGAAGGTCGTGAAGAAGGCTGCTGCCTGATTCGATGATCTTCGGTCGACGGGTTCGATGGCGTCCGCGCTGTCGACCGCGGCAACGAAAAGCCCCGCAATGCGGGGCTTTTTTGTGTCTGCGGATCCTGCGTGCAACCCCCGCGATCCCCGCGAGGCCATCACGCGTCCATCGCAGTCGCAGGCTGCCGGGCGCTGGCCCGACAGCCCGGTGCTGCAACCCGGTGCCGTCAGCGCTTGCTGCTGCCGTCTTCGACCGCGCGCCAGACGCGCAACAGGTTCTCGCCGAGCACCTTGCGGATGTCCGCATCGGAGTAACCGCGTGCCTGCAGCCCGGCGACGAAGTTCGGGAAGTCGGCCACCGTGCGCAGCGTGGTCGGCAACGCGCCGTCGACGCCATCGAAGTCGGAACCGATGCCGACGTGGTCGATGCCGATCAGCTTGATGCCGTAGTCGATCTGCTCGAGCACCGCTTCGATCAGGGTTTCAGGCGTCGGGTGGGCCTTGTCCCACGCGTCGGAGAACGCCTTGAAATCTTCCTTCGGCTTGCCTTCCGCGGCCAGCGCATCGTTGCGCTTGTTGAAATCGTTGACGGCGCGGTAGTAGGCCTGGATGTCGGCGGCAGCGACCGGATTGACGAACGCGGTACCGAACGGCACCTGCACCACGCCCCCCTTGGCGGCGACCGCCTTGGCCAGCTCGTCGCTGATGTTGCGCTCGAAGTTGGGCGTGAAGTGGCGGAATGCGGAATGGCTCGCGATCACCGGCACCTTGCTGAGCTTGATCGCCTCGGCCGCCGAGGCATCGCCCAGGTGCGAGACATCGACCATGATGCCCAGGCGGTTCATCTCGGCCACGACCTGGCGGCCGAACGGGCTCAGCCCGTTCCACTGCTTCACCTGGACGTAGGAGGAGTCGCTGATGCGGTTGTTGGCGCTGTGGGCCAGCGTGATGTAGCGCACGCCGCGATCGAAGAAGACCTGCAGTTGTGCGAGATCGTCGCCGAGCGGCGCGCCGTTCTCCATGCCCAGCGGCAGCAGCACCTTGCCACCGGCGCGCAGGCGCTCGACATCGCGCGGCGAGGTCAGGATCGCGAACTTGTCGGGGTTGCGCTGCACCGCGGCCTCGACGGCATCGATCTGCGCATGCGCGGCCTGGCGGGCCTGCCCGGAGGCGTCCTGACCGGCCGAGGTGTAGATCGACATGAAGGCGACGTCGAGCCCGCCTTCGCGCGCGCGCGGGTAGTCGAACTCGCGGTCCGGCGACAGCTTGCCGATGTCGGCCCATTTCTCGACCAGCGCTCCGGGCGCGTCGATGTGGGTGTCGACGATGATCGCGTCCTGCGCGAGCTTGCGCGCGGCGTCGTCGGCAGCGAGCGAGGCGCCTGCCAGCGTGGCGAGGCAGCACGCGAGGGCGGCGGCGAGGGGAGCGGGACGCACGAGGGATGCAAGACGCATGGTGACTCCTGGGAGTTGGGACGCAACGGAAGACGGGACCGCGGAACGCAAGCGCGGCATCGCGGCAGCCATCGCCCGATTGTATGCATTCGCATCCGCTGCCGTCCCGGGTGACAATACCTAAATGGATGCCAGCCCCCTGATGCGGGACCGCCAGCCCCTGGCCACCGCCATCGTCCTGCAGCGCGCCGCAACGTGCCGATGCATGCTGACGCATGGACCTGGCCGTGCTTGCCCATCGCCCGCAGGACGTCGCCACGACGCCGCCAGCCCTCCCTCGATGCCCGGTGCCGCCTGCGCCCGCAGGGCCTTGATCCTGATCAAGTCGCTACCGTGCCGGCGTCACTACACTTCATGCAGGTGCCCTGACGGATGCAGCAGATGACGAGCACACGCAGCCTTGAACGCGAGGAATGCATGGAAGGCATGGAACGCGTGGACGTTGCGATCGTCGGCGCCGGGCCTTCCGGCCTGGGTTTCGCGCGCTCGCTGTCGGGCAGCGGCCTGTCGGTGCGCCTGCTGGAGAAGCAGCCGCTGGACGCGCTGCGGGTGCCCGCATTCGACGGGCGTGAGATCGCATTGACGCACACCTCGCGCGGCCTGCTGCAGGCGCTGGATATCTGGGGTCGGATCGCGCCCGGGGAGATCTCGCCGTTGCGCGATGCCAGAGTCCTCAACGGTCCGTCGCTGTTCGCGCTGGACATCACCGCAGGCGATGGCCGCGAGTCGGAACTGGGCTGGCTGGTCCCGAACGACCTGATCCGCAAGGCCGCCTACGACAGCGTCGCCGATTGCGCCGATGTCGGCATCCAGGCAGGCGTGAGTGTGAAGTCGATCGAGCAGGTCGAGGGCGCGGCACGGCTGGGGCTCGATGACGGCAGCCACGTCGAGGCGCGGCTCGTAGTCGCGGCCGACAGCCGGTTTTCCGAGACCCGCCGGATGATGGGCATCGGCGCGCAGATGCGCGATTTCGGCAAGAGCATGATGGTCTGCCGGGTCAGCCACGAACATCCGCACGGACACGTAGCCTGGGAATGGTTCGACTACGGGCAGACGCTGGCGTTGCTGCCGCTCAATGGCGACCGCGCATCCGTCGTGCTGACGCTGCCGCAGCGCGAGATGCAACGGCTGCAGGCCATGGACGACAGCGCGCTGGGCCGGGATTTCGAACGCCGCTTCGATGGACGCCTGGGCTGGATGGACGTCATCAGCCGCCCGCATTGCTATCCGCTGGTCGGTGTCTATGCGGATCGTTTCGTCGGGCCACGCTACGCATTGCTCGGCGATGCGGCGGTGGGTATGCATCCGGTGACCGCGCATGGTTTCAACTTCGGACTGCTGGGGCAGGCACGCCTGTCGCGCGAGATCCTGCGCGCGCATCGGCGTGGCGAGGACTTCGCCGCGCCGACGGTGCTGGCGCGCTACCAGTGGGGTCACCGGCTCGCGACGCGCCCCCTGTACCTGGCGACGCAGATGGTCGCAGGGCTCTACACCGACGATCGCGTGCCCGCGCGGCTGGTGCGCAATACCGCGCTGCGGCTTGCCCATCATGTCGCGCCGTTCCGGCAATTGATCGCGGGGCACCTGACGCGCGGTTGAGGCGGCCGGCCGGCGCTTTCGAATCTGGAAAGCGAAGCAGTACACGCCGCGCTGCGCTAGCGACGCTCGGCGCTGAACAGGTCCGTGCGCGGCCATGCGCCTTCCAGGCTCAGCAGGAATTCCTTGGTCGGCAGCCCGCCGCCGTATCCGGTCAGCGTGCCGTCCGCACCGATGACGCGATGGCAGGGCACGAAGATCGACAGCGGATTGCGGCCATTGGCAGCGCCGACCGCGCGTACCGCCGACGGCTTGCCGATGCGTGCCGCGAGTTCGCCATAGCCCAATGTCCTGCCATAGGGAATCGTTGTCAGGGCCTTCCACACCTCGCACTGGAACGCGGTGCCCTGCGGTGCCAGTGGCAGGTCGAAATCGCGCAGCGTTCCTGCGAAATAGGCATCGAGCTGCGCGCGCGCGCGCTGCAACAGCGGATGGTCGCCCTGTTGCCAGCGGGCGTCGCGGCGGACCGGGTGACGGCTTTCGCCGAACTCCAGCGCATGCAGGCCGGCATCGGTGGTCGCCAGCATCAACGGGCCGACCGGGCTGTCGAACGTGGTCCAGGTGATCATCGGGTGGCTCCTTTGGAATCGGGTGGGGTGGGGACATCCTTCGGCCGTGGCATCGCGTCGCGCCACAGCTGGATGACCGCATAGGCGCGCCAGGGTCGCCATTGTTCGGCATGTGCCAGCAGCGCCTTCGCGCCCAGGCGGCTGCCATCGTCGGGCAGGGCGCGCTGCAGCACGAGATCCTCCGCCGGGAACGCGTCGGGGTGTCCCAGGGCGCGCATCGCGATGTACTGCGCGGTCCAGGGGCCGATGCCGGGCAGTGCGATCCAGCGCCGGGTGAAGTCGTCCAGCGTGCGCTCGACGCGAAAGTCCACGCGGCCTTCCAGCAGCGCGGCCGAAACGGTACGGATCGTCTGCGCGCGGGCGCGGGTCAGGCCGATCGCGGACAGGTCGGCGTCGACCAGTTGCTGCGGACGCGGGAACAGGTGCGCGAAACCCAGTTCCGCCAACGCGGGCGGCAATGGATCGCCGAAGCGCTGCGATACGCGCGCGGTAACGGTGCGTGCCGCGGCGACGCTGACCTGTTGTCCGATGATCGCGCGCATCGCGATCTCGAAGCCATCCCAGCCGCTCGGCAGGCGCAGGCCCGGTGCGCGCTGCACCAGCGTAGCCAGGCGTGGATCCTTCGACAGCGCCTGCGCGATCACCTGCGGGTCGGCATCGAGGTCGAACATCCGGCGGACGCGGTTGACCACGTCCAGCAACTGCGCCGGCGTGCAGCCATGAACCTCCAGCCGCAGCGCATGTTGCGGGGTGCCGTCCTGTGCCGGCCATGCGCTGACGCGCAGCCAGCCGGGTGCGTCGCGGGTGCCGATGACGCGCGTGTACTGCCGTGCATCGACGCGTTCGACGCCGGGCAGGGCGCGCCCGCGCAGGAACGACAGCATCGCGTCGAAATCGTACGGCGGGCGGTAGTTCAGGCGCAGCGACAGGCTTTCGCTGTTGGCGGCCGGCTCGCGCTTGCGCAGGTCGCGCGGTGCCATCCGGTAGGCGTCGCGGAACGTGGTGTTGAAGCGGCGCAGGCTGCCGAAACCCGCGGCCTCGGCCACCTGCGTGATCGGCAACGCGGTTTCGGTCAGCAACTGCTTGGCGAACAGCAGGCGGCGCGTGCCATGCACGCCGATCGGCGGCGCGCCAAGGCGGTCGACGAACAGCCGGCGCAACTGGCGCTCGCCCACGTGCAGGCGTTCGGCGAGGTCGGCCAACGGACCATCGCCGAGCACGCCCTGGTCGATCAATTTCAGGGCGCGCGCGACCACTTCGTCGCCGCGTCGCCAGGCCCCCTCGCTGGGCGACAGTTCGGGCCGGCAGCGCAGGCAGGGGCGGAAGCCTGCCGCTTCGGCGGCGGCCGCGCTGGCGTGATAGACCACGTTCTCACGACGCGGCGGCCGCGCCGGACAGACCGGCCGGCAGTAGATGCCGGTACTGGTGACCGCTGTGAAGAACAACCCGTCGAAACGGGCGTCGCGGCTCAGCCGGGCCTGTTCGCAGACGGCGGGGGCGGGAAGGGTGGCGGGTTGTGACATGCCTGCAGGCTAGCACCCGGGCCACGCCGGGACTCGCCGGATTCGGACATCAATGTCGGATCGTTGCGTCGGGCTTCAGCGCCGGCAGCAGGGGACCCAGCTCGCCATCGCCGGGCTGGGCGGGCAGCCCGAGCAGGTGCATCAGCAGCGGATAGATGTCGACGTTGTCGAACGCCGGCAGGACCACGCCATTGTGAAACGCCGGACCCCGGGCGAGGAACACCGCGCGCATCGACGGCAGCGCGGGATCGTAACCGTGCGATCCGCGCGCATGCCCGGCGGCCAGGTGCGCCTGCGCGATCGCACGCGGCAAGGCGTTCCAGCCCTCGTGCATCTGGCAGACGATCGGCGGCACGCGCGGATGCCGGCCGTAGCGCCAGCGTGGCGGCAGCGTGTCCCTGGTCCAGCAATCGTATTGCGGATGCGCGCCCAGCAATCGCCGTGCCGTTGCCTGTTCGCGTCCGGCGCGCGGCACGATGCCGACGACCTGTCCATACGAGACGACCTCGGCCTCCGCCGCGTCGACCAGGTCCTCCGTGGCCAGGGTGTTGCCAAGCGGGACGTCAGCCATGCCGTGGTCGGAGACCACGACCAGGTTCACGCGCGGCTGCAGCCCGCGGGCCGCGATGCCGTCGAGCAGGTGGCCGATCGCCGCGTCGACCTCGCGCAGCGTCGCGCGCAGCTGCGGCGATGACGGCCCGAACTCATGCGCGACGCTGTCGGGCTGTTCGAAGTACAGCGTGATCAGTCGTGGGCGCGTGGCGTCGGGTTCCGACAGCCAGTCCAGCGCGGTCTGCACGCGGACGGGGAGCGTGCGGCTGATGTCGAACGGCAGCCAGCGGCCCGGACGCACGCCCTGCACCGGTGCCTCGCTGCCCGGCCAGGACAGTGTCGCGGTCGGCAGGCCGACGCGTTCGGCCGAGACCCAGACCGGTTCGCCACCCCACCAGCGACCATCGCCGACGGCCTCGCGATTGGACGTCCTGAACCCGCCCAGTTCGGCGTCCTGCATCATGTTGTGGATGATGCCGTGCCGGTCCGGACGCAGACCGGTGACCATGCTGTAGTGGTTCGGAAACGTCAGCGTCGGATACGAGGGATTCATCCATTGCGCGCGCACGCCTTCGTGCGCGAGGTGGTCCAGGCGCGGCGTGTCGCCTTGGCCGAGATAGTCCGGCTTCACGCCGTCCATCGAGATCAGCAGCACGGTGGGAGTGGAGGGGGCGGTAGGGGAAGGCGTCGATGCGCACGCGGCCAGCAGGCAGGCGGCCGCCAGGATCAGCAGGCGTTGGAAAGTCATCGGCGCAGTTTAATCCTTGCCGATGACGGTTTTCTGGCGGGCTTGCCACGGAGGCCGAAGACTGGCGCGCGAGCAACGTGGGCTCCGTCGACGCGCCCGGGGCGCTCGCGTGTCTGCGCGGGTGCGCGCCGTCGCAGTGAACGGACTCCAACCGCCAGCTGCGCTGAATGCGTCGGATGCTTGATTTGTCGGCGCAAATGCCCATCTTGTGCGTACCCGAATGTCCGCTTGAAGGTGTGCCATGAACCGTTTCAGCCAATCCCTGTTGTCCGCCGTGCTGCTGTCCGGCCTGGCGTTCGCCGCATCGGCCCAGTCCGTGCCGCAGGACGAGCCGGAAGAGGCGGGTCGCAACGCCGCCTCGGACCGTGCCAAGCCTGACGATCGCATCTGCATCGAAGAGACCGGCTCGCGCATCGTGTCCGCACGCAACGCCCGTTCCAAGCGCGCCGAAAAGGATTGCGTGTCCGCCGGTGGTCGCGTCTATACCCGCGAGGACATCCAGCGCACCGGATCGACCGACCTCAAGGACGCCTTGCGTCGCCTCGATCCGTCGGTGTTCTGAGCTGCGCGACATCGCCACCGATCCAACGGACGCCCGGCCCAGTGCCGGGCGTCTGCTTTTTTGGTTCTTCTCTGAAGTGGGGAGTTTCGCGTGTCCGCATGGCGCCAAGCAGGAGGCGGCGTCGGCTTTGGAATCCGCGTTGCCCCGTCCGGTCTCGGAGGACCCGTTGTCTTCAACGACTGGGACATGCGGTGAAAGCAACCGGCGCCGCAATCATGACGCGCACGGCAGTGGTCGCGGGCGGAGGCTGCGTCGAGCACGCCATGGATGGCGTGCGCCCGAGTCAGGGCAGGATGCCCTGACCGAGGGAGAGCAGCCTCAGCTCGCGACCACTGCAGATCCGACACCAGCGATTCGGCAATCCTGCGATTTCCAGGGTCCGGCGAAGAGACGCTTTTTTAGGCCCTGCGATCCGTCTGGATGCCGCCGGCAGCTCGCTTACAGATGCGCGGTGACGCGCGGCGGCTGGCCCCAGTCATCGTGGGCGCCGTCCTCGAACCGCAGTGGCGCGGCGGCGTACTCGTCATCGGACACGTCGTCCAGGCAGGCGATGTTGATGCAGACGAAGTCGCCTCCCATCACCGGCTCGCTGGCAGTGACGAACGGGTACACGCCGCAGGTGCCGCAGAACGTGTGGTCGATGCCGGCCTCGCCGAAGCGGTAGTGCGTCAACGCGTCGGCGCCCTGCAGCAGTTGGAAGTCCTCGGCCGGGACGTGGTTCTTCCACATCCGCGTCTTGCGGCAGAACGAGCAATTGCAGCGTAGCGTCGACGAGAACCAAATGCCGGGCCGTCGTTGCGGCGAGCGCTCGCCCTCCGGTGCCAGGTCGATGTCGCAGGCGAAGCGGACGGCGCCGCAGTGGCAACTGCCATGTCGGGTCTTGCGCATGCGATGGTCTCCTGGCCGGGGTGTGGGATCGTGTCGCGAGGGCTCGTGCTGCGAGGACGCGCGTCGCAAGGACGTACGCCTCCAGGCAACCTGAAGCAGGGAACCGCGCCGCAGCGTTGTGGTGGTCGATGTCCGGGCGTCCTATCCTAAACGTCCAGCCTAATGAGGTCTTGACGCTGCGCGGCATGGATCGGAGTGTCGCGATCCCTGAGAACGGCAGCCCTTAGGTTGGCCGCATGGCATCGCGACGGTGGGGTGCGGAAGTCTCTGCACGGCCGGCGATGCCCTCCCGTCCTTGGTGCGCATGCAGCGCGGTCCGTCCCCAGATGCTCAACACACTTGCCATTGCCCAGTACCGCTCGCTGCACGACCTGGTCGTGCCGATGGGCCGCCTGAACCTGGTCACGGGTGCCAACGGCAGCGGCAAATCGAGCCTGTACCGCGCGCTGCGACTACTCGCAGAGACGGCGCAGGGTGGGGTGGTGTCGGCGTTGGCGCGCGAGGGCGGACTCCAGTCGACGCTGTGGGCGGGGCCGGAGGCGATCAGCGCACGCATGCGACGCGGCGAAGTGCCGGTCGAAGGCGGGCCGCGGCAGAAGCCGGTGTCGTTGAAGCTGGGATTCGCCGGCGAGGACTTCGGCTATGCGATCGATCTCGGCCTGCCGACACCGGAGCGGTCGCTGTTCGCGTTCGACCCCGAGGTCAAGCGCGAGGTGATCTGGAGCGGACCGTTCCTGCGCCAGGGCAATGTGCTGGTCGACCGCCGTGGCGCGATGGTGCGCGTCCGCGAAGGACGTGGCTGGCGCGTGGCCGGCGAACATCTGCACAAGTTCGAGAGCCTGTTCGGACAGATCGCCGATCCGCGTCATGCACCGGAGGTGCTGCAGTTGCGCGAGACGATCCGCAACTGGCGGTTCTACGATCATTTTCGCGCCGATGCCGATGCGCCCGCACGGTTGCCGCAACTCGGGACGCGGACGCCGGTGCTGAGTCATGACGGTCGCGACCTCGCGGCGGCCTGGGCAACGATCCGCGAGATCGGCAATCCCGCGGCGCTGGATGCGGCAGTCAGTGATGCGTTTCCCGGCGCGCAGGTCGAGGTCCTGGTCGAAGGCGGGCGCTTCTCGTTGCAGTTCCGCCAGCACGGGTTGCTGCGCGCGCTGTCGGCAGCCGAACTGTCCGATGGCACCCTGCGCTACCTGCTGTGGATTGCCGCATTGCACACGCCGCGCCCGCCGCCGTTGATAGTGCTCAACGAGCCCGAAACCAGCCTGCATCCGGACCTGTTGCCGGCCCTGGCGCGATTGATCGCCGACGCGTCGCGGCGCAGCCAGGTCTGGGTGGTCTCGCATGCCAGCCGGTTGATCGCCGCGCTGGAGCAGGCGCCCGATTGCAACGCGATCCGCCTGGTGAAGCAGGACAGCCAGACCCGTATCGACGGCCAGGGCCTGCTGGATGCGCCGGCCTGGTACTGGCCGGAGCGTTGAGTCGCGCCCCGCGGGGCTGGGGCACGCGCGCAGGCGGTGGAGTGTTGCGCGGCGCGTGCTGATGGCGCCGACAGAAGTCATGCCCCCCAACGGCACGCGGCCATGTCGCCATGGCCCTGCATCATGCGGGCACGGGAGGCGCGGCAGTCGCTGCGCTTCAACGCAGGTTTGGGGGATGGCGATGCATGCCGCAGTGTCGAATGCCGGTGCAGGGCGGGGATCTCCAGCGAGTGCCATCTTGCGCATGTCGGTGCGCGCCTGGTTCGTGGTGGCGGTGGCCGGGCAGCTGATCTTCGCGGCCTATATCCTCGCGTTCTATGGCGGTGCGGTCGTGATCGGCGATCTGTCGATCTGGAACCAGGTGCTGCCCAAGGGCTACGTCGCCGGTGAAACCGCCGGCAACCTCGTCGTCGGCCTGCATGTCCTGCTGGCAGCGATCCTGACGCTGGGCGGGCCGCTGCAACTGATCCCCGCGGTCCGCACGCATGCGCCGCGATTGCATCGCTGGAATGGTCGCCTGTACCTGCTGACCGCCGGGGTCGTCAGCAGCACCGGGCTCGTGATGGTGCTGACACGTGGGGCCGTGGGCGGCACCGTGCAGCACCTGAGCATCAGCTTCAATGCGATCCTGATCCTGCTTTGCGCGGTGCTGGCGTTCCGGCATGCGCTGGCACGTGATATCCGCCGCCATCGTCGCTGGGCGCTGCGCCTGTTCCTGGTCGTCAACGGTGTCTGGTTTTTCCGTGTCGGCCTGATGTTCTGGATCGCAGTCAATGGCGGTCCGGCCGGATTCGATCCCAAGACCTTCGAAGGCCCCGCGCTGATCGTGCTCGGCATCGGCCAGTACGCCTTGCCGTTGCTGGTGCTGCAGGCTTACCTGCATGTGCAGGAGCGGCCGGGCGCCGCCGGCCGTCTGGCGGTCTCAGCCTTGCTGGTCGTGCTGACCCTGGCGATGGGCGTCGGCATCGCGGTGGCGACGATCGGGATGTGGTGGCCGCGCATGTGAGGCGGGCCGCCGTGCCTGTGCCGGGGACCTGGCGAGATCTCGCATGCCGGATGGATGCAGTACTGCGGCGGCCTGCGCCCGGCATTGGTCGGGCGCGGTCTCCGCCCTGCGTCGAACGCAGACGCTGCACCCGTCAATCGATCCTGATCGGCTGCGCGACGCGATTGGCGATGGCCGCATCCATCAGGCGCCAGGCCTCGCGTTGCGCCTGTTCGCCTGCGGCTTTCTGGCGCGCCGCGAGCGCCGCCTGCTCGCGCGCCAGCGTGGCCTGGCGTTGGGCCAGCGGTTGCATGTCCTCGGCGATTGCGCGCTGCCGGGCGGCCAGCGCGGCCATGCGTTCGGCGTACGCGGCATGATCGCGTCGGCTGGCACCTTCGGACGCGAGTTCGGCCTGCTGCATGCCGAGGTCGTCCTGGCGGGAGCCCAGCGCACGCTGCTGTTCGCCCAACTGGCCCTGGCGCTCGCCAAGTTCGCCCTGGGCCTTGCCCAGTCGCTCGACGTCGTCATAGACCTCGCGCAAGCGCGCCAGCGTCGCGGAATCGCGGACCACGTAGCGGACGTTGCCCTTGCGCATCCACAGCAGGTCTTCATTGCCCTTGCGTATCCCCTGTGCCTCGCGCAGTTCGGAGGTAGCGCCCACGGCGATGCTATCGTCGTCGCTGAGCAGCACATAGGCGCGATCGCCGGGCTGCCTGTTCAGTGTGAAGGTGCCGCGCAGCGCGGTGGCATGCGGGGCGATGTCGACGGTCGGGTCGCGCGCCTCGGGCGCTGCACGCGGTGCGGACGGGGCCAGCGGCGCGGTGGGAGCCACGGGTGCCGCCAGTGCGGCATTCGGCGCTGTCACGCTGGTGGTGGGCACAGTTATCGCCCTTGGCGCCGAGACCGGCGCGGGTGCGGCCAGTGGCGCGGCGATGGGGGCGGGTGCCGACAGTGTGGTGGGGGCCGAATGCGGTGCGGTGACGGGGACCGTGGCCGGCGCGGACACTGGTGCGGTGGCAGCGATGATGCGATAGGGCATGACGCCCAGCACGGCGACGGCGCCGATGACGAGCGCGGCAACGATGCGCGGAAGGTGATGCGTGTCGTGCAACATGGTGAGCCTCCTCTTGAGGATGTGGAAGTCGGCCGATGCGCTGGCCAGCCCCGCCCTGGGACGTGGCGCCACGCCGAGGCGCAACAGCAGTTGCCCGTATCGACGGGCGCAATGTCGATGGCCGGCGAGCACGGCGGCGTCGCAGGCGGCTTCGCGCGCAAGGCCGTATTCACGGATGGCCAGGTGCGCGAGCGGGTGGAAGAAGAACAGGTGACGAGCCAGCGAAGGCAGCATTCCCCACCACAGGTCGCCGCGCTGCAGATGCACCAGCTCGTGGGTCAGCGCCATGTCGAGTTCATCGGCCTGCATCGACTGCGCGTGATGCGCGGGCAGCAACAGCACGGGCGCCCAGGGGCCGATCAATTGCGGCGAATCGATCGCGGCGGAGACGCGCAACCGTGGCGCCGCGCGCAGGCCGTGCGCGTCGGCGGCGAGTGCGAGTGCCTGCAGCAGGGCGCGGTCGCGGCATGGTTGCGATTCCCGCAACAGGCGCCGCGTGGCGAGGTAGCCGCGCAGCGTCGCCACGATCATCACGCCGAGGCCGCAGATCCACAGGATCGTGATGGCCAAGGGCCATGGGGTCGCCGGCAGTGCGGCTGACGCGCTGGCGGCAGGCCTCGTGGACGCAGCGGCGTCGGTCGCCATCGCATCGATGCCTGCCAGTGCCATGGGCGGTGTCGACCAGGCGTCGGGCGGTATGCCGATGGCCATCGCCGGCTGCACGGATTGCGCGGGCAGCAGGGGCAATGTCAGCGGGTTCGACCAGAACAGGCCGGCAAGCAACTGCAGCGCGACCAGCCACCACAGCCAGGCACGGGTGTTGGCCGACAGGCGCGGCACGCTGTGGCAGAGCAGCCAGACCACGGCGACCAGCAGGGTCGATTGCACACTGGCGGCCAGCAATCGCGGCAACAACAGATCGCTGACGAATTCGAGCGTCATGTCAGTCCTCCTTGCGCTTGGACTGCAGCGTCGCGACCAGGGCTTCAAGTTCGGCCAGCTCGCTGTCGCTGACCTCGGTGCGCTGCGACATCCAGGCCACGAACGGCGACACCGAGCCCTGCAGGGTCTTCTCGACGAAGCTCCCGACCGCGTTGTGGACGACATCGTCCTGACGCGCGGTCGTCGAGTACCGGTACACGCCGCCATCGACCTGCCGGCGCTTGAGGTAGGCCTTGGCGCGCAGCCGTTCCATCATCGTCAGCACGGTCGAGCGGGCCAGCCCGCGCGCCTCGCCGAACGCGGCGGCGACCTCGCCGACCGATGACTCGCCCTGTTCGGCGAGGTATTGCAGCAGGGCCAGTTCCTGGTCCCCGACGGTCTTGTTGCGCATGCCGGTGCCTTGGTGATTACACGTGTAGTCAATATGCGCGTGACTACAATTGTAGTCAATAGGCGGAAGGTCATGCCTGCCGGGTCCGTCCACCCAGCGCGGTCGGGCGAGGGTCAGGTCTGCTCAGGGTGGGCGGGCGAGGCCAGGCTCGCCACGGGCGGGCGGACGAGGGCAGGAGCGTCCTCAGCGATAGAAGCGGCTTGGGGTCAGCCCGAACTGGCGCTTGAACATCGCGGTGAAGGCACTGGGCGTGTCGTAGCCGAGCGCGAATGCGATGTCGACGACCTTGTCGCCACGCGCGAGCCGCTCCAGTCCGTCCAGCAATCGCGCCTGCTGTCGCCATTGCCCGAACGTCATCCTGGTCTCGCGTGCGAACAGGCGCTGGATGGTCTTGACGTCGATGCCCAGTCGGCCGGCCCAGTCGCCGAGCGTCGAGGTGTCGTCCGGCGACTGCTGCAGTTGCCGGCAGATGCGCTGCAGTCGTTTGTCGGTGGGCTGCGGCAGGTGCAATGGCAGCACCGGCAATGTCTGCAACTGGTCGAGCATGCAGCGCATCAGGCGTGCGTCGGCGCTGTCGGACGCGTAGGGATGCGGGATGTCGACGGCGGCATTGATCATCTCGCGCAGCAACGGCGAGATCGCGACCGTCTGCGGCGTATCGGGCAAGCCGGGTATCGCATCCGGTCGCACGAACAGGCTGCGCATGTGCAGCGCATCGATGCAGCGGATCATGTGGACCTGTCCGGCCGGCATCCAGATCGCGCGCGTCGGTGGCACGATCCAGCGGCCGGCGTCCGACTGCACGACCATGATGCCCTGCACGGCATGGATCAGCTGGTGCTTGTTGTGCGCATGCGCGGCGATCAGCGTGCGCGGCGCGTAGTCGGTGGCCTTGCAGGACACCGCCAGCGTGCTGGCGTCGAGCTCGTCCAGGATCCGCGCGCGCAGGGCGGGGTCGACAGGCGTCGCCGGGGGCGCTGAGGAGGCAGGAGGTGCCGATGTCCTTTTCACGACAGGAGGGTACCTGAAAACGAGAGACGGGAGCCCCGGGCGGTTGCATCATCGCCGCGCTGCCGGCGTTGGCCGGTGGGTATTCCTCCCCCAGGTTTTCCAGGATCGATGCGATGACAGACCCTACTTCCGTGGTTGCGGCGGCGCCCCCGGCGGCACGCCAGGTGGCCGGGCGCGTGCTCGGCTCGTTGAGCGCGATGCACCTGGTCAACGACATGGTGCAGTCGCTGGTGCTGGCGATCTATCCAGTGCTCAAGGGCCAGTTCCATCTGTCGTTCGCGCAGATCGGCCTGATCACCCTGACCTATCAGTTCACTGCCTCGTTCTTCCAGCCGCTGATCGGTGCCTATACCGATCGCAGGCCACTGCCGCAGGCGCTGCCGCTGGGCATGGCGTTCACGCTGTGCGGCCTGTTGCTGCTGGCGTTCGCGCCGAACTACGCGACGGTGCTGATGGCGGCGGCCCTGGTCGGCATGGGCTCGTCGATCTTCCATCCCGAATCGTCGCGGATCGCGCGCATGGCGTCGGGCGGTCGGCATGGCCTTGCGCAGTCGGTGTTCCAGGTGGGCGGCAATGCCGGGACCGCGGTCGGACCGCTGGCGGCGGCGCTGGTGATCGCGCCGTACGGGCAGCGCAGCATTGCCTGGTTCGGTATTGCGGCACTGCTGGGCGTGTTCGTGCTGGCCTGGGTCAGCCGCTGGGCCAGCGCGCAGCGCCAGCGCTCGGCCAGTCATGCCGCCGTTGTCGAAGAGGCCGCGCCGTATCCGCGTCGCGTCGTGCTGGGCGCGATCGCGGTGCTGCTGGTGCTGATCTTCTCGAAGTACTTCTACATCGCCGGCATCGGCAGCTTCTACACGTTCTATCTGATCGGGAAATTCGGCCTCAGCGTGCAGAGCGCGCAGATGCATCTGTTCGTGTTCCTGTTCGCATCGGCGGCCGGCACGCTGCTGGGTGGACCAGTGGGCGATCGCATCGGGCGCCGTCCGGTGATCTGGGTGTCGATCCTGGGCGTGGCGCCGTTCACCCTGATGCTGCCGTACATGGACCTGTTCTGGACCACGGCGCTGGCGATCGTCATCGGCTTCGTCCTGTCGTCGGCGTTCTCGGCGATCCTGGTCTACGCGCAGGAACTGATGCCGGGCAAGGTGGGCATGGTGTCGGGCCTGTTCTTCGGCTTCGCGTTCGGCATGGGCGGGCTGGGCGCCGCCGTGCTCGGGGTCATGGCCGATCGCACCAGCATCGAACTGGTCTACCAGACGATCGCCTTCCTGCCGCTGCTGGGGATCATCGCGATCCTGCTGCCGCGCGAGGCCTCGCAGGTCGCGTCGCCGCGTTGATGGCACGCGCCGCGAGGCGGACGCCAGTGCAAATACCAGAACCGACCCGCGGCGCTTTACTTCGCGCCTGCCGGGGTGTTGGATGCCGGTATCCGGCCCGGGGTGAGGGGCCATTCCCGTGGAGGGGTCCTGATGGTCCAGTTCGACACACGCCGCGTCGCGGCATCCATGTGGGTCGCGGCGACGCTGTGCTGGCTGTCGCCATCGCAGGCGCTGGCGACCGATCTCGAGGATGCGGCCAAGGTCGACTTCAGCTGGGGCGTCAAGATTACGCTGCGCGATGGCGTCAAGCTCAACGCGACCGTGTATCGGCCGAAGGGGCAATCCGCGCCGGCGCCATGCATCTTCACGTTGACGCCGTACATCTCGCAGACGTACCACGACCGTGGCGTGTACTTCGCCGCGCACGGCCTGCCGTTCCTGACCGTCGACGTGCGCGGACGCGGCAATTCAGAAGGCGAGTTCCGACCGTTCATCCAGGAAGCCAAGGACGGGCACGACGTCGTCGAATGGTTGGCGAAGCAGCCGTACTGCAATGGCAAGGTCAGCATGTGGGGCGGCTCGTATGCCGGCTACGACCAATGGGCCACCGCGAAGGAACTACCGCCGCACCTGAGCACGATCGTGCCGGTCGCGTCCGCGCATGCGGGTGTCGATTTCCCGATGCGCAACAACATCTTCTATCCCTACAACCTGCAGTGGCTGACCCTGGTCAGCGGTCGCGCGGCGCAGGATGGATTGTTCGGTGATGGCGGGTTCTGGACCGCGAAGATGCGCGAATGGTTCGTCAGCGGCGCACCGTTCAACACCTACGACCGGATCGTCGGCAACCCGTCGCCGATCTTCCAGGAATGGCTGCAGCACCCGCATCCCGACGCGTACTGGGATACCTACAATCCCACGCCTGCGCAATACGCCAAGCTCGACATGCCGATCCTCAGCATCACCGGCAGCTATGACGGCGACCAGCCCGGCGCGTTGGCGTTCTACCGCCAGCACCTGCAGCATGCATCGGCGAAAGGACGCGCGGGCCACTACCTGATCATCGGGCCATGGGACCATGCCGGCACGCGTACGCCGAAGGCGAAGTTCGGCGGGCTGGAGTTCGGTCCTGCCAGCCTGCTGGACCTGCCCAAGCTGCATCTGGCCTGGTATGCGTGGACGATGCAGGGCGGTCCCAAGCCTGACTTCCTGCGCAAGCCGGTCGCCTACTACGTCATGGGCACCGATACCTGGCGCTATGCCGACAGCCTGGATGCGATCACCGCCGAGGCGCGTCCGTACTACCTGGACTCGACTGGCAATCCCAGCGATGCCTTCGCGTCCGGCAGCCTGAAGACAGGTAGCGCCGGGAGTGGCGGCCCGGACCACTATGTCTACGATCCGCGCGATACCCGCATTTCCGACATCGAGAGCGAGGAAGGCCCGGAAGAACTGGTCTCGCAGCGCCTGGTGCTGGCCTCGGCCGGCCCGCAATTGGTCTACCACAGCGCGCCGCTGGACCAGGACACCGAGATCAGCGGTTTCTTCAAGTTCTCGGCGTGGCTGGCGATCGACCAGCCCGACACCGATTTCACCGTATCGGTGTACGACGTCGACCGCGACGGCAACAGCATCCTGCTGAGCAACGACATCATGCGCGCCCGCTATCGCGAGGACCTGCGCACGCCAAGGCTGGTGCAGACCACCGAACCGCAGCGCTATGACTTCGAGCGTTTCATGTTCGTCTCGCGGCAATTGGGCAAGGGCCATCGCCTGCGCCTGACCGTGGGGCCGGTGAGCTCGATCGGCATGCAGAAGAACTACAACAGCGGTGGCGTGGTCGCGGAAGAATCCATGCGCGATGCGCGTCCGGTCACGGTCAGGCTGTTCCACGATGCGGCGCATCCTACCGCGCTGTACGTGCCGATCGCGCACCCCGTCCGCAAGGGTGAACCCGAGGCTCCGGACGCCGCCTTCCTGGGGCACGGCGGCAAGTCCGCACGCTGAGGGCGGTGATCGCATGCGGGCCGCAGCGTCGCGGCTCTGACGGGGGAGCCCCTGCGTCGGAGAGTGGCTGCGCTGGAGGGTGCCCGCGCTGGAGCGGGCCTGCGCTGGAGCGTGGGCCTACTGCTGGCGTCAATGGACCGCGGCAGCCGTTATAGTGCGGCTGCAGCCGTCTCCACGATGGCATCCAGTGACGATCGGGGGCCGGTTTGTCTCTCACTGCATCCACCCGCGGGCCGTGGTTGCCGCAACTGCTGCGGGCGTTGCTGGTGTCGGGCTGCGCGATGGCCGGCGGCTTGCTCGGTGCCGTCCTGTGCTGGCAGGCGGTGACCTCTCTTGCCGAGCAGCGATTGGGCGCGTACTCGGGCCTGCTGCTGGATCGCGCGCTGGACCTGGACCGCGAGGTCCTGCTGACGATTGCTCGTTTCAACGGCCAGCCCGGACAGATGTGCAGCGACGCGGAATTCGAACAGCTGCGCGAAACGGTCTATCGCACCTACTACATCAAGGACATCGGGCGCGTCCGCAACGGCGACCTCGTCTGCTCGGCCAGCCTGTTCCGGGTCAGCACGCCCCGTCACGTCGGTGTACCGGATCTGCGCACAGCGGACGGGCGCGATCTCTCGCTGTCGCAACTGCAGTTGCTGGCCCATGGCAGCCGCGCTCCGACGATGGGCCGTGGCGATACACGCGTGGTCCTCGATCCGGCCGCGTTCCGCATCCTGCCGTTTCCCGATGCGCAGGTCATGGTCGGCTACCTGGGCGAGGGCAGCGGCGGCTATCTGTCGCTGTATGGCACGCCGATGCGGCTGACGCCGGCCGACCTTCGGGCCGGCACGCCGTTCGACCGCGATGGCGCGCTGTTCTATCCGCAATGCGCGCTCGATCGCGGCGTCTGCGTGGCCAGCAGCCAGCGCAAGACCAGCCTGCTGGAGAACCAGTGGCCGCTGATGCTGGTCGGTACGCTGCTGGGGGCGATCGCCGGCACCGCGCTCGGTGTCTCGATCCTGTTGTGGCAGTCGCGTCGCCAGTCGATGGAGGCGCGGCTGCAGCGGGCCATCGCCAACGATGCGCTCGAGGTCGAGTACCAGCCTGTCGTGCGCATCGACGACGGCGCCATCGTCGGCGCCGAGGCGCTGGTGCGCTGGCGCGACCGCGATGGCAGGATGGTGCCGCCTGCGCGTTTCATTCCGATCGCCGAGGACAACGGCAGCATCAGCCGCATCACCACGCTGGTGATCCGCCGCGTACTGCGCGATTTCGCCGACCTGCTGGTGCAGCCCGGCGAATTCCGCATCAATGTCAACATCTCGGCCAACGACCTCGACAACAGCCGTTTCCACCTTGAGCTGGCGCAGGCGCTGGCGTTGTCGGGCGTGACCGCCGATCGCCTGTGCATCGAGCTCACCGAGCATTCGACCGCGGCGCGCGAGGTGGCGATCTCCGGCACGCGCCGGCTGCATGAACTTGGCCATCGCGTCTACATCGACGATTTCGGCACCGGCTATTCCAGTCTCGCCTACCTCAGCGAACTCGATGTGCATGCGCTGAAGATCGACCGGTCGTTCACGAGCACCATCGATACCGACGGCATGAAAGTGACGCTGGTGCCGCAGATCATCGACCTCGCGCGGACCCTGCACATGCAGGTGGTCATCGAAGGCGTGGAAACGCAGGCGCAGGTCGACTACCTGCGTGCGATCGGCTATCCCTTGTTCGGCCAGGGCTGGTGGTTCGGCCGCCCGATGACCGCCGCCGCATTTCGCCAGCGGATCGCGGACGAGGCCGCGGGCGGACAGGCGCAGGTCAGCTGAGGCCTCGCGCACGCTATCGTCGAGGCCGGCGGTCAGGGCTGACCGCGCGCATCGGATCCCGTATCTTGCGCGCTGGTCCCTCCCGCAGGAAAACACCCGCATGAAGTTGCAGCTCGGCCTCGAATGGTTCCTCAATCCCGATCACCTGCCGATGATCGCTGGCATCGAACTTGGCTGGTATCGCGAGGCGGGCCTGTCGCTGGAACTGGTCGTGCCCGATGACCATTACGACGGCCTGGCAGCGACCGCCAGCGGTGAGATCGCGTTTTCCTGCAACGAGCCGCTGCACATGATCGACGAGGCGCGCAACGGGCTGTCTGCGCTGGGCTGCTTCTTCGAGACCGATGGCGGCATCCTGCTCGATCGCAGTGCCGGGCGCCGCCTGCTGGACGGCGGGCGTGTCCGCCTGGCGTCGCCGGTTGCAGGGGGCGTGACCGATGCGATCGCGATCGAGATCCTGGCGCGCTGGTGCCGCCAGCAGGGCGCCGACTTCGACGAGGCGCAGGTGGTCATCGAAAGCGCCGGCTTCGCGCATCTGCAGAACCTGCAGCAGGGCTACGATGGCGCCTGGTTGTGCTTCGCCAACTTCGAGGGCGTGGAAGCGCGCATGCTCGGCGTCGATGCAGCGTTCATCGCCAGCGGCGATACCGGCCTGCAGAATTTCTCGGCCCTGGAACTGTTCACCGGCAGCGCATTCCTGGCCGAGCACCCGCAGGTCGTCGCGACGGTGACGGATCTGATCTCGCGTGGCGCGGCCCTGTGTCGCGACGATCCCACGCAGGCGGCGCGGCTGTGGTATGCGCACAGCGGCGAAACGGCCAGCGCGTTGATGGACGCGATCATCGCCGACACCTGCCCGCGACTGGTTAGCCCGGTGCGTCGCGACGCCGGCCGCTGGCGCGCGATGTGGGCGCAGTTCGACGCGATGGGACTGTCGCGGGTGGACGCGGAAGGCTACGAAGCCCTGTACCGTTGACACAGCCGGTGCGGGCCGCGACCGGCCGCGGCGGTCGGCAGGCGACGCCCTGTGCTTCAGGGTGTTCCGCCGAGTTCCACGACCGGCGCGAATCCGCCGAAGATCATCCGCATGCCATCGAACGGCATCGGGTTGTTTGTCGGGTCCATGCGCGGATCGTCCATCATCTTCTTCATGCCGATGTCGCGCGTGGCCTTGTCGGGCCACTCGATCCATGAAAACACCACGGTCTCGTCGGCCTTGGCCTGCACCGCGCGCTGGAAGTCGGTCTGTTTACCGGGGGGCACATCGTCGCCCCAACACTCGACGACGCGCAGGGCGCCAAAGTCCATGAATACGGCATCGCCCTCGCGCGCGTGGGCGATGAACTTGTCCTTGTTGGCGGTCGGCACGGCAATCACGAATCCGTCGATATAGCTCATGGCTGTCTCCTTGGGTGGAATGGCCTGCAACGACGACTGCGGGGGGCTGGAATCGACAGGCTCCGCTGAATGGTTCGATACCTGGTGCAGCCTGCGGCTCGACCGGGTGCCTGCGCGCGCTGCAGGACTCAGTGTGCAGCAAGCAGTACGCGCGCGGCGGCCAGGTCCCAGGCGGCGTGGCCCACGGATTTGAAGACGGCCGGCCGGGCGGGCGTCGTCGCTCAGCGTGCCCCGATGCCGGTGGCGGCGCGCAAGGTTCAAAGGTCCCAGACCTGCTCGTGGACTCACAGCCAGTTCTCGCGCATGAGTTTACGGATGTCGGGCGCCGTCCAGCCGCGCGCGGCCAGACGCGCAGATCCTCTGGGTGAGCTCATTGGCCGATACGGTCGAGCACCTGGGCGATCGTGACGCCGCGTCCGTGGCATCGGCGACGAGGGAGGTTGAGGTTCCGGTGGACAAGGCGGCTGCGGTCAACGCACCGAAGCGACGTCGCGTCGCGCGCGGATAAAGACTGCCGATGGATGGCGGGCGACGCGTTCGCCCGCGTCGCCTTGTCACCAGTCCGTCGGTGCGTAGTCCTTCAGGAACTGCCCCCAGACATGCTCGCCGGTGTTGATGCCGTGGATGATCGGGTCGACGATGCGCGCGGCCCCATCGACGATGTCGAGCGGCGGGTGGAAGCGTTCTTCGACGATCTTGCGCGCGGCGATCTCGACCGGATCCTCGTCGGTGACCCAGCCGGTATCGACCGAGTTCATGTGGATGCCGTCGCCGTGGTAATCGGCGGCCGAGGTGCGCGTCATCATGTTCAACGCGGCCTTGGCCATGTTGGTGTGCGGATGCTTGGTGGTCTTGAAGTTGCGGTAGAACTGGCCTTCGACGGCGGAGACGTTGACGATGTGCTTGTCGCGCTCCTGTGGCTGGCCGGCTGGCGTGCGCAGCATCAACGGCTTCAGCCGCGCATTGATGACGAACGGCGCGACCGCGTTGACCAGTTGCGTCTCCAGCAGCTCCACCGACGGCACCTCGTCCATCTGCAGGCGCCACGAATTGCGTCCGCGCAGGTCGACCTGCTGCAGGTCCTGGTCGAGCCGGCCTTCGGGGAACAGGTGCGTCTGGCCCAGCAGCTCGTCGGCCAGTAGCGGCACCTGCGACAGCTCGGCCGCGCGCACGAGGCCAGCGGCATCGGTCGCGGACTGGCCGCGTTCGACCAGCGCCGGAGAGGCGCCGCCCGGCAGCAGGTCGATGCTGCGCAGGCCCTCGTAGTTGCCGACCAGCTTGCGCACGTGCTCGGGCAACTCCTGCACGGCAGCAGTCTCGCCGGCCATCATGTGTGCGTAGAACGCGGGTGGGCGGCGCACGGTCTGGCAGGCGTTGTTGATGATGAAGTCCAACCGTTCACGCGTGGCCAGCAGTTGCTGGCAGAACGCCTCGACGCTCGGCGTGTGGCGCAGGTCGAGGCCGAACACTTCCAGGCGATGACCCCAGTCGGCGAAGTCCGTTTCCTGCGCATAACGCGCGGCGGAATCGCGCGGGAAGCGCGTGGTGACGATCAGCGTGGCGCCGGCGCGCAGCAGCTTGAGTCCGGCCTGGTAGCCGATCTTGACGCGACCGCCGGTCAGCAGCGCGACGCGGCCGCTGAGATCGGCGGTCTCGGTGCGCTTGAAGAAGTTCAGTTCGGCGCAGGTCGGGCACAACTGGTCGTAGAAGTGGTGGACCTGCGTGTACTTCTGCTTGCAGACATAGCAATGCAGCAGCTCCGGGGACGTCTGGTAGGCCAGCGCCTCGGTCGCGGCGTTGCGTGGATCGTGCTGGCCTGGCGCCTGCGGCGGGAAATAGTTGGGTGTCGTGAACACCGGCTTGCGCCGCAGCGTGCGGATGCCGGTCTGGTCGAGCAGCGCCTCGGTCTTGCGGACCTTCTCCTGGTGGCGCTCGCGTGCTTCGGCCTTGAGCTGTTTGCGACGCGCCTTGGGCTCGGGGTGGTGGACCTCGGCGATGGCGACGTGCAGGCGCTCGCGCTGGTCGTCGGGCAGGCTGTCGAGCAGCCGGCGATCGGCGCGGATGTCCTCCAGCAGCGACAGCGCGATGCGCACGCGTTCTGACAGTGACGTGTTGTCGGGGGAGGAGGCGGGCGCGGTGTCGATGGGAGCGTTCAAAACGGATATCCGGGAGGAGGGCGACGACGAGGGGCAGTTTGAACAGGCAGGTAGACAGGCGGGGGAAGGGCGGGTGACAGCGGGCACGCGCCAGGGAGCGTTCGGACGTCCCGGCACGGACCTCTGCCACCGTCGGGGGCGCGGGTCGGCGGCGTGGCGCGCGCTGGACACGCGCTGCCGCGATACCGCCGGGAGGCCTCCCAACCGGGCCGGTGTCGGCCACCTGACCGCGTATTGTCGCCGACGCGCGGGTTTCCGGCATGTCCCGTGCGGATGGCGGTCCCGGCATCGGGTTCGCTACGCCCTCTCCAGAGCAGCGGCCGCCAGCCCGACCAGTCAGGCGGCCAGCTACGGCTCGCCCGGCCGACGCGGCAATCGGGCTGCCCGCTGCTTCCGCTGGCGGGACGGCAAATGTCTGTAACAGGGGCGCTGGCAGTTCGTGCAGGAGCGGTGGGATGGCGTCCGCGTCGCCTGCCGGGAGCGCCTGGCGGCAGGGCACGCGGGGGCCGAGGCGGCCGGCAAACTACCCAAGCGCCCGCACAAGGCCTAGAATCTGCCGCATCCCCTTCCCCGCAAGGTGGCCCGCGGCAACGCCGGCCGAGCGTGCGACATGAGCACTACCACCGCCCATTGATGTCTGTCCCAGCGGAACCGGACCCTCCGGGCGCCGCAAGGCGCTTTTTTGTTGCCTGGCCCGGCCTCCTTCCGCTGTCGAACCTTTCCCCCGCGCTTGCGCGCGCTTCCCGTTCCATCCCACGGCCCGTTTCCCGACGGCCGTCCTCCAGATTGCAGATGCCCATGATCACGATCACGCTCCCGGACGGCAGCCGCCGCGAATTCGACCATCCCGTCTCGGTGATGGAGGTTGCCCAGTCAATCGGTCCCGGCCTGGCCAAGGCCACCGTCGCCGGCAAGGTCGACGGCCGCCAGGTCGACGCCTCCGACATCATCGACCGCGATGCCACGTTGCAGATCCTGACCCCGAAGGATGCCGAGGGCGTCGAGATCATCCGCCACTCCTGTGCCCATCTGGTCGGACACGCGGTCAAGCAGTTGTACCCGGACGCCAAGATGGTGATCGGCCCGGTCATCGACGAGGGCTTCTATTACGACATCTGGTCCGAGCGCCCGTTCACGCCCGAGGACCTGGCGGCGATCGAGCAGCGCATGGGCGAGCTGATCGACAGCGAATACGATGTGGTCAAGAAGATGACCCCGCGCGACGAAGTCGTGGCGACGTTCAAGGCTCGCGGCGAGGACTACAAGCTGCGCCTGATCGACGACATGGGTCCCGAAGTCACTGCGATGGGCCTGTATCACCACCAGGAATACGTCGACATGTGCCGTGGCCCGCACGTGCCCAACACGCGTTTCCTGAAGGCCTTCAAGCTGACGCGCATCTCCGGCGCGTACTGGCGTGGCGATTCCAAGAACGAGCAGCTGCAGCGCATCTACGGCACCGCCTGGGCCGATGCCAAGCAGCTCAAGGCCTACATCCAGCGCATCGAGGAAGCCGAGAAGCGCGACCATCGCCGCATCGGCAAGCAGCAGGAGCTGTTCCACCTGCAGGAAGAAGCGCCGGGTCTGGTGTTCTGGCATCCCAAGGGCTGGGCGATCTGGCAGGTCGTCGAGCAATACATGCGCCGCGTCTACCGCGATACCGGTTACGGCGAAGTGCGCTGCCCGCAGATCCTGGACGTCAGCCTGTGGCAGAAATCCGGCCACTGGGACAACTACAAGGACAACATGTTCTTCACCGAGTCCGAGAAGCGGACCTATGCGGTGAAGCCGATGAACTGCCCCGGCCACGTCCAGGTCTTCAACCAGGGCCTGCACAGCTACCGCGATCTGCCGATCCGCTATGGCGAGTTCGGGTCCTGCCACCGCAACGAGCCGTCGGGCGCGTTGCACGGCATCCTGCGCGTGCGCGGTTTCACCCAGGACGATGGGCATGTGTTCTGCACCGAAGACCAGATCGAGGCCGAGGTCACCGCGTTCCACCAGCAGGCCCTGAAGGTCTACTCCGAGTTCGGTTTCAGCGACATCCAGATCAAGATCGCGCTGCGCCCGGAGTCCCGCCTCGGCGACGACGCCACCTGGGACAAGGCGGAGGGCGCGCTGCGCTCGGCGCTGGGGGCCTGCGGGGTGGAATGGCAGGAACTGCCGGGCGAGGGCGCCTTCTACGGTCCCAAGATCGAATACCACCTCAAGGACGCCATCGGCCGGACCTGGCAGCTGGGCACGATGCAGGTCGATTTCATGATGCCGGGCCGCCTGGGCGCCGAATATGTCGACGAACACAGCCAGAAGCGCACCCCGGTCATGCTGCACCGCGCCATCGTCGGCTCCATGGAGCGCTTCATCGGCATCCTGATCGAGCACCACGCCGGCGCCTTCCCGGCCTGGCTGGCCCCGGTCCAGGCGGTTGTGATGAACATCACCGATGCGCAGGCCGATTACGTCGACGGCGTCCGGAAATCCCTTGCAAATCAAGGGTTCCGGGTTTCGGCTGATTTGCGGAACGAGAAAATCGGCTATAAGATCCGCGAGCACACGCTGCAGCGGGTGCCGTACCTGCTCGTGGTGGGGGACCGCGAGAAGGAAAACGGCGTCGTCGCCGTACGCACGCGTTCAGGCGAAGACCTTGGCACAATGTCGCTCGAGGACTTCGTCTCACGCTTGGGTGAAGAGCGCGCAGCATGATGTTGTCAACGTGGCATGCCGGGGGTCCGGCCTGCCGCGGATGCTCCGGCCGCTGACGAGCAGCCGGTTCAAATCACTCTGGAGAATGCAGTATTAGCACCCCTGAAAAACAGAATCGTCGGAACAACGAAATCCGCGTGCCGCGCGTGCGCGTGATTGGTTCCGACGGCGAAATGATCGGCGTGTTGTCTCGCGACGAGGCCTTGGAACTGGCGGAAAGCGAGGGCCTGGATCTTGTCGAGATCCAGCCCAATGCCGATCCGCCGGTCTGCAAGGTCATGGACTTCGGCAAGTTCAAGTTCGAACAGCAGAAGAAGGCCAACGAGGCCAAGAAGAAGACCAAGCAGGTCGAGATCAAGGAACTCAAGTTCCGGCCGGTCACCGACGAGGGTGACTACCAGATCAAGCTGCGCAACATGCGTCGCTTCCTTGAGGAAGGCGACAAGGTCAAGGTCAACATCCGTTTCCGTGGTCGCGAGATGAGCCATCAGGAACTGGGTCGCGAGATGGCCTCGCGCATCGAGGCGGACCTGGGCGAGGACATCGTGATCGAATCGCGTCCGCGCCTTGAAGGCCGGCAGATGGTCATGATGATCGCGCCGAAGAAGAAGTGATGCCGGCGGCCATTGGCCGCTGACGCGTCCCTCGCCCCCTCCCGCGCCTGCGTGGGAGGGCATGGTCGGAGGGTCCTGCGCTTCCGCCGTTTCGGCGGTGGCGGCTTGGCGCTGGCCTGCACCGGATGGCGGGGCCGTTCGCGTGCCCGCGCCGATGCCTTGGATGCGTGCCGGCAAGCTGATGATTTGCAAGCAAAACCCGATCCCGGCATAATGGCCGGCCCGGTTCGCCGGGGTTGTTGTTGGTTACACCTTTGGAACCCGTCGTGATGCTGCCTTTTTCGAGGCAGGTCAGTGACTTACAAGCCGGCAGGGGCAGGATGGAAAGCGTGGCAGCGTCCTTCGGGATGTGGAGGCCACCGCCCGGGCCAGTATTAGAAAACCGTCAAGGACATCGCAATGCCCAAGATCAAGACCCATCGGGGCGCGGCCAAGCGCTTCCGTAAGACGGCGTCCGGCAAGTACAAGGCCGGCCACGCCAATCGCAGCCATATCCTCACCAAGAAAGCGACCAAGCGGAAGCGCAACCTGCGGCAGACGAACCATGTTCGTGCCGAGGACGCGGGCCGTCTGGACCGCATGCTTCCCTATCTCTGAGGACCTAGACCATGGCTCGAGTCAAACGTGGTGTACAGGCGCGTCGCCGCCACAAGAAAGTTCTGAACCTCGCCAAGGGCTATTACAACGCCCGTCGCAAGGTCTTCCGCGCTGCCAAGCAGGCTGTCATCAAGGCGCAGCAATACGCCTACATCGGCCGCAAGCAGAAGAAGCGTAATTTCCGTTCGCTGTGGATCACCCGCATCAACGCGGCTGCCCGCATCAACGGCCTGAGCTACAGCCGTTTCATGAACGGCCTGCTGAAGGCCGGCATTACCCTGGATCGCAAGGTGCTGGCCGATATCGCCGTGCACGATGCGGCCGGTTTTGCGGCCCTGGCTGAAAAAGCAAAGGGCGCGCTCGCAGCTTGATGTACATGCCCCGGTGATCGCCTCACGATCGCCGGGAGTACGCTTCAACGCATGGGGAAGGGCGCAAGTCCTTCCCCATTTGTTTTTTTGCGGCGCTGGACGGAAGTGCATGCGGCTTTCCGCAACGCGACGCGACCTACGGAATGCATTGAGATGAGCGAGATCGAGTCGTTGTCCCAACAGGCGCTGGCCGACATCGCCGCGGCCGCCACGCCCGAGGCGCTGGAGGGCCTGCGCGTGGGCCTGCTCGGCAAGCAGGGCAGCATTACCGCGCAGCTGAAGGCGCTGGGCCAGTTGCCCGGCGACCAGCGCAAGGCGGCCGGCGAAGCGATCAACCGCGCCCGCGACGCGATCGGCGATGCGCTGTCGGCGCGCAAGACCGCGCTCGACGACGCCGTGCTGGATGCGCGCCTGGCGTCGGAAACCATCGACGTCAGCCTGCCGGGTCGCGACCCGGACCGTGGCGGCGTGCATCCGATCAGCCATACGCTCGAGCGCATCGCCGAGATCTTCGGCAGGCTGGGTTACGAACTGTCCGATGGTCCCGAGATCGAGGACGACTGGCACAACTTCGAAGCGTTGAACTTCCCGCCGCACCATCCCGCGCGCGCGATGCACGACACCTTCTACCTGCCCGGCGACACCGCCGGCGGCGTCGGCCGCCTGCTGCGCACGCACACGTCCGGGGTGCAGGTGCGCTACATGACGCGGCTTCTCGAGAGCGGTGGCGCGCCGCCGCTGCGCATGATCGCCGCCGGCAAGGTCTACCGCTCCGATTCCGACCAGACGCATTCGCCGATGTTCCACCAGGTCGAAGGCCTGCTGGTCGACGAGCACGCCACCTTCGCCGACCTCAAGGGCACGCTGAGCGAGTTCGTGCGCGCGTTCTTCGAGCGCGACTTCGAAATGCGCTTCCGGCCCAGCTACTTTCCGTTCGTCGAGCCCGGCGCCGAGGTCGACATCGCCTGGCAGCAGCCCGACGGCAGCACGCGCTGGCTGGAAGTGCTGGGCTGCGGCATGGTCCACCCGAACGTGCTGAAAGCCGTGGGCATCGATCCCGAGCGCTACACCGGCTTCGCGTTCGGCCTTGGCGTCGAGCGTTTCGCGATGCTGCGTTATGGCGTCAATGACCTGCGCGCCTTCTTCGAGAACGATCTGCGTTTCCTGAAACAGTTCGCGTAGGCCGGGTCTCGACCCTGCGCTGTTGTGCTTGATGGGACGCGGTTGGACGGATATCCGTCCGGACGCTCGATAAACACCGATGCTTTGCAATGGCGGGTCGAGACCCGCCCTACGGACCACGAACCATGAAATTCTCCGAAAACTGGTTGCGCCAGCATGTCACCACCGACGCCACGCGCGAGCAGCTCGCCGCGACGTTGACCGCGATCGGCCTCGAGGTCGATGAACTGCAGCCGCTGGGTGAAGCGCTCGATGGCGTCGTGGTCGCGCGCATCGTGTCGGCGGACAAGCATCCGGAAGCCGATCGCCTGCAGGTCTGCCAGGTCGATGCCGGTGGTCCCGCGCTGCTGCAGATCGTCTGCGGCGCGCCCAATGCGCGTCCGGGCCTGGTCGCGCCGCTGGCGACCATCGGCACGACGGTCGGCACGCTGACGATTAAGGCCGCCAAGCTGCGTGGCGTCGAATCCAACGGCATGCTGTGCTCGGCCAAGGAGCTGGGCATTGATGCCGACGCCTCGGGCCTGTTGGAACTGCCTGACGACGCACCGATCGGTGCACCGCTGGCCGGCTACCTCGGCCTGCCCGATGCCAGTATCGAACTCAAGCTGACGCCCAACCGCGCCGACTGCTTCAGCGTGCGCGGCATCGCGTTCGACGTCGCGGCGGCCTTCGGCAGCCAGGTCAACGCACTGGAAGCGGCGCCGGTGGCGGCCGTCATCGACGCGACCCTGCCGATCGAACTCGATGCCGGTGCCGACGCCCCGCGTTACCTCGGTCGTGTCATCGAAGGCGTCGACGCCATGCGCGCCACCCCGATCTGGCTGGCCGAGCGCCTGCGCCGCAGCGGCGTGCGCCCCGTCAGCCTGCTGGTCGACGTGACCCAGTACGTGATGCTGGAGCTGGGCCAGCCGATGCACGCCTTCGACCGCGACACCCTGAAGGGCCCGATCGGCGTGCGCCGCGCGCGCGATGGCGAGACCGTCACCCTGCTCGATGGCCGCGAAGCCGCGCTCGACAGCGGATTCCTCGCCATCACCGATGCCGATCGCGTGGTCGCCTTGGCCGGCCTGATGGGCGGCATGGACACCCGCGTCACCGACGCCACCCGCAACGTGTTCCTGGAGTCGGCGCATTTCGCGCCCGACGCGATCATCGGCCGCAGCCGCAAGCTCGGCCTGCACACCGACGCCGCGCACCGCTTCGAGCGTGGCGTCGATCCCGAATTGCCGGCGGCTGCGATCGAGCTGGCGACGCGGCTGATCGTCGATATCGCCGGCGGTGCGCCGGGTCCGGTCAGCGAAGCCGTGCTGCCCGCGCACCTGCCGCAGCCGCAGCCGATCGTGCTGCGTCGCGCGCGGCTGGCGCGCGTGCTCGGCCTGGCGGTCGCCGATGCCGACGTCGAGCGCATCCTGCGCGCGCTGGGGCTGGCGGTGGTCGTGCAGGCCGATGGCTGGCAGGTCACGCCGCCGGCGCGCCGCTTCGACCTGGCGATCGAGGAAGACCTGATCGAAGAGATCGCGCGCATCCATGGTTACGACGCGATCCCGACGACCCTGCCCGGTGGCGGCACGCGCCTGGCGTCGCCCAGCGAGCTGCAGGTCCCCGAGTCCGGCCTGCGCCGGCAACTGGTCGCGCGCGGCTTCTACGAGACCGTGAACTTCGCGTTCGTCGATGCGCAGTGGCTGCAGTTGTGGTCGCTGGACGCCGACAGCGTGCCGCTGGCGAATCCGCTCAGCGCCGAACTGGCGATCATGCGGACCTCGCTGCTGCCCGGCCTGGTCGACGCACTGCGCCGCAATGCCGCGCGCCAGCAGTCGCGGATCCGCCTGTTCGAGATCGGACGCGTGTTCTCGGCGGCCAGGGGCCAGGGCGAGGCGCCGGTCGAGACCGTGCGCATCGCCGGCGCGGTCTGCGGTCCGGTGGTCAGCGAGCAGTGGGGCGTGCCTGCGCGCGCCGTCGACTTCCACGACCTCAAGGGCGACCTCGACAGCCTGGCGGCCTGCGCGGGGGCCGAACTGGTCTACCGTCCGTCGGCTGCGCCGATGGGGCACCCGGGACGTTCGGCCGATGTGCTGCGCCGCGATGCCGACGGCAACGAGCTGCGGCTGGGCTGGATCGGCGAACTGCATCCCCGGCTGGCGCGCGCGCTGGACCTGGATGTCGATGTGATCGCATTCGAGCTCGATCTCGCGCCGCTGCAGCAGCGTCCGCTGCCGCTGGCGCGGCCGTTGTCGAAGTTCCCGTCGGTCCGCCGCGACCTCGCGTTTGTCGTGCCCGAGGCCGTGGGCTGGGCGCAACTGGAGGCGTCGATCCGGGCGTCGGCCGGTCCGTTGCTGACCGGCCTGAGGCTGTTCGACCGTTACGCAGGCAAGGGGGTCGAACCAGGGTTCAAGAGTCTCGCCATGGGCTTGATTCTGCAGGAGGATTCCCGCACTCTGACCGACCCCGATGTGGATGTCGTCGTCGCTCGGGTGATCGAGACTTTGGCGCGCGACCACGGCGCCAGGATCCGGGGATGACGTTGCACACGCAGGCGCGGAAGAAGGACGGGGGAACAGCATGGCGTTGACCAAGGCGGAGATGGCCGAGAAGTTGTATGAGGAAGTCGGCCTCAACAAGCGCGAGGCGAAGGAATTCGTCGATGCGTTCTTCGATGCGCTGCGCGAGTCGCTCGAACAGGGCCGCCAGGTCAAGCTGTCGGGTTTCGGCAACTTCGAACTGCGCCGCAAGAACGAGCGCCCCGGACGCAACCCCAAGACCGGCGAAGAGATCCCGATCTCCGCACGCACCGTGGTGACGTTCCGGCCGGGCCAGAAACTGAAGGAACGCGTCGAAGCCTACGCAGGAGCCGTCCATGCTTGATCCGGGCAGCAACCGCGAACTTCCACCGATCCCGGCCAAGCGTTACTTCACCATCGGCGAAGTCAGCGAGCTCTGCGACGTCAAGCCGCACGTGCTGCGTTACTGGGAAACCGAGTTCCCGAGCCTGGAGCCGGTCAAGCGTCGCGGCAACCGCCGTTACTACCAGCGCCACGACGTGCTGATGGTGCGCCAGATCCGCGGCCTGCTGTACGAACAGGGCTACACCATCGGCGGCGCCCGTCTGCGCCTGGAAGGCGAGGGCGCCAAGCAGGAATCCGCGCTCAGCAACCAGATCGTCAAGCAGGTCCGCATGGAGCTGGAAGAAGTCCTGCAACTGCTCAAGCGCTGAGAATCGACGTGCCGGACCGGCCTTGCCGCGTTCAGCAAGCAAGCTCGGCGGCAGCCGGAGAAACCGGTATAATCACGCCGCTTCAGCAACACCCGCCCGCCTGCATCGGTTCTGCAGCCGGGCCAGCTTTTTCCGGGGTATAGCGCAGCCTGGTAGCGCACTTGTCTGGGGGACAAGTGGTCGTCGGTTCAAATCCGGCTACCCCGACCAAACAGCAGTCCAGCAATGGACGAGAAAGACCAAAAGCCTCTGGGAAATCAGAGGCTTTTGTACTTCAGTGTCCAAGCAAATCCTATGCGACGTCCTGCAATCGACAGGCGCAGCCTGAAGGAAGCGGTCGCGACACCGACGCTCGAAGGCCAGATCCTGACTGAATCAGTCGGCCACGTGGTGCGCCAAGAAGGGCACGACGGTCTCCGTATCTTCCACAGCGCTCGGAGCTAGATCATCGCCCGATTCAATTGAGGCAGCGTCCGATGCTCATGATCGCGTATCCGGACGGTCCACACGCACCCGATGCGTGTCCCAGAAGCTCACCACCAGCACGACCCCTGTGGTCAGCCAGCCCAGGACCAGGGTGTCGGCAGTCAGACCCACGGGCACCAGCGCCAGCAGCATCAGCACGCCCGCGAGATGGGACGCGGGCAGCACGCCATAGACGACGCGCTTGTACACGGCGCTGCCCAGTAGATAGAGCGCCGGGCCGGCCAGCAGGATGGCGAGCTGGGCCACGGCCGGGCCTGCGTGCGGATGGGCCAGCACCAGGTCATTGCCGACCGCGGTGGCGATGACGCCGGCGATCAGGATCGCATGGGCGTAATGAAAATAGGCGCCGATGCGCCCGGGATCTCCGGATCGCGTGATGACGGCGGTGGCATCTCTGCTCGATGTGCCGAAGTACAGCCACCACATGGCCAGGGTGCCGATGAACGTGGACAGGAACGCCAGCAGCACCGCGGGCGTCCAGAGCTCAGCATTGGCGAGGCTGGCACCGCTGGCGAGCACAGTCTCGCCGAGGGCGACGATGACAAAGAGCTGGCAGCGCTCTGCCAGATGCCCGCCCTCGATCGTCCAGTCCCCGGTTCTTGATCGCCCCATGCCAGGCAGGGCGAAGCCGAACATCGGGGAGACGTATTCGCACAGGACAGCTACCAACCAGAACAGTGCCCGTGTCTCGGGGTTCGCCAGGCCGCCGGCGATCCAGAACACCGCCGCGACCGACACCCAGCCCAGCATGCGCCGATAGTTCGGCGCCAGCGGGTGGTCCGCAGGCAGTTGCAGTGCGATGAACGCTGTTCGACCAACCTGCATGGCGACATAGGCGCCCGCGAATACCAGTCCGCGGTCGCCGAAGGCCTGCGGAATGCTCGACGCCATCACCAGGGCGAGCAGCATGGCCGCGAACATCATGCCGCGGATGCGGGGTTTCTGGGGATCGAACCAGTTGGTGGCCCAGCAGGTGTACTGCCAGCCAAGCCAGACAGCGAACCACACGATCAACGTCTCGATCACGCCTATGGCAGTGAGGTTGTGCAGCAGCTTGTGGCTGAGCTGGGTTACCGCAAAGACGTAGACCAGGTCGAAGAACAACTCTTCGTAGGTTACCCGCGCATGATGGCCGTCGCGGTGCCGCAGAAGCGGATGCGACATGGGTTCCCCCGGCCGCGTCGGACGTTCGCCCATCATGGACGGACGAACCACCAGAGGGCCAGCGCCGCCACCGCGGCCGGCACTACAAAGACGATCAACAGGATCGGCAGCTCCTCGCGCACGCTGTAGCCGGCGTGCATCACGCCAACCAACAGATTGGCGATCGAGACGAGCAGCCACACGGGAATGAAGACCTTGATGGCCATCGTGATGCCAGCGGCGTCGCCGCCCCAGAGCTTGCCAAATAGCAGGAAGACGCCCAGTAACACGACACCGCCTGCAATCACCATCAGCACGTGCATGTCTGTTTCCTCAAGATTCTGGAGGGAGCGTGGAGGTGTGGGAATGGCCGCTTGCGCCGTCAGGAGATGACGGTCAGGTGATTCGCGATGTCCTTGCCGGTATAGGGCAGAAAGACATCAATGTCGAGATCCGGATTGTCGATCAGCAAGGCCTTGGTATTGCCGAACGCATCGAAGCCATCCTTGGCGTAGTGCTTATCCAGCCTGCTGTCGTCGACACTGCAGAACGGCGGGCTGTCGACCCGGTTTCGCCCCTTCTTGGCACCGTGGGAGCGGCCGTGCCGCTCATCCCCGGGCAGGACTACTTGGTCGTGTAGCCACCGTTGATCAGGATGGTCTGGCCGGTGATCCACCATCCGTCGCTGACCAGGTGGCGAATGAAGGGCACGACGTCCACGATGTCGGTCAAGCCGGTCTTGCTGAAGCCAGAGAGCGCCGCCGCCGTCTTGTGATAGGCCACTGCATCGGCGCCTTCGGCCGGGTAGAAGAACGATGTGTCCATCGGGCCTGGACCGACCGCAGTCACCGAGATGCCGCGCTCACCGAACTCCTTGGACGCTGCCCGCGTGTAGTGCTCGACCGGCGCCTTGGTGCCGGCATAGGCAGCGTAGAATGGCGTGAAGGCGCCCAGCAGGGACGTCACTACGGTGCAGATCTTGCCGTTGTCGTTGAGATTCTTGCCGGCTTCCTTGAGAAAGAAGAAGGCGGTCTTGGAATTGACGGCCGTCATCTCGTCGTACTCGGCTTCGCTGATGTCGGCCATTGGTTTCTTGAGCACCTTGCCAACGGTATTGATGGCGATGTCCGGCTTGCCCACTGCTGCGATGGCGTCGGCAAACAGCTTCTCGATCGCGCTGGCTGTCGTCAGGTCTGCCTGGATCGCCACGGCCTCGGCTCCCGCGGCCTTCACTGCGGTGACCGTCGCGTCGGCGTCGCTCCTGGTGCTGGCGCTGTTGTAGTGCACGACGATGGCCCTGGCGCCTTGCTGCGCGAGATCGCGGGCGATCAGTCCGCCGAGGTTTTTGGCGCCGCCGGCGATGAGTACGGTCTTGCCTTTGATGGAATGGTCTGCCATTGCGATCTCCTTGGTGGCGTGTCGGGAGGTTTGAATCTTCGGGCTCAGATCGGAGAGATGGGCCATCGCTGGCTGGCACAGTGACATCTTGCTCATCGAATAAGTGGGTGCAGACGGACTTTGTGATTATCAATCACAAAATGAGAGGTGCCGGATACTTTGCTATTCGACGTTGCTACGATTTTTGATCAGCCATGTGTTGTGGCGGAAATAGTCAGTTTCCGTAACGGCTGTCACCTTTTCTCCATGAATTCCCAGAAGGAACGCTTTCAATGAACATCAAGTCATGTGCCCAAGCCTCGCGTGCCGCTGAACAAGAGCGCATCGCCCGCGTGCGTGCAGAACTGTTGTTGCGGGGCGGACGCTTCATAAAGTTCAAGGGAATTCTCGCCAGCATCGGACCCAATGTGGCCAGCGTGAGCTTGGTTGCCGGATTGGCCATTGCTCAGCCGGCGCTGGCAGCAGATATCGTCATCAACGAGCCTCCGTCGGATGCTCCGGTCGTCGTTCGATCACCGGGAGTGGATAATGTGACGGTCACATCGACGGGCCTGATCACGAATGGAAGCGATGCGGCCCACTCCCCGATTGATATCCAGACGGATGTGAACTCAGATGCAATTACGGTGAACGTCCACGACGTCAACGTGACTGCTGGAAACCTGGGTGCGATATTCGTCACCACGGATGGCACAGGCGATGTGGCCGTCACTTCGGATGGCGATGTGACGGGAACCCGGAAGGGCATCAACATCACGCACACCGGTAGCGGGAATGTCTCCGTTACTTCGACGGGGACCATTACCGGCAGCGCCGACAGTGGCGTTCGCGTCCTCCGCGACGGCAGCGAGGCTGGTTTCGATGTCGCCGTGAACGTCAATCAGGTGACGGCAAACGTCGGCGGTTTGGGCGCTGCGCTCGATATCGGCAATGCCAGCGCCGGTGGATCATTGACGGTGACGGCAACCGGTACGGTGACCAACACTTTGGGGCATGCCATCCGTATCAACGGGGTCGACGGCAACAGTGACGGCAATTTGGGCGGTCCGCTGACCATCGACGTCAAGGATATCGTGGCCGGCAGCCGCGCCAGTGCCGGGGATACCTTCGTCTCTAACGGTGGCGACGGCATCCAGTTGGTGGGTCGGGTCGGTCAGGCGGGCATGCAGCCTACCAACATTACCACCGGCAACATCGACGTCGCTGGAACGGGCGTGAATCTCGGGTTCGCTATCAACATGGTTGATGGCGAAACGACGGTCACCACCGGGAACATCACGGCGGGCGGCGCAGGCGTCGTGATCGAGTCGAACGACAATGCCAACAATTACGCAATCAACGTCCAGACTGGCAACGTGACCACCGGCAGTACGGGCGTCACCGTCAACCAGTCAGGAACCGGCAGCATCTCGGTTGAAACCGGCGATATCAATGCGGGCATGGCGGCTTCCGGGGTCAATGGCTTCCAGAACGGTGGCGGCTATGGCGTCCGGCTCGACAGCGACCCGCACGGGACTACCACGGCGGGACCTGGCGGATCGGATTGGAACCTTACGACCGGAGATATCACTGTCACCAATCGTGCCACCGGCGACTTCGCAGGGACGGGCATCGGGCTCGGCACGATCGCGAACGGCGGCAACGGCGATACGACGGTGACGGCGGGCAATATCCAGGCCGGCACCGGCGTTGTCTACAACCGCAATGGCACCGGTAAGGTCAGCATCACGACCGGCGACATCACCGCGACGACAGGTGACGGCATCCGGTACGGCGTCAACATCGTCAAGAATGACCTGGTCATCAATGCCGGCAACATCACGGCCGCGGGCAGGGGCATTGCCGGCGACACGCTCGGTAGCACCGATCTCGCCAACATCACCACGATCAACGTCGGCGACATCACGTCCGGCGGCGATGGTATTGACATCACCCACAGCGGCACGGGGGCTGCAACGATCAATGCTGCTGGGACGATCCAGTCGGACCGCATCGGCGTCAATCTGACGAATGATTCCGCGACCTTCTACTCCCCAGCGCCCGACAGCCAGACCATCATCACCGTCAACAATATTGATACGCCGAACAACACGGCGATCAATGTGGACTCCAGGGCGGTCAAGGGAACGACGATCACCACGAACGGCGCCATCAATACGCTGTCGGCTGGAACTATCACCGGTGATGGTATGCGCGTGACGGAGCGCGAAGGTCCCCTGACGATCAACATCGCAGCGGGCAGCACCATTACGTCCTACAACAACACGATGGAGCTGACCAACAACGGTACCGCGGGAACGACGATCAATGTCGATGGCACGCTGCGGTCAACGGCGCTGACAGGTGGTAGCGATGGCGTCATCTGGACGTGGGGCACCCCCGGAACGACGACGGTCAACATCAATGACGGCTCCACGGTACAAGCGGCAGGTCGAACCGGTTTTGCGATGACCGACAACGGTGGCGATTCGGTGATCACCGTTGGCGCGGCTACGGTGACCGGCGGCTTCCGCCTGGGGACCGGTGCTGACGTGCTGACCTTCAACCGAACCGACATGACGAATGTCGGGACGCTGGATGGCGGCGTCGACGATGCCGTCGATGTTCTGAACCTGAACGCCGTGAGCAACCTGACGCGTAACCTCGATGCCGCGGGTCAGGAAATTCAGAACTGGAGGGCCGTGAATCTCAATGGCGGCACGGCGGATCTGGTCGGCACGATGACGGCCGGTACCTTCACCCTGGGCAGGGACGCTGCTGGCAATCCTGCGGTGCTGTCCATTGGGGCAGGTACTGTAGGTGACACGTTGACCATCGGGGCCCTCACCGCCACGAGCGGCAACTACGTCGGCGCCGGTGGCAGCATCCTGCTCGACGTCGATGCGTCCACGCACACGTCCGATAAGCTGGTGGTCGATGGCAACGTCAGTGGCGTGACGGGCCTGGCAGTGAACAACCTGACACCAACGGGCGCGCTGTCTGATGAGCAGGATATCGCCGTGGTGGACGTCAGAGGTACGTCGTCACCGGGTGACGCCTTCGTGCTGGCGTATGGTCCGGCGCAGATGGGTGGGCGCGCCTATCAACTGCAGCAGGGCGACTCGGCGGGCGCCAATCCCCTGGATTGGTTCCTGACGCTGCAAGCTTGCCCGGCGGGCGGATTGAACGAGACCAATGGCACCTCGCTGGGCTGCATCACCGACGACACGCTGACCGTGAATGGCACGGAAGTCTTTGCCGGCAACTTCGAAGGCGCTGGCGGCATGGACATCCTCACGGTCGCAGGTGGCGCCTCGGTAGGCGGTATCGTGGCCGGCGGAGAGGTCGGCGCCGACGCCAGCGCGGAGCAGGACGGCGCGGACCTGATTGTCATCAACACCACGGGATCAGTCGGCGGCGTACAGGGCAACCTGGGCGATGACGTGATCTATGTCGTGGGCGGCAGCACCGTCGTGGCGAATGTCGAAGGCAATGAGGGCAGCAACCAGATCAGGATTGGTGGCCTGGGCGCCCTTCCCGACGGAAGCGTGCCGGCTACCGATGCCGTAACGGTGGGGGGCGACGTGCTCGGCGGCGACGGCACGGCCACGGATGGCAACAACCAGATCTGGGTGCTGGGCGGCGCGCACGTGAGCGGCAAGGTCGCTGGCGGAAACGGCAATGACACCATCGTTCTGAACGGTGCCACGGCAGCGGTCGACGGCGCCATCGAAGGCGGTGAAGGCAACGACACGATTGCCCTGATGCAAGGCACTGTGGCCAGCGTGGCCGGTGGTGCCGGTAACGACAATATCAGTCTGAGCGGTGCTGCTGTCAGCGGTGAGATCGACGCTGGCGAGGGCAACAACATCGTGACGCTGAGCGCCGGAACGGCGGGTAGCGTGTCGGCAGGAGCCGGTGTCGATACCATCACACTGGCCGGTGCTGCGATCAGCGGCGCCATCAACAGCGGTGCCGGGAATGACATCATCAACCTCACCAGCGGTACGGTGGCTGGCGGCGTCAATGCCGGCGATGGTGCGGATACGCTGAACGTCGCGGGTGCGACTTTCACTCTGGGCAATACCAGGCTGGACGGTGGCGCTGCAGGGCAGGGGAACATCCTGAACTTGAACAGCGTCAACCAGACGCTGATTGCGCCGCAGAGCAATCTGGTGAACTGGGATACCGTCAACGCCAATAGCTCGACGCTGACGGTCGGCGGTGGCGATTCGCTGACGGCGGCGCAGGTCAACCTGATCAATTCGACGATCGTGGCCCGCAGTGGTTTCACCATCAACGGCAATCTGAGCCTCAATCCGGCAACGATTGACATGCAGGATGACGCGACCGGTGACACGTTCAACGTCACCGGGAACTACGCGGCCATCGGTTCAGGAAATACGCTGAAGATCGACGCCAACTTTGCGACAGATGTGGCGGACGAGCTCCATGTGGGCGGTTCGATCACCGGCGTCACGGCATTGAACGTCAAAGACCTCACTCCGGCGACCGCAGAAGCGACAGGTCAGGATGTGCTCGTCGCGACGGCTGGCGGTAGTGTGGACGCTTCGAACTTCAGCCTCGTCGGCGGACCGATCGTCAACGGCATCTGGGACTACGATCTGGCAAACGGCGCTGAGCCTAAAACCGTCGTGTTGCGCGGCGGTCTGAATTCTCTTGGTGCGTTGTACAGCGGAGCGGCAGGTGCCTTGGCGGATGCCTTTGGTGAACTTCCGACCCTGGAGGAGCGCGTCGGACAGCGGCAGTGGCTGGCCGGAGGCAATGACAGTGCGTTCGGCGGTCTGTGGGTTCGTATGACGGCCGATCAGACAACCAAGACGCCCAAGAGCAGCACTGTTGATTTCAGCACGCGCAACGATACCTGGGGCGTGCAGGTCGGTGCCGACTTCGCGCTGTTCGACAATGACGAAGGCGGGCGCCTGAGCGCGGGCGTCACCGGCCAGTACAAGGGCATGGACGCCAGGATCAGCAGGCCGGAGGCCGCCGACAGAGGCAAGATCAGGGCCGATGGTGCTGGTGTCGGCGTGAACCTCACCTGGAACAGCGCGGGCGGCGAATACGTGGATTTCCAGGCCCAGTACAACAAGGCGTCCGCCGATCTGGGCACGACGAGCCACGGCACCACCGTGCAAGGGTTGGATGTGGAATCGACGTCGGTCAGCCTGGAAGCCGGCAATCGCTTCGTGATCGGTGAGGGCCGCAAGAGCGTACTGGTGCCGCAGGCGCAGGTGAGCTGGAGCCAGCTGAGCTCCGATACCTTCACCGACAGCAAGGGCGTGAAGGTCGATCTTGGTAACCACAAGAACAACGTCGCGCGAATCGGCTTGGCATATGAGTACCATGCCAACGGCGCGAATCTGACCGGTCCGGACAACGGTGGCAAGATGTTCTATGCCATCGTCAATGTCGTGCAATCCCTCAGGCCGCACCACACCACCATTGCGCAGAACATGGAACTGGTCACGAGCGACCAGCCGACCTGGGTCGAGATCGGTGTGGGTGGATCCATTGCCCTGGGCAGCAACGCGCTCCTGTATGGGCAGGCGACTTACGGCCAGTCTGAAAAGAACGCGAGCGACAACCATGGCGTTGGCGGGACGGTGGGGGTGCGCTGGGACTTCTGAACCTGGCTTTCCGGAGGCTCCAGCGCTTGATGACTGGAGCCATGGACAGCGAGAAGAAGAGCGAGCGGCCCCCATGGTGCGCCAGCACCGAAACGAGCTTGGCTCAAGCAGGCGGCGATCGACCCGATCGCCGCCTGTTCCGTTTAGAGGGTGCGGACTTCCGGCACGCGGGCGCGGCAGGCAGAGTGGGTGCAGGAGAGTTCCGGTTCAGCCGGACAGCGTGACCCGAGCCAGCTGTCTTTGACTCCCGGACCGGTTCAGCGCCCGCAGCTCACCTGGTGAGCATCAGACGTGAAATGTCGAGACGACTTCGCGAACCTCTCGAACAACGGGTTGTGCTCACGCAAGTACCCAACAAGCCTGGTCTGCGTGCATGGACGACTTGGGTGGTCCACTGGCGGAGACGTCTCCAGGAGGCTGGCGACATGGGTGGGCCCGGCTGACCTGAATGCAGCAGCGTTGCCATGGCCCCATTGAGGTACGCGATACGGGCCTGTGATCGCAGGACCTCAGAATCTATGCGTCGCACCCGCCGTAAAGTACCGCCCCAGAACATCGTTGATGGCTATGTTGTAACCACCTGTTCCGGCGCGATAATTTGTGGGGTTTTGATCAAGCAAATTGCTGATGCCAAACGAGTATGACCAGCCGCCTGGTGCGGCGTAGCTGGTACCAACTCCCCAAATCGCCGCAGACGGATTGGTGCATTTTCCCAGCTCGCGATTGGTCGCCGGGCATGACTCTCCCGCAACATAAGCATGCGACGTGCCGAAATGGCGCAACGATAGCGTCGTCGTCCAGTTGCCGTACTGCCATTTCATGTTGCCCAGTACCGTCAGCTTGGGCACGTCATGGCCTGCATGGTCGATGGGCCTTGACTGCATGACATTCGCGGTGGCATATTGGCTGAGGTAGTGTGCGGCGAGACTAAGACTGAACTCTCCGAAACTCTGGCTTCGCCAGAAATAGTTCGACTCGAACTCCAATCCTTGCGTTTCGGACGAGCCGATATTGGCAAGGTACTTGTTTGCTCGATACAGCACGCCATCGTCGTCGCGAATCAGTCCGTCCGGGAAAAGGGAGGGATATCTGAACGCGTCGGCGATGCCGAACTCATTGGTGCGAGAAATGCGGTAACCATCCAGGCTTGCACTGAACGCACGTGTCGGCGCCCAGGCCACGCCCACGGTCAGGCTGCGGGAAAATTCGGCGCGTAGATGAGGATTCTCGCCAACACCATATTCCACCCGGCAGAGATTTGGAACGATTTGGATGCAAGGCAGTAGTTGCGGACTGGCTCGCAACGACACGTTGTCGGTACCCAAATCAAACGGTACGCGTTTATCGCTCAAGCTGGGTGCCCGATAGCCTTGGCCAAGACTGGCGCGAACGAGCAGGGTTCGGCTTGGAGTCCATTTCACGCCGATCCGTGGCGACATATTGGAGCGAAAGCCATTGTGATGGTCGATACGGATGGCCAGATCCGCCTGTAGCGTGTGACGCAGGGGCAAATCGAGCTCAGCGAAGATGGCGGAATCGCGACCATGCAGGTCGTAAGGCGCAATGCCCGTTGAGCCGAGGGATATTTCGCGATTCACTTGCAGCGGGTCTGGCACATTCCGGCGATGCGCTGAATGGATCGCCACCCCCAGTTCAATCTGGGCGAGTCGACCGAACGCATCGAACAATCCGCGGTTCGCAGTGGCTTCCAGTGTATCGACAGAATAGTAGCCGGACGGATGGATAGCGGCGCGCATCGCGTTCATGACGTCGGTATTGTCCGAACCATCGATCCGGATGCGATTGATGTTCTCCCTGACTTCGGATAGCAGGAAAACGTTGTCGATCGTGCTGTGGACGCTGCTCTTGCTGTGAGACAAGGCGACGTCCCAGCTCCATCCTCGCGTCAGGCCTGCCAGCCCGAGCGAAACGTCACTGGTGACGCTGGTGCTGTGGTTTCTGGGTGCGCCGAATTCATAGAATGCGTAGTCGACATCCAAATTGGCAGCGGGCGCCAGTGCGTAGTCGGGATGAGCGGGCGTAATTGAAAAAAAACTAATCACAGGAGGGTACTGAAGCGTGTGCTTGCTCTGTGTACGCAAACCAGTAAAGTGCAACGAGAGAGAATTGCCTAGCGCTTGGTTCCAGTGCGCGTATACGGACTTGTTGAGTAGATCGGGCTGCAGGGTTCTGTATCTTGCGGAGTCGAAGCGACAATAGGGGGAGTCAGGATCTTCGCCCCTGGCTTGGCATTGTGGAAGTCGGAGCAGGGGTGTCCCTTGTCTGGTCGAGAACCCAATGAGTGGGCGTTCGTCCGGTAGCCCATGTGCTGATCGGTCATCTGTGTGCCACTTACGACGGTCCCCGCCAAGCTCATCCTGAGACGTGATGTTTGCCGCAAGCATGAGGTTTCCGCCTCCGGGTGTCTGCGCTCCGAAGATCACGGATGCTCGGCGGGATGGGGCATCTCCTTGCTGCGAGATGCCAAGCTGAGAAGATGCCTCGCCTCCTGCATGATCCTTCTTGAGAATGATATTGATTGTGCCTGCCATAGCATCCGCACCGTAGATTGCTGAAGCGCCGCCACGCAGGATTTCGATGCGGTCTATGAAACTCAAGGGGATACTGTTCAGGTCGAATATCCCGCCGAGTTCTGCCGACGCGAGGCCGAAATGTGCAATGCGTCGTCCGTCCAACAGGTACAGTGTTGAGCGGGGGCCGAGAGAATACAGACTCGCGGACGCCGCAATGATCGTTGGGTAGTATCTTCCTTCGCTGGCGACGGTGACCGGGTGGTGGCTGACCAGGCCAGGTTGCTGACTCAACAGGTCGTGCAGCGTCCCGCGTCCGCTGCGCTCAATGTCTTCTGCGGTGATCACGGTCATGGGGAATGACAATTCCATCGAGGTGCGTGGAATACGTGTGCCGGTGACGTTGACCGAAGCGAGCTCGATCACGCTGGACGGCTGGGTGGTTTCCGGCTGCACGGAAGAGACCAGGGGCGCGCGCGCCTGGTCTTTCGTGCTTCGCAGAAGATATGTGTTCGGGTTGACGGTCACCGCCGTCAGTCCATGCTCCGAAAGAAGTCGGGCAAGTCCCGCGGATCGGGCGTGGTCACCCCGCAGACCAGGACTATGCTTGCCACGGACCAGCATTGGGGAGTAGAGCAGCTGAATATTCGATTGGTCGGCGAACGCCCGCAAGGCGTCATCGAGCGTGCCCGATGGAACCTCATAGCGGGACGTTGGGGCGGAGTTCGCCTGCACGGCAATGGCGTCTTGCGCGGAAATCGCTATGCATGCCGAGACGAGCAGCCGTGTCAGAACGCTTGTTGGTGGATTGGGTGACGCATGTCTTGCAAAGTTTTTGCCGCAGGGCCGGATCGGCATGGTCGTCGGTGCTCCCCAGCACCTATTGCTTCGATGTAGACAACTCGATCTGATGCTTGGCGACTTGCTTTGCTTGTAACCCCCAGCCCTGGTGCAGGGCGGCGAGCAATCCAGGCTGGTCATGGGCATCAAACATGCCACTGACGCGGATATCACCCAATGCGGCGTCCGACAGAATCAACTGGTTCTGGGAATAGCGGTTGAATTGCGCGATCAAGTCGGCGAGGCGCTCTTCATTGAATGTCAGGCGCCCATGAAGCCAGCTCTCCGCATCACTACGATCAATGCTTGTCCGGTGGGCGAATTCTCCGGTTGGGCCATAGGTGAGTTGTTGCAACGGTCGCAGTTCCAATGAGTGAACAGATTGGTTGTCTCGCGTGTCGACAACAACCCGTCCTTGCAACAGGCTGACAACCGTGCGCCCGTTCTGTCGCTCCACCTGGAATACGGTCCCGAGCGCGCGGGTGGTGCCCACACCTGAAGTCACCACGAAAGGTCGATTGCCATCGTGCGCGACATTGGCTTGCAAGCGGCCGCTCAGAAGCTCCACGTGACGCTGAGAATGCCCATATGCCACCAGCACCAGAGTATTCGCGTCCAGGAACAGTCCAGACCCATCCGGCAGATCTACGCGGCGCTGTTCGCCGATCTGTGTCGCATACTGCAGGGGCGCCGCCTGCCGTAGGTCGATGAACAACCAAATTGCTCCTCCCAGCGCGAGTAGCAACGCGGCTGCCAAAGCGAAGCCGGGATGCCAGACGCGTCTGCAGTGCCTTGTTGGAGTCTCGTCTGCATGATGTTCCGGGTTGCGCAGCGCTGGATCTGACCTCAGCGCTCCAGCCCATCGATGAATGCGTTCGACTTCAGCGTAGTCGAGCGCATTGCGGGGAGACAAGGCCAGCCAATCTTCGAAAGCCCTGTGTTCATCTGCGCTGCAATCGGGCGATAGCAGTCGTGCCAGCCAGTCTTCGGCTGAGCGGGGCAGGTCCTGGAGAGATGAGGAAGTGGAAACGTTCATGGATTCTGGTCGTCGCTGTCTGTAGATCCCGCTTGAACTGAGAGCAACCTCCTGAGCGAAGACAGGGCTCTACCTACATTCTTCTCGACCGCTTTGGTGGAAATGCCGCAATGCTTGGAAATCTGACTATAGCTCATGCCATCAACGCGATTGAGCAGGTAGATCTCCTTGCAGCGTGCTGGCAGCTGGTCAATGGCGGCCCGTACACGCGCGAGTTCCTCTTGATGCTCTGTCCATTGCTCGGGTTGCGGCAATTCGTCCGGGACGTCATCAAGATCGGAATTGGTATCGCATAGGGGTATCTGGCGCACACCGGACTCTCGCCGTCGGAAATCATGGAGCGCGTTGAGCGCAATCCGGTATAGCAGCGGTCTCAGGTCGGCGGCGGGCAGGTTGCGGTAGCGCGTCAGCTTGAACAGGCTTTCCTGCGCAATGTCTTGGGCATCGTCATGCAAAGTCACGTACTTGCGGAGATAACGGACCAGGATCGGGCGTTGTTGAACCAGAAACCGCTCAAAAGAACGCTCGCTGGATGCGATTTCTGTGACGACAGTCATGCAATACAGGCCCGTGGGAAACGGGCTCCGTATGCTGGCCCATGTGACTGATACTAACCAAATTAAGGCGGGATTCTGACAGGCATTTGGCAGGGCAGGTAGGTAGGGAGGGTGGTGTTCTTTTACGTTGCCTGCCGGAGCTGGGGGGTGTCTAGGCAGGTGACGGCGGTGGAAACGCGGGCCCCTTTCCCCGGCAGACGAATGCCAGCCTTGATCCGCCGATGGAACTCATGAAAGTGCAGCAACCCGGTTTGGCTGCAGGGTGCGGGACGAGGTCGCTCAAGCTGGGATGGTTCGACTCCCTAAACCGCCCCTTCCTGGACGACCCTGCCTTGCGCGAGGTTGGGTAGAGGAGTGCATTCCTGGGTTCCAGCCAATCACAGCGCCCTGCATCCACTCTTGACCTTGGTGGTCCAAAGTGCGGGGTAGCGTGTGGATGGTGGGTACATGGCCCGGAGAACCCAGGCCAGTCCTTGCGGTTCTCGATCCTCATCGACTTTCAGAGATGGCCCTTGTTTACGTCGAGCAACGGTGACTCCACGCGTGGATAGGGAAGATCGACTGCGGTCGAAGGTAGGGAGTTCTAGAGGATTCTACGTTTCATGGCGCAGGGACAGGGCGTAGGGATGAACCATGGACATGGCGACGCGTATACGCGTGGCGCGGCGGAGTGCAGGACTGACGCAAAGCCAGTTGGCAGAGCGAATCGGCGTGACGCGTGGTGCGGTCGCAAATTGGGAGATCAGCACGCGCCCCAAGCCCAGCGTGGGCAACCTGGTTGTGCTTGCGACCACGACCGGCGTGTCCTTCGAATGGGTAGCGACCGGGCGCGGCGACATCCAGTTCCGGGAATGAAGAAGGGCATATGGGCTTGGTGATTGTCGACCACGAAGTGTGGCGCAAGACTCATCACGCTTCGTCGGGTCGGACGGAAGCGCAAGGATCGGTGTGAGCGGCAACCGAGGCCGACTATAGGGCAGTCAGACTCGCAAGCCTGACTTGGGGGAGGACGAACCTTCCTGTGCGGAGTGCGTCATAAGCAACATCGATTCCGGATTGTCCTCACTGACTATCGAGGGCCGGCTCTAAGCCCTCACTTGGCGTGGTTTCAGACCACACACGCCATTATCGGAAGCCGCGGTCCTAGGTAGAAGCATTGTTCTTGTGGGCTGATTGTGTGCCGACTCACAGAAGAGAGCACTGATCCTTTTTTCGTCAAGTCCGCTTCGATAATCTCGCAGACTTACGCTGGCTATCGACGTTTTTTTTGCACGGAGTTTTGCGTTTCCGGTAGCAGCTCACGTCAACTTGAGGCTATAGCAATATGAGCATATCTCGCAGCAAGGTCGGAAGCCCGGGGCGCTTGCCATGGGCCGTGGCGTCAGCGTTGGTCACGAGCGATGGCTCGGCTGTTGTTCGGCGTCTCCACCTGGCGCCTAGAGTCGATGTTCTTCTGGTGTTGGCAGTGCTTGCCGCATTGCCAGTGGTTTCGAGGGCGGCTGTCGTGCAGGACGCCACCACGGGCGCCGTATGTCAGCGGCCGGCTGCGACGGGCCCATGGACTTGCGCCATTCCCAATGCCAATGGTGGATTCGGAACGTTCTCTGGAATTGCCGACAATACGGGTGTGCCGGATTGGGCGGGGCTCGTGGGGCTGGCGGGCAGCAACCTTGGGACCGGGGCGATCGCCCTGGGGAATAGTTCGACGCGCGCGGAGGGCGACAACAGTATTGCCATCGGTTTCAATGCCGTGGCCGAGCGTGCAGCAGCAGGTGGGTCGGATTCCCTTGCGCAGAATGTCGCCATCGGAACCTATGTCACCGCCAGCACCCAGGGCAGCACGGATATCACCGGGACAGGTGGTGCTGTTGCGATCGGTAGCGGTTCGTCTGCGAATGGCGTTGGTGCGGTGGTGGTCGGTTCCGGTAACACTGCGATTGGGGATGGCGCGGTCGCCATCGGGCGCAGCAACAATGCGACTGCTGAAGGTGCTGTCGCGCTGGGCGATAGTGCCGCGGCAGATCAACGTCGGGCCCTGGCCTTGGGAACAACCAGTTCCGCTACTGCAGACTCTGGGGTGGCAGTGGGCAATGGGGCGAATGCGTCCGCGGACAGCTCAATTGCCATTGGTCGGATTTCAGTGGCGTCGGGTGCTGATTCAATCGCCATGAGTGACAGCGCATTGGCCAGTGGCGCCAGCTCTCTGGCGATTGGCCGCTCTTCGGAAGCAACCCAGGACTACGCGATCGCGATCGGTCGCGATGCCCGGAGTGATGGCATGAATGCCGTGGCGCTGGGTTACGAGGCCAGTGCCACGGCCGACAATGCACTGGCCTTTGGCACGCAGGCAGTCGCGTCAGGCCAGTACAGCACGTCCATGGGCTTTGGCAGCCAGGCGTCCGGCGCGATCAATACCGGTTTCCCATGGGAGCCCTTGGGGTATGCGACCGCTGTCGGTTACCAGAACATGGCCCTCGGGTCGCGTAGTACCGCGCTCGGCTTCGGGAACCAGACCTCCAGCTCCGACAGCGTGGCCGTCGGCACGCGCAACAACGCGACGGGGGATGGCTCTTTGGTGACAGGCGCCGTGGCAATGGGCATCGACAATGCTGCCCTCTGGGACGGCTCGGTCGCCGTGGGGACGACCAACACGGCCGATGGCCTGATGAGCAGTGCGCTCGGGACGGGCAACATCGCCGGTGCAGACGAGGCGGCGGCCGTAGGCAATGGCAATCTCGCCTCTGGGACGCGCAGCGTCGCAATGGGCGTGGGGACCTATCTGCTTGGATTTCCCGTGCTCAATGTTGCAGCGGGCGAGGAGAGTGTTGCGCTGGGTGTCATGAACAGTGCGGTGGGTGATCGCAGCCTTGCGGTAGGGCGCACGAGCGTCGCAGAGGCGCAGGACTCCATTGCTATCGGCAATTCCGCCTCGACGACAGCGTCCGCCGACCGCGGCACGGCCATCGGCACCCAGGCGCGGGTCAGTGTGGCGGATGGCGTCGCGCTGGGCGCAGGTAGTGTTGCCAGTACCGACAGCTCCAGCAACGACGCCACGCGTAGCGGTCATGTGCCTTCGGGAGCCAGTGCGGCGCAGCAGGCTGCGATCGCGGCCACCCGCAGTACCCTGGGCGCCGTGAGCGTCGGCGATGCGTCCAATGGTTCATTCCGCCAGATCACGGGCGTGGCCGCAGGAACGGAGGACAGTGACGCGGTGAACGTGGCTCAGCTCAGAGCGGTGCAGACTGCGGTCGCAGCCGGTGAGGTGGATTACTACAGCGTCAACAGTACCGGTGGAGGTAACGAGGCCAACGACGGTGCGACCGGCGATGACGCGATCGCCATCGGCAAGGACGCGGAGGCAGAGGGAGATGAGGCCGTCGCCGTCGGGTTTGGCGCGCGCGCCCAGGGAGATGGTGGTGTCGCGCTGGGCTCCGGTGCGCAGGCCTTGGCATTCAACAGCCTTGCGATCGGGACGGGTGCCGTTGCCAATCATGCCAACAGCATCGCGCTGGGTGCTGGATCCGTGACCACAGTGGGCGCGCAAGCCAGCTATCAGGCGGCGTATGTCGGCAACAGCAGTTCAACCGGCGAGGTCAACCTTGGCGGACGCCAGGTGACCGGCGTCGCTGCCGGATCAGTTGCCACCGACGCCGTCAATGTCGGTCAATTGCAGGCGGGGATCAGCAGCGTCGTCACGCAGTCCAGCAATTACACCGACGCGCAGATCGGAGCGGTCAACGTCCGCATCGACCAGGTCGATGCGCGTGTGACGCATGTGGAAGGCGAGATCACCGATATCCGGGGCGATATCGATGACCTCGATGGCCGGGTGACCAGTGTCGAGGGCGACGTCATCAACCTGAGCAATACCGTGGACGGGTTCGATGATCGCGTCACCGATCTGGAGCGTGGTGGCAGTGGCCCGTTCCAGGTCACCCAGGAGGAGGCTTACGTCGCACCGCAGGCCAGTGGCGCGAATGCATCGGCGGGTGGCAACGGCGCGGTGGCCAGCGGAAGCAACAGCACCGCGGTAGGCAATCAGAGCGTAGCCAGTGGCAGCAACAGCACGGCGATCGGAAATGACGCGAGCGCCTCTGCCACCGACAGTACGGCGATCGGGCAGGGAGCCACCGCCAGCCATGCCAATAGCGTCGCGCTGGGGCAGGGGTCGGCGACCTCGGTAGGCGCGCAGGCCGGATACAACGCAGCCTATGTCGGTACCAGTCAGTCCGTAGGCGAGGTCAATGTCGGGGAGCGTACGATCAGCGGTGTCGCCCCGGGCATCGCCGGTACGGATGCTGTCAACGTCAACCAGTTGTCCGCAGGGGTGACGCAGGCCATCAGTACAGCGAATCAATACACCGACCAGCGGCTCGGCGGGTTGCAGAACGACGTGTGGACACTCAATCGCGGCTATCGCGGTGCGACGGCTTCGGCGATGGCGATCGCGGGCCTGCCGCAAGCCTATCTGCCGGGCAAGAGCATGCTTGCGGTCGGCTTCGGCGGCTACCAGAGCGAGTACGGCATGGCGGTCGGATTGTCGGGGATCACCGACAACGGGCGCTATGTCTACAAGGCCTCGGCCAGCGGCAATACCTCGCGCGACTGGGGCTTCTCGGTCGGTGCCGGCATCCAGTGGTGAGTGCGCGGGAGGCGGTGATCCATCGCCTCCCGTCCTGGAACGATGGAATTTTCGCGGTGGCAGCGCGACGCCTGCCGCCCGGTCAGTTGAATAACGGGGAAACACAATGAAGATCTTGGTACGGAGCAAGCGCGGACGGATCGCGGGCATGTGTGTTGCGGGTATGTTGGTCGCCCTGCTGGGTGCGTGCGGGACCCGCCACGTCAGTCGGGATATCTCGCCGAACGGGCAGGCGGGCGAGGTGGTGTTCCCTGACGTGTCCGGCATTGTCCTGAAGGAAGGAACGTTCCCGAACATCGACAACCTGCGCGCGATCGGTCCGGGCGTGACGAAGGATCAGCTGTACGACCTGCTGGGGCGTCCCCACTTCCGCGAGGGCCTGGTCGGCGTGCGCGAGTGGGACTATCTCTTCCACTTCCGCACCGCTGACGGTGTCGTCACCTGCCAGTACAAGGTGATCTTCGACAAGGACTATCGCGGGCAGGGCTTCCATTGGGCTCCCGACTCCTGTGCGGAGCGCGTTCCCGACGCAGTTCATTGATGGGCAACCCACTCACCGCCGCTTCCCGCAGGCAAAGCGCCTCGTCAACGGTCTTGGGAATGCCCGGGCGTCAATACTTGTTGCGGCTCTCCGATTGGCGAAAGTGCTGCATAGCACTGCGTCGCATCGAGTCGTCGTTTGGGGTGGTTTTGTGGATAGCTTCGACAAGTTCATTAACAAGCATTTGATTTTAATGTAGCTATATTGAATTTCTGGTAGAGGCTACCTCGATCAAATTCTGGCTTTGATCAGCGGCTCATCGACCAGTTCGGTGGCCGTTTTTTTTGCCCGGCACATTCGTATCCAACACCGGGTTGCTTGCCGGCGAAACGTCGCGGCGGCGGCGGGATGGGATCGATCGCGCGATGCATGTGCCGTCGTGCACGGCGCCAAAAAAGGGCCAACATGGGGCCCTGATGTCGGCGGGGAGTCGCTGCCGTGCAACCGGGGAGATACCGTTCTGGTCCCGTGACGGACTGGGGCAGGTTGGTTGTGCTGGGCATGCACGTCGAACACGATCCCTGATTTCCCGGGGAACGACGCGGGCGGGCGCCTGGCCGGGACAGAAAAGCCAGGCGAGGACGCACGGCAATCGTGCGGGTCGTACGCGTGACGTCCGGCAGGTTCCTGCCGTTGGGCGCTCGCTTACACTGCCGATCCGACGGCCGCCGGCCGGCAGGTCTTGCCCCATGATTCCGTCCGATCTCGTGCTCGTCATTGCGCTGGCGGTGTTCTCGGCGGCGTGGTGGTGGCGTTCGCTGCCGGGTCGGTCCCGTGTCCTCGTGGGCTCGGCTGTCATCGCGCTGCTCGCTGGCGTGGTCGGCCTGGTACTGGGCCGGTGGCAGGCCGCGCCGGGCGTGGCGGTCGGGGTGGTGTTGCTGGTGGCGCTGGTGGTGCGCCGTCGCGCGACGATGGCGCCGCGTTCTGCCGCGCTGCGCCTGTTGAGCGGCAGCGTCGTCACGCTGATGGCGGCCGGGGTCTTCGTCTCGTTGTGGTGGTTCCCGGTGTCGGCGCTTCCGGTGCCGCCTGGGCCGCATGGAGTCGGCGTGCGGACGTTCGAGCTGGTCGATCGGTCCAGGCTGGGCGTGCTGGCCGCGGCGGCCGACGAACCGCGTCGCCTGCTGGTGCGCGTCTGGTATCCGGCGGGGGATCTGGAGGGGCGCGAGCCGCTGCGCTATTTCAGCGACATCGAGGCGCGGACAACGGCGCGTGGGCTGGGTGAGATGGTCGGCTTTCCGCCGTTCCTGACCTACCTGACCCATGTGCGCACGCATTCCTACGAGAGCGCGCCACTGCTGACCGGCGAAGCGCCGTGGCCGGTCGTGTTCTACAGCCATGGCTTCACGTCGTTCCTGGGCCAGAACACGGCGCTGATGGAAGCGCTGGCCAGCCACGGCTATGTGGTCTATTCGATCCAGCACCCGCATGATGCTGCGCCGACGCCGTTCCGCGACGGCACGGTCATTCCAACGGATCCGGCAATGGCGGTAGAAGCCGCGCGTCCACAATCGACCGCGGTCCGCCATGCGAAGGAGGGCCGCACGCTCGACGAACGCCTGGATGGCTTGATCGAAGGACGCCTGGAAGACGCTGCTTCCGATGACCGCATGGCCTTCCGCAGTGCGCCGGCCTGGATCGCGGATCGCCTCTTCGTGCATGACCAGTTGCAACGCGGTGCCGTGCCCGCCGATGTCGTCGCGATCGCGGCGGCCGGCGCATTCGATCGCGTTGGCGAGATGGGCATGTCGTTTGGCGGTGCGGTCGCGGGCGCGGTCTGCATCGTCGACCGCCGTTGCGGCGCGGGCGTCAACCTGGATGGCTGGGACACGCCGATGCTGGCGCTCGATGCCGACATGCCGGTGCCTTTCATGATGTTCCACTCCGACCTTGCCGCGCACGAGGACGAGATGGGTATGCCGAAGCGCCGGCCTGCGCGCAGCTACAACGAACTCGCGTATGAGCGTTTTGCAACCGCGGGGATGCGCCAGGATGTCGTGCGCGTGCAGTTGCTGGGAACCCGGCATCTGGGGTTGTCGGACCTGCCATGGTTCATCCGTCGCCCGCTGCGCGATCCGCTGTTCGGCAACGCCCCGGCCGAGGCCATGCTGGGCGCACCGATCGATTTCGTACTGGGTTTCTTCGACCACCATCTGCGCGGTCAGGCCAATGGCTTTCCGCAGCCGCAGCTCAATGCCTGGCGGGACGGGGTCGTCCAGGTCGACGGGCGTTACGTCCGTGACTGGTGGCGGGCGAAGCCGATGGCGGAACGCGAACAACTGGAGCGAAGGATCGCGTCGGCCAAGCTGGCGACGCCTGTCGCGAAGGCGATGCCGCGGGTGCGTTAGCAGGCGTGTCGGCATGCGCGCTGGCAGGTCGCGCCATTTGAGCTGGCCAATGCTCGCGCGCAGTAGAGCGCAACGAAATGCTCCGCAACCCGCCAGGCATTCTGTGCTCCGGATCACCGTTCGCGGTCACTCCGGCGCCGAGGATCAGAGCGTGCGGATCGTTTCTCCGCCATTCGACGACAGCGCATCCGCAGCATGGTCGCGCTGACCGGCGGAATACGCGTGCACCACGACGGCGGAACGCCCTTCCTTCAGCGCGCCACGCACCTTCAACACGTAGGGGTCGTGGTCCGGGCGCAGCGAGATCAGCCCGCCGAGCATCAATCCCGCCACGCCGCCGTAGCCGATCATCATGCCGGCGGCGAACCATGGAGACTGCACGATGGCGGGCACCTGCATCATCATCAGTACGGCGAACAGCACCGCGCCCGTGCCAAGTCCGGCCAGGCCAAGCTTGTAGTGGGCGATCAGGATCGTGCGGAAGATGCCGTGGCTTTCGGGCTCCAGCTTCCTGCCGGGTTGCTGGTCCATCGGAGTCACCACCTGCACCTGCGTGGGACGCAGGTTGAGCAGGCCGCCGACCTTGCCGGCGATCCTGCGGGCGGTGCTTTCATCCTCGAAGATGGCGGCGACCTTGCTGTCGGACATTTCACCGGTGACCGGTGAGAGCATGCTCATGACGACGACCTCCTGTGTTGTGCGGGATGCGGCGTTCTGAGGAGCATGCGAGCCGATCCATCAACGCATCCTGACCGGATGCCGCACGTCGTGATTTCTGTTTTCCGACCAGTCATGCTGGTGTGCACATGGCTTTAACCTTGCGTTCTCCCGTGCGTGACGCTGCACGTGGAATGCTGCAGGTGGAATGCCGATGTTGCTCAGGAGGCGATCATCATGGCCACCGATCCGAAAGCCGCATATGCCGACAAGCAGAAGCGCAAGGCCGAACATATTGCCGACAGCTATCGCAAGCAGGGCGTGTCCAGGGATGTCGCGACGGAACGTGCCTGGGCCACCGTCAACAAGGAGAATGGCGGCGGCAAGCAGTCCGGCTCAGGCAGGAAAGGAAGCCGCTGGAAACGCGGGCTTCGCCGCGCAGACGGGAGGCATCCGCGCGTGTTCCGCGGCGATGGATCAGGTCATGCCCGCCTGCCGTTCGTAGTCGAGCTTGACCGCGCCTGCTTCGTTGAATCGGGGCATGGCGACATCCAGTGTTTCCGGTTCGCCATCGATCGCGACCAGTACGCGTCCGGCCTTGATCTCGTCCTCGAATTCCTGGCGGATCGGATCGGGAATCGAGGAACCGACCAGCGACGAGACCCAGGCGCCGATCGCGCCGCCGCCGAGACCGCCGGCCAGCGCGGCGCCAGCCAGGGTGATGCCCAGCGGCGTCAGGCTGACCGCGACCAGTCCCGCCAGCGTGCCGGTGATCGCGCCATAGCCGGCACCCCGCAAGGCGGCCGGAATGAAATCGGAGTCGGCCATCTTCAGCTGGTCGGCAACCTGCTCGAGTTCGATGTCGGAGCGGGCCACCACCGACAGATCATCGTCGGTGAAGCCGGCCGCATAGGCGATGGCGATGAGGTCGCGGGCATGTGCGACGTCGCGGGTACTGAATACGATGCGCTTGCGCATGTCGAAGACTCCTTGGCGCGAGTCCCGATTGAGGCATGACGGGCGGCAATGCATCGTGAAGGTGCCAGACCGTGGATCCTGCTTGCGTTTCGAAGCGGACGTGAGCGTCGCATCAGGCATGTCTCGTCAGGCACGTCGAGACCATCGCGACAGTTCGCGCTGCGTCAGCCAGAACGCACCGAACAGATACGGCAGGCAGCTGGGCACCCACATCAGCAGGCCGGCCAGCTGCTGGTCGTGCAGCGGATCCAACCCGATGGCGGCAGTGCGCCCTGCGTAAATCGCGTACAGCGGACGTGGCGAGAACGTCAGCAGTGCGCCGATCAATCCCATCTGCATCATCACCGCGACCATCGAGCCCAGGGCTGGCAGCGAGCCGGTACGTGGATCGCGCAGTCGCTGCAGCAGCGCATGCCAGTACCACAGCCCGGTCACCAGGAAGCTCGCATGCATCAACCAGTGCAGCGGCTCGAACGCCAATGCGCGGGTCAGAGCCGTAGGCACATGCCAGGCCCACATGACCAGGCTGTGCGCGATCGCAGCGGCCGTCAGTGCGGATCCGACCCTCCCCAATCTGCGGGCGATGGCCTGCACGATGCGATTGGCTTGGCGTGGCAAGGCGGTCGCGATGGCGGCCTGCGGCTGGCCTGCCAGCAGCAGCGGCGGGACCAGCGCCAGCAGCAGCATGTGCTGCGCCATGTGCGCGGCCAGCGACCAGCTTCCGTATGCGTCCAGCGGCCAGATGGTGGCGAACCACAGGCAGGTCATGCCGAGCGCGAACGCGGATGCGCCTGCAGTGGAAATGCCGTGGCCGATACCGGCGCGTCGCCACAGCAGCCAGAGTCCGCGTGCATAGGCGCACAGCAGCAGCGCGAAAGGCACCAGGATCCAGGGTGACAACGACCATGCGCTGCCCCAGGTCGGCGGGGTGTCGGCCGGATGTGCTGAGGCCTGTCCGATCGCCGCGACCGCCAGCACGACGCAGGCCAACAGGCATCGCAGCACGCGTGGCCGACGCGCAGCGGTTGCGAAGCTGGCGTGGAAGGTGGATGGCACCATGCCGATGGCACGGAAATGGGCCATGCACATCCGGCTTGCAGGCGATGGCGTAGGCTTCATGACGGTCTCTCCATGGAGCGCGCGTGTACTTCTGGATCAAATCCCTGCATATCGCGGCCGTGTCCCTGTGGTTCGTGGGACTGGTGTTCCTGCCGCGCTTGCTGTTGTCGTGGCATCGCCGCAGCCGGGATTCGCGTTCGGACTACGGCACGTTCGCGATCAACACCTTGTACTTCCGCATCATGACGCCGGCAGCGCTGCTGGCGGTGGTGCTCGGCGCGATCCTGCTGCTGCAGGTGGCGCCGTCGCCATGGATCATCGCGAAACTCGGGTTGGTCACGCTGGCCGTGCTGCTGCACGTCTACTACGGCATGATCCTGTACCGGTTCGGGCACGGCGAGGGGCGCGACAGCAGTACGCACTATCGCCATACGCGCTGGCTGCCACTGGTGCTGTTGCTGGCAATCGCCGCGGTCACTGCCGGCAAGCCGGGAGACCGGACCCGCTCCGCTGTGCTTCCAACCGCTGCAACACCGACGGCTGCGACATCCGCAGTTTCGATATCGCCAGTGGCGACAGCGACGGCCGCCGGTGCGGATGCGGTCGGCCACTGGACAGTCTTGCGTCGGCAGTGTGCCGTGAAGTAGAGACATCCTTGCTGCAGGCTCGGTCACGGCTCGTGGCTGCCATAGACGCCGATGCCATGACGGAACGTCAAGGTGCCGCCGAGCCAGCCGGCGACCATCGCCATCGTCGTCGTCGCCGCCGATTGCAGCAGCCCCCAGGGCCAGACGGCGGCTTCGGGATCGGGATGGCGCAGCCAGACGCCGGCGGCGGCCAACGCCAGCAGCATCACCGCGGCGACCGCGTGGCTCCATGCCGAGACATGCCGGCGCACGCTGCGGATCGTCAGCACGTCGATCGCGCCGACGCAGCCGGCAAGTACGCCCAAGACCAGTCCGGCGACGCAGAGCCAGTACGACACCTGCGCCCAGAAGCCCACCTGCAGCCACAGGAACACCAGGTCGGTGACGAACGCCATGCTCAGGAACGCAGTCGGGTAGACCACCAGCATCGGATGGATCGGATGCCCGAGGATGGCCATGCGGCTCTTCAGCGAGGGGCCACTCTCGGTCGCGGCGGGCTGACGGATCTGCTTGCGCATCGGGACGGTCTCAGCGGCAGGTGGAGAGGATCAGCAACGGGATGCCAGTGAAGGCGATGGCGACGGTCGCCAGTACCGAGACGGCGGTCGTCAACGTCGCCATGAAGCGGTCCAGCGGCGGTGCATCGTGGTCGGTACCGCTGCGCGTGCTTGCCGGGCGTTGCCGCCATGCGCGCCATCCCAGCCAGGCCGTCGTCAGCATGGCCGCAAGCGTCAGCAGCAACAGGCACCAGACGATCCCATCGCGACCCGCCCATCGCAGCGCATGCCAGCCCTGGCGGCAGGCGATGGCCTGGATCGCGTAGACGACGATGAAGTGCAGGGCCCAGACCGCCAGCGGCGCGGCCATGCCGGTCAGGCTGCGGGCATGCACGCGGCTCATGTCGCCATCCGCGGAAAGAGATGGATGACCGCCCAGGCGATGGTGCCCTGGACGACCGTGTAGTGCCACAGGCCGGAGGCGATGCGGACGTCGAGATCGCGCTCGCTGTCGGCGTACCCGCGGCCGATGCGCGCGCAGGCAAACAGGCCGGCCAGTCCAGCAACCACGACATGGATCGCGTGGAAGCCGGCCAGGGTCCAGACCACCGCCGCGTAGGCATGCGCCTGCGGTGGGCCGACGTCGCGCAACGCCGCTGCGTGCAGGTACAGGAAGGCGATGCCGGCGAGGCCGCTGGCGACCGCCATGGCCTGCGCCGGGCGTGCGGCATTGCGCCGGTTCATCGCCGACATCATCGCCGCGCCCACGCTGCTGGCCAGCAGCGCGAACAGGGCCGGCAGGGCCATGCCGCTGGCAGCGACGCTCGACGCCTGCGGTGGCCATTGCGGCGTGCCCAGCCAGAGATAGAAGTACGCGAACACCAGCGACGCGAACAGCGAGCCGTCGATCAGCAGGCCGATGACCAGCGCCCACCAGCCGGGTGCGTTGGCGCTGCTGCGCTGCGTCGGCAGCCATGTGCCGGGTGCGGCTTCGCGGCGCAGCGGCGCGTGACGGTCGCCGGTCGTCCAGGCCCAGACAAGCAGCAGGGCCAGCAGCGGCAGCAGCAGGCCCGCCGCAGCGACGTACTGCTTGGCGATGAAGCAGGCCAGCAGCGCGGCGATGGTCAGCGCCGACAGCAACGGCAGCCAGGTCGAGCCCGAGACCCGGATCACCTGTTCCGGCCTGGCATTGCGGATGCCGGTGCCGAGCACTTCGCGACGATCGTCGGCCACGGAGCCGAGCCAGCCGCTGGCGCCGGCGCTGCGTGGCGCCCAGTCCGGGGTCTGCCATAAGGGATAGCGGTCGGCGACCTCGTGCATCGACGCGAAGTTGTAGGCAGGCACCGGTTGCGGCAGGGCCCACTCCAGCGTGCCGGCACGCCAGGGGTTGCGGCGTGCGCGCGGGCCGTGCAGCAGGCACAGCGCGACGTCGATCAGGATCGCGATGATGCCGGCGGCCATCGCGAAACTCGCGGCGGTCGACAGCAGGTTCAACCATTCCACGCCCAGGTGCTCGCCATAGGTGTAGACGCGTCGTGGCATGCCGAGCAGCCCGGTCAGATGCATCGGCAGGAACGCGAGATTGAAGCCGATGAACAGCAACCAGAATGCGCTGCGGCTGAGGCCTTCCGACGGCATGCGCCCGGTGGCCAGCGGCAGCCAGTAGTACAGCCCCGCGAACAGCGGGAACATCAGCCCGCCGATCAATACGTAATGCAGGTGGGCGACGACGAAATGGGTGTCGTGGGCCTGCCAGTCGAACGGCACCAGGGCCAGCATCACGCCCGTCAGTCCGCCGCAGACGAACACCACGAAGAAACCCATGATGTAGAGCATCGGCACGCGCAGCCAGGGCCGGCCGGACCAGAGTGTCGCGATCCACGCGAAGACCTGGATGCCCGACGGGATCGCGACTGCCATGCTGGCGGCGCTGAAGAACGCCAGCGCCAGCAGTGGGATGCCGACTGCGAACATGTGGTGTACCCACAGGCCGAAACTCAGGAAGCCGGTCGCGACCAGCGCCAGCACGATCCAGCTGTAGCCGACCACGGGAATGCGCGCGAAGGTCGGGATGACCATCGAGATCACGCCGGTGGCGGGCAGGAAGATGATGTAGACCTCCGGGTGCCCGAACAGCCAGAACAGGTGTTGCCACAGCAGGGGATCGCCGCCACGGCCGACGTCGAAGAACACGACATCGAAGGCGCGCTGCATCTCCAGCAGGATGCTGGCCAGGATCAGCGGTGGGAATCCGAATGCGATCATGAAAGCGGTGACCAGCACCGCCCAGGCGAACAGCGGCATGCGGCCCAGATGCATGCCCGGCGCGCGCGTCAGCAGGATCGCGACGATCAGCTCGACGGCCGCGGTCACCGCCGCGATCTCGGCAAAGGTCACGCCGATCAGCCAGAAGTCGGCGCCCATGCCCGGCGAGTAGGTCGCATCGGCCAGGGGGACATACATGAACCAGCCGCCGTCCGGTGCCGCGTCGAACAGGAAGCTCGAGTACAGGAACAGGCCGCCGAACAGGTAGCACCAGTAACCGAACGCGCTGAGTCGGGGGTAGGGCAGGTCGCGCGACCCCAGCATCTTGGGGATCAGGTACATCGCGAAGCCTTCCATGATCGGCACCGCGAACAGGAACATCATCGTCGTGCCATGCATGGTCACGAACTGGTGGTAGCGTGCCGGATCCAGGACCTCGTTGCCGAACCATGCCAGCTGCAGGCGGATGAACATGCCGAGCAGTCCGCCGACGAGCAGGAACGCGAAGCCGGTGACAATGAAGCGCAGCGCGATCGTGCTGTGGTTGACGGCCGTGAGTTGCCCCTTCCAGCCAGGATCGTTGGCCCAGACCTGCGCCAGCACGGCGACGAATGCGGCGTCCCGGGTCGCGACCTGCCGACCGTTGTCCTGCGGGAGGGTATCGGTGCCAGCGCCGCTCACCATACGGTCTCCGGCAGGAAGCGGTCGCTATCGCTCCGCAGCCAGGCTGCGTACTGGTCGGGTTCGACCACATGCACGTCGAAGCGCATGTGCGCATGATCGAGGCCGCAGAACTCTGCGCACTGGCCACTGATGCGTCCACCCTGGTCGGCGCGCAGGCGGATCGTATTGATGCGTCCGGGGATGGCATCGATCTTGCCGCCAAGCCGGGGAATCCAGAAGCTGTGGATGACATCCTCGCCATGGACGCGGAACTCGACCCATTCGCCGCGTGGCATCAGCAGGGCATCCTCGCTACGCGCGAGGATGTCGCCATCGATGCCATCGCGATATTCGAACGTCCATTGCCACTGGCGTGCACGCACGTCGACGGCATGCGCGACCTGTTGCCGGTCCCCTGTGATGCGCTCGCTGCTGGCGGCGCTGTAGACCAGCAGGGCCATCAGCATGAGGGTCGGCAGCAGCAGCCCGCCGATGACGATCAGGCGGCGTCCGCCCACGGCACGCAGGCTGGGCCTGCGTCGCGACATCGCGTGCCACGCCAGCACGACGACCAGCATCCAGATCAGGGTGGCACCGGACAGCATCCACCACCAGATCGCACCGATCGCATCCGCGGACGGGCCGGCTGGATCCAGCGCCGATTGTGGGCCCTGGCATGCCGACAGCAGGTACGCCGACAGTGTGCATGCCGATAACGCGGCAAGGGATGATCCGGACCTGCCGCATGCGGGAGGCCGCGCGCCTTGCATGTCGGGAGGTCTGCGGGCAGCTGCGGGCGGATTGATGGCGATCCCTCCTGGCGGCGTGGCAGCGGATGTGGCGGCGGTGCGGTCCGACGGGATCGCGCGGCATGACAGCGTGCGAAATGACGGCGTGAGAATGGATGCCGCTGCGATCGGGCAGGATGCGAATCGATGGGCGACGCATTCAGGTTTGCATGGCCGCTGTGGCCGAGAGGTGAAGCGCGACGGCCGGCATGTCATGCGCAGCGGTGCAGGGACTGCCGCGCACGACTGGACGCGACAGTGTCCAGAGGACGCACGCTCCAAAACAAAGCGGACGCCGAGGCTGGGCCACGGCGTCCGCACGCGTATTCCCGACAATGGGCCCCTGCCTGCTGCAGGCAGGGCCCACCCCGCGCGAGGCCCGCGCTATTGCACGGTCGTTCCGGTGTCGGCCAGACGGTAGCCCGCGCTCTGGATGGTATGCAGCAACTGCGTCGGATACGGCCTGTCGATGACGCGGCGCAGGTTGTACAGATGGCTGCGCAGGGTATCCGAATCGGGCAGGTGCTGGCCCCAGATCTCGCGTTCGATCTCCTGGCGTGAGACTACGCGTGGCGACTCGCGCATCAGGATGTTCAGCAGTTTCAGGCCGATCGGAGAGAGCACCAGTTCATCTCCATTTCGCGTGGCGCGCATGCTGGCGGGGTCGTAGGCAAGATCGGCGACGCGCAGGACTTCTCCGCCGACCTCGCGACGTCCGCGACGGACCAGCGCCCGGACCCTGGCTTCCAGCTCCTCGATCGAGAAGGGCTTGGTCAGGTAGTCGTCGGCACCGGCCTGCAGGCCATCGATCTTGTCCTCCAGCGTGTCGCGTGCGGTCAGCATCAGGATCGGCGTGCTCATGCGCGCGTTGTCCCGCAGCTTGCGGCAGACCTCCAGGCCGTCCATGCGCGGCAGGCCGAGGTCCAGCACGATGACGTCATGCGATTCCTCGGTCGCAAGCCGGTAACCTTCGGAGCCGTCTCCTGCGTAGTCGACTTCGTAGCCGCGGCTCTCCAGGAAATCGCCCATGAGGCCGGAGATGTTGCGATTGTCCTCGACGATAAGCACCAGACCGCGATGTCCCGTATGCATGGCGTCCTCGCTGTGTGAAAGAGTTGAAGCCAAACGATGGCAGGCGTTCAGTTTGTTCTGTGTGAAGTGATTGAGTGTTGACGGCGACATCGATCACGTTTTGCGAGCGTCTGACTTGAATTCTTGTCTTCTGCGCAACCGACGACGCGCAAAGAAGGCATGAATACGCAGGGATTCCGGTCACCGTGCTGGCCTGTCCGCGAGCCTATTCATCGGTTGCGTCGCGCTGGTCACGTCGGGCGATCCGTCCATGGCTCACGTCCATAGGGCGCAGGCCGACAGCGCAGTCATCCTTGCGCGCATTGCGCGCGACCAGCGCCTGCGTGTGTTGACGCCGCATTGACGGCCGCCACGCACAATCGCGTTCCGCAATGCCGCGCATCCGATGCCTGCGAACGCCATGAAAGCCGACGTCCCGCCCGATCTTTCCGCAATCGAGGCCGCGCGCCAGGCGGCCGAGATGGGCCTGCGTTATGTCAGCGACCACGCCCCGGGCATCCAGCGGCGGCGCAGCGGTGGCGGCTTCAGTTATCGCGGCAGCGATGGCCGTGCCATCCGCGATCCGCAGGTGCTTGCGCGCATCCGCGCACTGGCGATCCCGCCAGCCTATCGCGACGTCTGGATCTGCACGTCCGAGCGCGGGCACCTGCAGGCGACCGGCCGCGACGCGCGCGGGCGCAAGCAGTATCGCTACCACCCACGCTGGCGCTCGTTGCGCGACGTCGACAAGTTCGATCGCCTGGTCGCGTTCGGACGTGCCTTGCCTGCGTTGGGCCGGCCCCGGCGCAAGGACCTGGCTTTGCCGGGCTTCCCGCGCGACAAGGTGCTTGCGATCGTCGTGACGGTGATGAGCACCACGCTGATGCGGGTCGGCAATGTCGAGTACCAGCGCAGCAACCGATCCTATGGCCTGACCACGCTGCGCAATCGCCATGCCTCGTTCGTGCGGGGTGGTGGCCTGCGCCTGAAGTTCCGTGGCAAGAGCGGCAAGGAGCACGACATCGCCATCGGCGACCGGCGGCTTGTGCGGATGGTGCGGGCGCTGCACCAGTTGCCAGGGCAGTTGTTGTTCCAGTTCCGTGGCGACGATGGCGAGTTGCAGCCGGTCGACTCCGGCGCCGTCAACGATTACCTGCGCGACAGCATGGGCGAGGATTTCACCGCCAAGGATTTCCGGACCTGGGGCGCGACGCTGGCCGCCTTCCAGCAACTGGCGGCGACTCCGGCCCCGGAAGCGCCGTCGCAGCGCCTGCTGGCCAGCCTCGAGCGCGAGGTGGTCACCGGGATCGCCGAAGCGCTCGGCAATACGGTATCGGTGTGCAGGAAGTCGTACATCGACCCCTGCGTGTTCGCGGGTTGGCAGGACGGCAGCCTGCAGCGCACGGCGCGTGCGGCACGCGGCGAGCGCCAGTGGGAGGCCGCTGCGCTGCGTTACCTGTCGCGCACGCACCGCGTCGCAAGCAAGTCCACCTCACGGCGACGCAAGCCGGGCTGAGCGGTCGACATCGCCGGGAGGTACTACCGTCCCCACGCAGGCCGTCGCCACGCCACATGGTGGCGCGGCGGCAAGACGCGATCAGATCACCGCGAGCGTGCGGTTGTCGAAGCGGTGCGGGAACTGCTGCGCGATCGCCAGTTTGCGCTCGATCGAGGCCAGGATCGCCGATGCGAAGTTGACGCCGGCCAGCTCGCTGCAGGCTTGCAGCGTTCCCGGACTGAACACGTTCACTTCCAGGATGGTGTCGCCGATGATGTCGATGCCGACCAGGAACATGCCGTCATGCACGAGCTTGGGCCGGATCAGTTCGGCGACATGCAGCTGGCGGTCGGTGATCTTGACCTTGCGGGCCTTGCCGCCGGCATGCATGTTGCTGCGCATGTCCTGCTTGGCGCTGACTCTGCGGATCGCGGCGTACTGGCCATCGACCTGCAGCGGCAGGCCGTTCATCAGGAACAGGCGGATGTCGCCCTTGTCGGCTTCCGGCACGTAGGCCTGGGTGATGATGTAGCCATCGCGACCGATCGCCTCGATCATCTGGTTGAGGTTCTTGCCGGTCTTGCCTTCCAGCAGGAACACGCCCTGGCCGCCCGACCCCTGTAGCGGCTTCAGCACCACCTTGCCGTTGTGCTTCTTGGCAAAGGCCTTGATGTCGGTCGGCGAACGGCTGATCAGGGTGTCGGTGCGGACTTCGCGGGGAAACGACTGGAAATACAGCTTGTTGCCCGCCTGCGACAGCGCGCCCGGGTCGTTGAGCACCAGTACCCCGCGTTGCGCGGCCAGTCGTCCGAACTGGATACCGATGTCCTGCGCCCAGGGGCGGTCGATGGCGTCGCGCGAGGGATCGTTGCGCAGCATCAGCACGTCGACATCGTCGATCGCGACCAGCTTGGTCTGTGCGATCGATTTGAGGTCGCTGAAGAAGCGGGCGATCGATCGCTTGCCGTTCTTCTGCGCGGGGATCACATGGGCGTGCATGCGCAGCACGTCGTCGGCGCCCAGCGTGAAATCGCCTGCGGTGACGTAGCAGACGTCATGGCCCCGGCGCGAAGCTTCGTGCGCGAGCACGGTCGTGGTGTAGTGCTCCTGCTCGTCTTCCATCGTATTGACGAAAAATGCGATCAGCATGGTCATGGTGTCCTGAGCAGGTCGACGAAGGGAATCCCGGCACGCACGCGCGCGAGGTTGCGCTGTACGGTCGGGCGGGACAGGAATTCGGGGATGGCCATCGGCGCGCGCAGGATGCCGCGTTGCCGGAGTTCCTCGACCATCGGCACATGCTGCAGCGCGATCTTGCCGAACCAGAACGTGCCCAGATCGTGGCCCTCGGCCAGTACGTCGAACACCTGCTTGAGTCCGCGCAGGTAGATCGCGTCCTTGCCCAGGCCGCCTGACCGGAACACGCGCGCGACGATGTCGAAGGACGCGGCGGCGGCGAACGCATGGCGGTCGCGCAACAGGCGGTCGCAATCGATGAAACCGGCGCCGTCGTGCATCGCGTCGACGACCAGCACCCGTGCCGCGAGCAGGCGCAGCCGTGCCGCGGTCAGGCCGCCGACGGCGTACTCGGCGAACACCCCGAGACCTTCCTGGATGCCTTCATAGCCGGCAAGGCCGGCGCCGAAGATCGACAGGCCCTGCTGGCGTCCGTTGACGCAGGTCAGCACGTGCACGCTGATTTCATGCTGCAGCAGCGCGTCCAGGCGCTCGCGGCGCATCCGGGTTTCGGTCGAGATCAGCACCGCGTTGCCCGACACCATCAGCCCCGGCGCGATGTCCTTGCGCAGGCAGGCGTCGGCGATGAAGTCCGGCAGCCCGTCGTGGTAGCGGGCGATCAGGGCCTGCGCCGCGGACTGGACCGCGTGGCAGTCGATCCATGAGGCGTCGTCGGCATCTTCCGGCTCGTGGATCGCTTCGAGGATGTGCAGCGCCGCTTCGCGCAGCCAGGGCTCGACGGTGCCGTACTGCATCGCCGACGCGTGCCTGAATGCCGGGGTGTTGCGGACCTGCAGCATCGTCAGCTGCAGGTCGAGTTCGCGCTGCTTCTCCAGGAACAGCGTTTCCAGGACCGGGTCTTCGACACCGCGGACGTCGATCGCATGCAGGGCGCGCTTGCCGCGCTCGGGGCTGATCGTCAGTGGCCGGTAGCGGAACTGCGGTGGCTTCTGCGCGTCATCGGCCTGGTACTGCTGGCGCGCCTGCACGGTATTGATCGGTGAGACGCCCAGCAGGAAGTCGAAGGAGTGGCTGATCCGCGACAGTTCGCGGTCCACGGCCACGGCGGCATCGATGAAGGAACTGCGTCCCAGGCTGCGATGGTGCGGCCGGTCGCCCGGCGTCGTGGCCTCGACGAAAGCGGCGCAGGCCTGCAGCAGCGCATCCAGCACGGCGCTCTCGAGGGCATGGAAGACCTGCGGATAGACGCCTTCCTCGCCGGGCACGCGATGGACTTGCGGCAGGCCCAGCGACAGGTGCGACAGGTCCGGGATGGCGGCGACCAGCGTTTCCAGCCCGGGTTCCGCGTAGGCATGGTCGACCGGCTCGATCTTCGGCGTACGCTGGTCGACGCGCAGCGACTGCAGTGCCTTGCCGAGGCGATCGGCCGCCGCCTGCGCAGGTGCGTCGTCGGTGGCGCCGACGATGAAGTCGAAGCGCTCCAGTCGCGGGCTGTCCTCCTCGAGGATCCGGTCGCGCGGCAGGTCGTACAGCGACAGCAGCAACAGGCCGGGAAAGTCGCGGCGCTGGCGTTCGAGGATCGCCAGCACGCGGCCCAGCGCCTCGGCGTCCGCGGCTTCGGCCTCGGGCCACATCACGCTGGCCGGGCTGATCGTCGCCACGCGATGGGCCAGGCTGCAGGGATCGTCGGGATAGCGGCTCAGCAGCAGGAATGGCAAGGGGCGATCCAGGTGGACCCGGCCGCCGGCGGCCAGCGTCTGCCGCGAGACGCCATCGCTATCGACCGCGGGCAGGGCGGTCTGCCCGCCCGCGTCATGGCGGGCATCGTCCTGCAGGTCGGAGGCCTGCGTGCGCGGCGACGGCGAGCGCTGGCTAGCCATGCGCGGGCGCATCCGTCGGCCGCGCATCCGGCTCGTTGCGCGCCTGCAGCAGGCCTCGTGCATGGGTCGCGATGTCTCGCATGAAGGCCTGCATGGTCGCGAGTTCGGCGGGATCGGGCTGGCCGCTCCATTCATCCATGAAGAACTTCTTGAACTCGATCGCGATCGCGCAGCCGGCGCCTGGATAGCGCGCGTGCACGAAGCGTGTCAGTTCGCCGCGCCCCTCGAAGGCCACGTTCTCACGTACGTCCAGCCGGCGACCGCCGAAGTCGAAGTCGCGCATGCGCTCGATCAGCGGATCGAGCAGCCAGGCCCATTGCGCGCGCGGCATCGAGTAGGTGCCGATGTTGATGTCCGGTGCATCCTGCTGCGGCGTCGGCGCAGCGTCGGCACCATCACGGCGATGGTTGTAGCTGTGGACATCCAGCACCACGAATCGGGGATGCGCGGCCGCGACATCGTCGAGCAGCTGCCCCACCATGGCGTAGAAGGCGCGGTGCGAGCGCAGGGACTCGGCCACGAAGGCGTCGTCGGGCGGCGCCTGCCAGACCTGCAGGCCCCAGCATTGCTCCGGCGTGCGGTAGACCGCCGCTTCCGGCGGGCGGTTGAGGTCGACCTCGAAGCGCGAACGGTGCGCGATGACATGGGTGGGGATGCGCGCGATGGCATGGCCGGTGAACGGATCTTCTTCGCGCAGGCGCCCGGCATCGGACAAGGCCATCGCGGTCTCCACGGCGGGCCGCAACTGGTGGCCGTCATGGATCGCGGTCGCGACAATGGCATCGTCGCTGCGCTGCAGCCGCCACCATGGCTGCGGATCGTCTGGATGGACGCCTGCCGTGGTCATGGACACGTCTGCGTCTGCGATGGCGGAAACGGCGTTGTCATGCATCTACCTCGTGGGACGGCGATCACATGCGCGGTGATCGGCGGGGCGGGCTGCGTGTCGGGTGTCCGTTGTAAGCGAGTCCGCGTGAGCGAGGCGTGGGCGCGGTCGCCATTGCCAACGCTGTGAGGCCGGGCGCCGGCGCGCAGGCGCCGGGTGTCGTCGCCGCTGCCGTGACCGGGCGCTGGAACGCGTGTCCGCCTTGTGGCACCGTGGGCCGCTTCGCGCTTGTCGTCGATCCGGGAGTCTGCGGTGCCGAACCTCCATGCCGTCCACCCTGCCGCAGCCCGCAATCCCGCGTGGTGGTCGTTGCTCCTGTTGCTCGTGCTGGCGACGGCGCAGGTCGAGGCGCGACCGCCATCGCCGAGCGAACATTTCGGTTTCGCCATCGGCGACGACTACCAGCTTGCGAACTACAGCCGGACCGAGGCCTATTTCCGCAGGGTCGCCGCGAGTTCGGACCGCTTCCGGCTGGTCGAGATCGGCAGGACGTCGGAAGGCCGTCCGCACCTGATGCTGATCGCATCGTCGCCCGCGAACCTGGCGCGGCTGGAGGAGTATCGCGGGATCTCCGCACGGCTGGCCCGCGCGCGCGACGACGAGGCGGTCGCGCGCCAGCTCGCCTCCGCCGGCAAGGCGGTGGTCTGGATCGATGGCGGACTGCATGCGACCGAGACCGTCGGCTCGCACCAGCTGATCGAAACGGTGTGGCAACTGGCTTCGCGCGACGATGCCGAGACCCTGCGCATCCTCGACGACACCATCGTGCTGCTGGTGCATGCCAATCCCGACGGCCAGGAGCTGATCGCCGACTGGTACATGCGCGAGCCGGTCGCGAACAAGCGCGTGGCCGACACCGCGCCGCGGATGTACCAGAAGTACGCCGGGCACGACAATAATCGCGACTTCTACATGGCCGCGCTGCAGGAGACGCGCAACCTCAACCGCGTCGCCTATACGCAGTGGTACCCGCAGATCCTCTACAACCACCACCAGTCGTCGCCTACCGGTACGGTGATCGTGATCCCGCCGTATCGCGACCCGTTCAACTATGCGATGGACGCGATGGTGCCGGTCGGGCTGGAAGCGCTGGGCGCGGCGATGAACACGCGCTTCCTGCAGGAGGCCAAGCCCGGCGCAGTCTCCAAGGGCGGCAGCGTCTATTCGACGTGGTGGAATGGCGGCCTGCGCACGACGCCGTATTTCCACAACATGCTGGGCGTGCTGACCGAGATCACCGGCAGCCCCACGCCGATGCAGATGCCGTTCCTGCTCGACCGGCAGTTGCCCGACAGCAACCTGCCGCTGCCGGTGCCGGCGCAGCGCTGGCATTTCCGCCAGTCGATCGACTACAGCCTGACCGCGAACTGGGCGATCCTGGATTACGCGTCGCGCCATCGCGAGCCGTTGCTGTTCAACATCTGGCGCATGGGCCGCAACTCGATCGAGCGCGGCAGCCGCGACCACTGGACCGCGCGACCCTCGGCGCTGGATGCGGCGCGCGCGCAGGCGCTGGCCGAGCGCAAGCCTGCGGCGGCGGGTGCTGCCGCAGATGCCGCAGATGCCGCAGATGCCGCCGCTGGGCAGGTTGCGGCGCCTGCGCAGGGCGCGGCGACGGCGGCGGCGATCAACGAACTCACGGCCGTGCAGTACCAGCGCCTGTACGCCGCAGACCGCCGCGATCCGCGCGGCTACATCCTGCCAGCCGACCAGGCCGATTTCCCGACCGCGGTGAAGTTCGTCAACGCGCTGCTGCTGGCCGGCGTCGAGGTTGAGCGGGCGGAACGCGCGTTCGAGGTCGCCGGCAAGGGTTATCCGGCCGGCTCGTATGTCGTCCGGACGGCGCAGGCATTCCGCCCGCACGTGCTCGACATGTTCGAACCGCAGGACCATCCGCACGATGTCGAATATCCGGGCGGACCGCCGGTCGCGCCCTACGATTCGGCCGGCTGGACGCTGGCGCTGCAGATGGGGGTCGCCTTCGACCGTATCCTCGACGGTTTCGATGGTCCGTTCGCCGCCGTGCCTGTCGGCGAGCTGCAGTCGCCGCCAGCGGCCTCGGTTGCCGGCGCGTCCAGTGGTTACCTGATCGATCCACGCGCCAACGACAGCTTCACCGTCGTCAATCGCGTGCTCAAGGCGGGCGTGCCGGTGCAACGTCTGGACGGCGAGGCGGGCATGTTCCACGTCCCGTCGACCGCCGCCGCACTGGCGGTGCTGGGCCCGGCCGCCGCAGAGACCGGTGTTGCGGTCGCTGCGTCGCCGCGACGGATCGGCGAAGGGCTGCATGAGATCCATGCGCCACGCATCGCGCTGTGGGACCAGTACGGTGGTTCGATGGTGTCGGGCTGGACGCGGCTGGTGCTGGAATCGTTCGGCTTCGACTATGAGGTGGTCTATCCGCAGGCGATCACTGCCGGCGGGCTGCGCGAGCGCTTCGATGTGCTGATCCTGCCCAGCGGCGCGTTCCCGGCCGCCGAGGCGCTGGCGATCGAGGGCAAGGCACCCCGCGCCCCGCGCCGGCAAGGCCAGGATAAGGTGCCGGCGGCGTTCCAGCACATGCTCGGCGAGCTCGACGACAGCTCGCTGCCGGCACTGCGCGCGTTTCTGGACGCGGGCGGCCACATCATTGCCACCGGATCGTCCACCGGTCTTGCGCTGAGCCTGGGCCTGCCGATCCGCAGCCACCTGCGCAAGGTCGGCGACGATGGCCGCGACCGTGCACTGCGCCAGCGCGAGTACTACATCCCGGGGAGCGTGCTGTCGGTGGCGGTCGACACGACGCATCCGGTGGCCATGGGGCTGCCGCAGCGGCTGGACCTGTATTTCTCGGACGGCCGCTGGGACAACGCACCGGTGTTCGACCTGCCGGACGGACACGCCGGCATCCGCCAGATCCTGTGGTTCGATGGGCCGCAGCCGCTGCGCAGCGGCTGGGCGCTGGGACAGGAATACCTCGACGGTGGCGTGCTGGCGGCACAGGCTGACATCGGCGAAGGGCGGCTGTTGCTGCTGGGCACGGACGTGACGTTCCGCGCGCAAAGTCACGGCGCGTTCAAGCTGCTGTTCAATGGGCTGCTGCAGGCGACCACGTCGGCACAATAAGAACCTGCTCATGATCTTGCTGCGCTTGCCAGCTGACGCGTGTGCGGTGCTCGGAATGCTCATGTACCACACGTACACTGCGCTTCCTGTGCTCCACCACGCGCCATCTGACTGCGCTCGCGACAGATCGTGAACAGGTTCTCGGGCCCGTGGCGGCGGCTGCGACCAACCTGTGCTGAACCATGGCGCGGCGATGGCTTGCACCCTGGCCGCAGGGGCGCATCATTCGATCTGGATAATTGTTGTGCCAGTCGATCAGAACGCTCGATCGGAGTGCTCGATCAGGGCGGTCACCCGTGTTCGAGCCGACCATTGCCGTCGCGCCGCGACGAAGGAGTCCACCATGAAACGCCTGTCCGCGATGGCTGCGATGCTGTCCACCACGCTCGCACTGGGCGCATGCGCGACCGGTGGCGGCCTCAGCGACGCGCAGCAGCTTGCGCTCTATCGCGAGCATGCCGGTGAGCCGGTCCCCAGCTTCAACTACTTCGGTTCGATCAACGGCTGGACACCGCTCGGCGATACCGCGATCGCGGTCTGGACGCGTCCGCGCGAGGCCTGGCTGCTGGAACTGCATGGGCCCTGCAGTGGTCTGCAGTCGACGCCGGCGATCGCGTTGACCAATACGATGAACCGGGTCAGTGCCCGTTTCGACAAGGTGCTGGTGCGCGATACCGGCAGCAGCATGGACATGCCGTGCACCATCCGCGAGATCCGGCCACTGGACGTCAACGCGATCCGCGCGGCGGAGAAGCAGGCGCGCGAACAACCCGAGGCCACGCCGCCCGCGACCAGCCCTGCTACCGGCAACCCGCCTGCGGCATAGCGTGAGGTCGGGGTGGTGCGCGCGGTCTGGCAGCTCGTCGGCGATGCAGCCTGGGCTTGGTCTGGAGCCGTGTCGCGGCTTCAGGCTTCGGGAACGTAGCCGGCGGGCTTGTCGGCGCCGCCGCTGAACAGGAATTTTTCCATCTCCAGTTCCAGGAACGCGCGGTGCTTGGGGTCCAGCGGCGACAGCCGGTTCTCGTTGATCAGCATCGTCTGGTGCGCCAGCCACGTGGCCCAGGCGGGTTTGCCGATGTTGGCGAAGATGCGCTTGCCCAGTTCGCCGGGCCAGGGCACGAAAGGAAGCCCTTCGGCATCGCGTTGTTCGTAGAGGCAGAAGACGGTGCGGCTCATCGTGGCGGTGTCCGGGGTTCGTGGGGCAGGCGTGCCATCAGCAGGGTGCGGATCGGCGCCGGGATGCCGACCGACGCGAGGTCGCTGCGATGGATCCAGCGCAGGTCCTCATTGTCGCCCACGCGGCTGCGCAGCGCGACCGCTGGCCATTGCCGCGGATGCAGCGTCAGCCGGTAGTGGGTGAAGGCATGTGCGACCGGCGCCAGCGTCGCATGTGCGTCGAAGCGTCCGTCGATGTGTTCGTCGAACCAGTGCTGCGCCTGTGCCTCGTCCACGGCTTCCGGCAGCGACCACAGCGAGGCCCAGATGCCGCTGGGCGGGCGGCGCTGCAGCAGCACGCGGCCGTCCTCGTCCTGCAGCAGCAGGGCGATGGTCTCGCGCTCGGGCAGGGGCTTGCCGGGCTTGGGAGTCGGCAGTTCGTCGACGCGGCCCTGCTTCAACGCGCTGCAGTCCGATTGCAGCGTGCACAGCACGCAGGCCGGGTCGTGCCGCGTGCAGAGGGTGGCGCCGAAATCCATCTGTGCCTGGGTGTAATCGGCCATGCGCTGTTGCGGCAATTGCGCCTGTGCGATCTCCCACAGCTGCTTCTCGACCTTCGGCGTGCCCGGCCAGCCGGCGATGCCGTGGTAGCGGCACATCACCCGTTTCACGTTGCCGTCCAGGATCGGATAGCGATCGCCCCAGGCCTGCGACAGGATGGCGCCCGCGGTGCTGCGGCCAATGCCGGGCAAGGCCAGCAGGGCATCGAAATCGCGCGGCAGCTCGCCATCGTGCAGTGCGACGCATTGCTGCGCGGCCTTGTGCAGGTTGCGTGCGCGGGCGTAGTAGCCCAGGCCCGACCACAGCGCGAGCACATCGTCCAAGGGCGCTTCTCCCAGTGCGCGCACGCTCGGCAACGCTTCCAGCAAGCGCTCGAAGTAAGGCATCACCACGCGCACCTGGGTCTGCTGCAGCATGATCTCCGACAACCAGACCCGATACGGCGAGCGCGGGTGCTGCCATGGCAGGTCATGGCGCCCGGAGACATCGAACCAGGCCAGCAGGCGTTGGGCGAAATGCTCGTCGTTCGCAATCGTCATGGCGTCGTGGTCGTGGTCGTGGTGTTGGTCGAGTTGTCCGGGAGGGATGGGTCGCTGCCGTCGTCGAGACCGGCGTCTTCGAACTCGACGACCACGCCTTCCAGCCGCGCACCCGAGATCTCGATGCCGGGCGTCTCGATGCGCCCCTGCAGCGGCGGCAGCGGCGTGCCGCGTTCGAGCTGCGCGAGCCAGTCGCTGATGTCGGCCACGCGGAAGCGGCCATCGAAACGGGTGGCGTCGCGCTGCAGTTGCAAGCCGATCGGGCCAGACACATCCGCAGCATCGGCATAGCGCATGCCGAAGGCGAACGGTGCATCGGATGCCGACAGCGGCGGCGGCAACGCAGGCCACGCGTCCGGCCAGCCCTGCATGCGCCCGTCGAGCCGCACGACCAGTCGCCGACCCAGTGCGATCGCGCCATGCGATTCCAGGCTCGGCAGCATCTGCGTGCCGTGGAGCGCCATGCCGAGGGGCGCCAGCGTCCAGGTGGTGCCATCGAACCGCAGCGGTCCCTGCAGGCCCAGCGCGAACGGCATGCGGGTGTCGCCGGACACAACGCTCGCGTGCAGGCCCAGTCGTGCCGGGCGGACACGGATATTCCCATCGCCGAACAACAGCGGTCCCGACAGGCTCACCCAGGCGGGCATGCGCCAGTCGTCGCGCTCGATACTGATGTTGCCGACCACGGCGGCGCCGGCACCGTTGCCGGGACGGGTCATCGCGATGGCGACATCGAACGGGATGCGCATCGTGGTATCGACGTAGCGGCCGCGCAGGCGTGCATCGACCCTGGCATCGACGCGGGCATCGCGCGCGTCAGCGGCCTCCGGTGCCAACCGTGGAAGATCGACGGCGATGCCCTCGACGCGCCACGGCCCGTTGTGCAGCACGCCATCGCGGATGCGCAGTCCATCGACCAGCGTCGGCAGGCGACTGTCGCCTGGCGGGCGCGTCGCCAGCCACTGCTGCACGGCGGGCAGGTCGACGATCGGCCTGTCGAGTTCGATACGGGTGATCGCGAGCGTCTTGCCGCGGCTCAGGAGCGTGCGCCATGGCAGCGCGATATAGACGCGGTCGGCGCGCAGCAGTGCGCTGGTACCCGATGAGGGCGCGCCAGGCGAAGGCTCGGCAGCGGAAGGCACGCCAGCGGGTGAGGGTGCGCGCACGACGATGTCGTGGACCAGCAGCATCGGGCCGCCGCGCAGGCGGTAGTCGGCGTCGCCGCTGCGGCGGATGTCGAGCGCCAGCGTCCTGCCCAGCTGTCCCAGCACCAGGTCGGCCACGCGCGCCGGCGGCAGCAGCCAGTGCAGCAGCACGATGCCCACCGCGACCAGCACGATGAGGATGCCCGCGCGGCGCCACCAGCGTCGGCCGCGCGGAGCAGGGGGAGCGGCCGCCGCAGGGGCGTCGGCGCTCACGCGCCCAGCGTCTCCGGCAGCAGGGCATCGACGAAGGCTTCGGGATCGAACAGGCGAAGATCCTCCGGGCGCTCGCCGATGCCGGCGTAGCGGATCGGAATGCCGAACTCGCGCGCAAGCGCGAACACCACGCCGCCCTTGGCGGTGCCGTCGAGCTTGGTGACGACAAGGCCGGTCACATTGACCGCGGCATGGAACTGGCGCAGCTGCGACAGCGCGTTCTGTCCGGTGGTGCCGTCGATGACCATCAGCACTTCATGCGGTGCGCTGGCATCGAGCTTGCCGAGCACGCGACGGATCTTGCCGAGCTCGTTCATCAGCCCGGTCTGCGTATGCAGGCGTCCGGCGGTATCGGCGATCAGCACGCGGGTGCCGCGCGACTTGGCGGCCTGCAAGGCATCGAAGGCAACCGATGCGGCATCGGCATCCTGGCCCTGCGCGATCACGGCCACGCCGTTGCGTTCGCCCCAGGCCTGCAACTGCGCGACCGCGGCTGCGCGGAAGGTGTCGCCGGCGGCCAGCATCAGCGAATGGCCTTCGTCCTTGTAGCGCTTGGCCAGCTTGCCGATCGTGGTGGTCTTGCCGACGCCGTTGACGCCAACCGTCAGGATCACGAAAGGCTGGGCGTCGGCGGCAATGACCAGCGGCTGCGCGACCGGTCGCAGCATCGCGACCAGATCGTCGCGCAATGCCCGCAGCAGCGCATTGGCATCGGCGAACTCGCGCGATTTCATCCGCCTGCGCAGGTTGTCGATCAGCTGCGTGGTCGCGGCGATGCCGACATCGGCCGTCAGCAGCGCGGTTTCGATCTCGTCGAGCAGGTCGTCGTCGAGCTTGGGGTTGCGCGAGAACAGGCCGCCGAGGCTACGGGCGAACACGCTGCCACGCAGGCGTTCGCGCCAGCCGGGCTTGCCGGCTGCGGCCGGTTCGGGCGTGCCGGGCGCGGCGGCGAAGGGTTCCGGCGCGGCGGCCGCGAGCGTGGGTGCCGCAGGCGCGGGCGGTGCAGGAGCAAACGGTGCAGGCGCGGGCACGACCGCGGGCGGTGGCGTGACGGCAGCGAGCGGAGGCGGCGCCACCGTGGGGACAGCGGCGGTGGGCGCGGCGGGTGTGGGCGCTGCCGGGACATGGACAGGTGCAGGCGGCACCAGGCCCGTGGTCGATGCGGGCTGCGCGAGTGCGGGTGCGCTGGCTGCGGCGATGGCGTTTGCCGCCGCCATGGCCTGTTCGGTCGCGGCATCGACCTCTTCGGACGGTCGCGGTGCGGCCTGGTCCTGCCGACCGGGCGGCGGTCCCGGTTCGTCCGCAGGCTGTGCCGGTGCCGGCTGCGCGCCCGGGAAGGCGGCCGCCAGGTCGTCGAGGCTGTACTTGGAGGTGCGCGCGGGCGGATTGGCGCCTGCGTCCTTGTCCGGTGCGGCGTCGGAAGCGGGTTTTCGGCCAAACAGTCGGATCATGGGGGCGTGCGGCACAGCCAGACGGGGGACCCACAATGCTAGCACTGCGGGCGTGGCCGCCAGCTTGACGGCGACCGGCCTGCACGCGTCCCCGGGCGGATGGACAAGGCGTCGCGGCATCGGCGGCCGCCCGGCTCGCGCGGATGCGATGTGGTCGCGATAATCCGGGCTGGATTCCCGATCGACCGTTGCGTCCTGGAGTGACCGCATGACTGATATCCGCCGCTTGTTCGCCGGCCTGCCGTTGTCGATGGCGCTGGCCGCCGCAGTCACGCCGCCTGTGCACGCGATGCCGGTGCAAGCCACGCCCGCGCAAGCCACGCCAGCCGAAGGCGCAGGACAGGAGGCGGCCGCTGGCGCTGCGGCGCAGGCGCGGTTGCGGGCCCTGTACGAGTCCGAGTGGGCGTGGCGCCAGCGCGAGTACGGCAATGTGCTGGAGAACGGTCGCTGGGTATCCGATGGCCGGCTCGGCAGCGTCGCGCCGGAGGTCTATGCCCGTCGCCAGGCCTACTGGGAGGACGTGCTGGCGCAACTGGGCCGCATCCCGGTGGCCGGGCTTCCGCGCGAGGAGCAGGTCAATGCGCAGGTGTTCCGCGCCTCCCTCGAGGCCGAGGTCAACAACATCCGCTATCGCACCTTCGAGGCGCCGTTCAACAGCGACACTTTCTTCTGGAGCTGGCTGAGCCCGCGCCAACCGCCACAGAACGAGGCGCAGTACCGGCGCCTGCTGGCGCGGATGCAGGACATCCCGCAGCATTTCCAGCAGCAGATCGCCAACATGCGCGCAGGCCTCGCGCGCGGCTACTCGGTGCCGCGCGTGACCATCCAGGGCCGCGACAAGACGCTGGAGGCGTTCACCGTCGACGGCCCCGGCAATCCGTTCGCGGTCGCGTTCGCATCGATGCCGGCCAACATCCCCGAGGCGGTGCGCAACGAGCTGCAGGCCGAGTCGGCACGGCTGCTGAGTGGCCAGGTCGTGCCGGCGTATCGCGGGTTGCTGGCGTTCCTGCGCGAGGACTACATGCCGGCCGCGCGGACCACCATCAGTGCCCGCGACCTGCCCGATGGCGCGGCGTTCTACCGCAGCCAGATCCGCGAATACACCACGCTGGAACTGACGCCGGAGCAGATCCACAGGATCGGTCTCGACGAGGTTGCGAGGATTTCCGCGGAGATGCGCCAGACGATGCTGCGCGCCGGCTTCGAGGGCAGCTTCGAGGCGTTCCTGGCGTTCCTGCGCAGCGATCCACAGTTCTATGCGAAGACGCCGCGCGAGCTGCTGTCGTACACGACCTATGTCGCCAAGCGCGTCGACGGCAAGCTCAAGGACATCTTCAACGTGCTGCCGCGCTATCGCTATACGATCGTCCCGGTGCCCGATGACATCGCCCCGATCTACACCTCCGGGCGCGGTGGTCTGGAGGCCTGCCTGTTCAACACCTACGACCTGCCGTCGCGGCCGCTGTACAACCTGCCGGCGCTGACGCTGCACGAGTGCGCGCCGGGGCACAGCCACCAGGCGGCGGTCGCGCTGGAAGCGCCCGATCGCCCGGACTTCCGCCGCGAGACCTACTTCAGCGGTTACGGCGAAGGCTGGGGCCTTTACAGCGAATGGCTGGGCACGGTGATGGGCATCTACGAGACGCCCTACGAGGACTTCGGCCGGCTGACGTTCGAGATGTGGCGCGCTGCGCGCCTGGTCATCGATACCGGGCTGCACGAATACGGCTGGACCCGGCAGCAGGCGATCGACTACCTGGCCAGTCACACCGCGCTGGCGCACCACGACATCGAGACCGAGATCGACCGCTACATCTCATGGCCGGGGCAGGCGCTGGCCTATCACCTGGGCCTGCTGTCGATCCGCAAGCTGCGTGCGGAAGCCGAGGCCGAACTCGGTCCGGCGTTCGACCAGCGCCCGTTCCACGACGCGATCCTGGACCTGGGGGGCGTGCCGCTGACGACGCTGGAAGAACAGATGCGCCGCTTCATTGCCGAACAGAAGAACAAGGCTTCCTAGTCGCGGCCATGGCCGCGCATGGCGCCAGCGGTGTGGTGCCGGCGACGGGGGCTGACGCCTCGCCACGCGTGGGCGCGGGGGCGGACCGGGCTGGGATTGCCGGCCGGTCCGCGTCCACGCGCCGCCTGTCTCAGGTTGCCGACAGTTCCAGCAGCAGCTTGTTGAGCCGGCGCACGTAGCCGGCCGGATCCTTCAGTCCTTCGCCCGAGGCCAGCGCGGCCTGGTCGAACAGCACGCGTCCGAGATCGGCGAAGCGGCTCTGGTCGGTCTCGGCATCGAGCTTCTCGATCAGCGGATGTTCCGGATTGAATTCGAACACCGGCTTGGTGTCAGGCACCTGCTGGCCGCTGGCTTCGAGGATCTGGCGCATCTGCAGGCCGATGTCGTTCTGGCCGATCGCGAGGATCGCCGGCGATTCGGTCAGGCGATGCGAGACGCGCACGTCCGAGACGTCGTCGCCCAGCACGTCCTTCAGGCGCACGGCCAGCTGTTCGCGGGTCTTGGCGACGACTTCCTGCGCGCTCTTGTCGGCCTCGCTGTCGAGCGCGCCCAGATCCAGATCGCCACGAGCGACGTCGACGAAGCGCTTGCCGTCGAACTCGGTCAGGTAGCCCATCAACCATTCGTCGATGCGGTCGCTGAGCAGCAACACTTCGACGCCCTTCTTGCGGAACACCTCGAGATGCGGGCTGTCCTTGATCTGCGCATGGGTCTCGCCGGTCAGGTAATACAGCGTGTCCTGGCCTTCCTTCATGCGGCCGATGTAGTCTGCCAGCGACACGCTCTGCTCGCCGCTGGTGTCGGCGGTCGAAGCGAAGCGCAGCAACGCGGCGATCTTGTCGCGATTGGCGAAGTCTTCGGTTGGGCCTTCCTTCAGTACCTGGCCGAACTGCGTCCAGAACGCCTTGTAGTCCTCGGGCTTGTCCTTGGCCAGTTTCTCGAGCATGTCCAGCGCACGCTTGCTCAGCGCAGCCTTCATCGAGTCGATGACCGGGCCGGCCTGCAGGATCTCGCGCGAAACGTTCAACGGCAGGTCGGCGGAATCGACGACGCCCTTGATGAAGCGCAGGTACATCGGCAGGAACTGGTCGGCCTGGTCCATGATGTAGACGCGTTGCACGTAGAGTTTCAGGCCCTTGGCGGCATCGCGGTGGTAGAGGTCGTGCGGCGCCTTGCCGGGCAGGTACAGCAGCGAGGTGTAGTCGAGTTTGCCTTCGACCTTGTTGTGGCTCCAGGCCAGCGCGTCGTCGAACGCATGCGAGATGTGCTTGTAGAACGCCTGGTATTCCTCGTCCTTGATCTCGCCCTTGGGACGCGTCCACAGCGCGCTGGCGCGGTTGACAACTTCCCATTCCGGTTCGGCCGGCTTCTCGCTGTCCTCGCCGTGGAACGGCTTGACCAGCTCGATCGGCAGCGCGATGTGGTCGGAGTACTTCTTGATGATGCCGCGCAGGCGCCAGTCGTCGGCGTAGGCGTCCTCGCCTTCCTTCAGGTGCAGCACGATGCGGGTGCCGCGCTCGGGCTTGTCAATGCTGGCGACCTCGAAATCACCTTCGCCGCGCGACGACCAGTGCACGCCTTCGCTGGCGGGTGTGCCGGCGCGACGCGAGTAGACATCGACCTGGTCGGCGACGATGAAGGCGCTGTAGAAGCCGACGCCGAACTGGCCGATCAGGTGGGCGTCCTTCTTCTGGTCGCCGCTGAGCTGCTTCAGGAAGTCGGCGGTGCCCGAGCGCGCGATCGTGCCGAGGTGGGCGATCGCATCGTCGCGGGTCATGCCGATGCCGTTGTCGTCGATGGTCAGCGTGCGCGCCTTCGGGTCGCTGGAGATGCGGATGCGCAGGTCGCCGTCGCCTTCGAGCAGGCTGCCGTCGGTCAGTGCCTCGAAGCGCAGCTTGTCGGCGGCATCGGAGGCGTTGGAGACCAGCTCGCGCAGGAAGATCTCCTTGTTGGAATACAGCGAATGGATCATCAACTGCAGCAGTTGCTTGACTTCCGTCTGGAATCCAAGGGTCTGCTTGTCGGTCTCGGTGGTCATGGGCGTGGCTCGATCCGGTGGAGAAGAGGGCTTGAAAGGCGGCGGCCGCGATCGCGGCCAATGTCCTTGCAGATAGGGGCATTGCCTGGGGATTCAAGCGCGGGCGGTCGTCAGGGCAGGGTGGGGGCGCGACCACGGCTGCCCGATGACGCTCCCCTGGGGCGCACCCGCCGTCGTGTTGCAGGCGCATCGCCGATGTCGCAGGCCAGGTGCGGCGCGGCACAATAGCGGTATGAAGCCAAACACAGGACAGGTCCGCATCATCGGCGGCCGCTGGCGCAATACCCGCTTGCCGGTGGTCGAGCGCGACGGGCTGCGCCCGACCTCGGACCGGACCCGGGAGACGCTGTTCAACTGGTTGCAGCCGGCGCTGCCCGGCGCGCGGGTGCTCGACCTGTTCGCGGGCAGCGGTGCACTCGGCCTGGAGGCGCTGTCGCGCGGAGCGCGCGAAGCGCTGCTGGTCGAACGCGAGCCGGCCCTGGTGACCAGCCTGCAACAGACGGTGGGGCGCCTGGAGGGCGGCGATGCCGCGCATATCGTGCGCGCCGATACCGTGGCCTTCCTGCGGGCACCGCTGCAAGGGCGCTTCGACGTGGTCTTCGTCGATCCGCCGTTCGCCGCCAACCTCTGGCAGTCGGTGCTGCAGGCATTACCGGCATGGCTGGCGCCGGGGGCCTGGCTCTACCTGGAGACGCCGCTGCATTGCAGCATCGCGCTGGACCCACCATGGGCCGGGCATCGAACGGGCAGCACCCGCGATACCCGATATGGTCTGTACCGATGGCAGCCGCCGGAATGAGCCTGCGTTGCAGGATGAATGCAGCTTGACTGCGCTGGTACACTTGCCGCCGTCATCACGATGGACGTACGGCGGACAGGCATGAGCGCGGAACGCAACCGCATCGCGGTCTACCCAGGCACTTTCGACCCGATCACCAATGGTCATATCGACCTGGTGAACCGGGCCGCGCCGTTGTTCGAGCGGCTGGTCGTCGGCGTTGCCGAAAGCCCGTCCAAGCGCCCGGCACTGACGCTCGATCTGCGGGTCGGGCTGGCGCGGCAGGCCTTGTCGCGGCATCGCAACGTCGAGGTCGTCGGCTTCGATGGACTGCTGGCGCATTTCGTCCGCGAGGTCGTCGGCGGTGTGCTGCTGCGTGGACTGCGCGCGGTCTCGGACTTCGAGTACGAGTTCCAGATGGCCAGCATGAATCGCCACCTGATTCCCGAGGTCGAGACGCTGTTCCTGACGCCGGCCGAGCAGTACGGCTTCATTTCCTCGTCGCTGGTGCGCGAGATTTCGCGCCTGGGCGGCGACGTATCCGGCTTCGTGCCCGCGGCCGTGGCCGAAGCGCTGCAGGCCGAGTGGAAGCGCACGCATCCCTGATCTGATTCAATAGCCCCACACCATCATCCAACATTCACCGGACAACACAGAGGTAACACGATGAACACCATGACCCGCCTGATGCTGATCGCAAGCCTTGTGCTGACGTTCGCCGCCTGCAAGAAGGAAGAATCCACGCAACAGGTCGAGCAGGCGCCGGTGTCGGCCCCGACCAGCGAAGACCGTGGCGCGTGGGTCGCCTACATCTCCGACGTGGTCAACCGCAACATGGAAGGCATCAGCAACCAGCCGTTCGTGTACCTGCTGCCGGGCGAAAGCACCCCGGACTTCCAGGACCAGTACGACCGCCTGGCTGAGAAGATCACCGCCGACGTGTCGCGCGGCATCGTCAAGGGCAACCTGCTGGCCTATGCGTCGCCGGCATCGGCGAAGATGGCCGACACCGTCGTCGAGGCGTTCAAGGGCGTTGAAGCCAACACCATGAAGGGCGTGCGCGTGCTGTTCATCGGCAAGGCCGAGGACGGCGAGCGCGTCAAGACCGCCGTGGCCCCGGCCGGCGTCGAGTACGTGTTCGTCGACACCGCCAAGTAAGCCGCTCCAGCAAGGCTGCCTGAGACAGGGCTGGCCTGAGCAAGACCCGTCGCAGCAAGACTCCCGGGACGGCCGCAGGCCGCTCCCGGGAGGCGGTCCCTCCCCGTGGCCTGTCCGGGGTGTTGGACATCCATCCGCCGGGCGCAGCATCCTGCCGATGGCACGCTGCGACCGCAGCCAGCGCTTACAATGGCGCCATGTCACTGAAGATCAATGCGCTGTGCGTCAATTGCGACGTATGCGAGCCGGCCTGTCCCAACCAGGCGATCTCGCAGGGCGAAGACATCTACGTGATCGATCCCGCGCGCTGCACGGAATGCGTGGGCCACCATGACGAACCCCAGTGCGTGGTCGTCTGCCCGGTCGAGTGCATCGACCCCGATCCCGAATTCCCCGAATCCGAAGAAGAACTGCTGGCAAAGCTGGGCCGGCTGCAACTGGAGCTCACATGACCCTGCCTGTCACCACGGCGTTCGGCGCCGCCTCGCGCAACCCTGCTTCGCACACGCTTGCCTCGCTGCAGGCCGCCGCGCGCCGGCTTGCCTCGCGACACGCGGTCTCGCTGGTCCTGATCGCAGCGCTGCTGCCGTTCGCGGCCACCGCGCTGGCGGGCGGGCAGGACGTGCAGGCAACGCCGTCGACCACCACGGCGCATGCGGGCACGCCGCAGGCCGCGGCGATCGCGTCGGCGCATGTGCTGGCGACCGATGCCGGGTTCGAAGTGCTCAATGCCGGCGGCAATGCTTTCGACGCGGCCGTTGCGGTGTCGGCGGTGCTGTCGGTGGTCGAGCCGATCTCGTCGGGCATTGGTGGCGGCGGCTTCTTCCTGCTGCATGATGCCGCCACCGGCAAGGACGTTTTCATCGATGCGCGCGAGGCCGCGCCTGCGGCAGCGACGCCGGACCGCTATCTGAAAGCCGATGGCGAGTTCGATCGCGATCGCGCCGAGAACGGTCCCTGGGCCGCCGGCATCCCCGGGCTGCCCGCGGCATTCGTGCATGTGGCCGGCAAGTACGGCAAGTTGCCGCTGAAGCAGTCGCTGGCCCCGGCGATCCGGATCGCCCGCGAGGGTTTCCCGGTCTATGCCCGGCTGGCGCGCGGTTACCAGGCACGCCGCGAGGTCATGGAGCGCTACCCCGGGACGCGTGCGGTCTACCTGGCCGGTGGCGCGGCACTGAAGGAAGGCGACCTGTTCCGCCAGCCCGACCTGGCACGCACGCTCGGCGTGCTGGCCGACAAGGGCTTCGACGGCTTCTACAAGGGCGAGATCGCGCGCAAGCTGATCGCCGGCGTTCGCGCCGAAGGCGGACGCTGGACCGCCGAGGAGCTCGCCGGTTACCAGGTCAAGGAGCGCGAACCGATCCGCCTGCGTTATCACGGCTGGGACATCGTCACCGCGCCGCCACCGTCGTCGGGCGGCATCGCGATGGCGCAGATGCTGCAGATCCTGGAACCGTGGAAGCTGCCCGAGCTCGATCCGGTGCAGCGCACGCACCTGGTCGTCGAGTCGATGCGGCGCGCGTTCCGCGACCGCACGTTCTACCTGGGCGATCCCGATTTCGTCGACGTGCCACAACGCCTGCTGACCAGCCGCGACTATGCCGCCGGCCTGCGCGCGACGATCAACCCGGCCAGGGCGACGCCCAGCGACCTGCTGTCGGGCAATCCGACGCCGCTGGAAGACGAGGAAACCACGCATTTCTCGATCATCGACAGCGACGGCAACCGCGCTGCGGTGACCCAGACGGTGAACCTGCTGTTCGGTTCCGGACTGGTGCCGCCGGGAACCGGCGTACTGCTCAACAACGAGATGGACGACTTCGCGCTGAAGCCGGGCACGCCCAACGCGTTCGGCGTGATGGGCTACGACGCCAACGCCCCGAAGCCGGGCAAGCGCCCGCTGAGTTCGATGACGCCCACCTTCATGGTTTCCGACGATCGCGTCGCGGTGCTCGGGACCCCCGGTGGCAGCCGCATCATCACGATGGTGCTGCTGGGCGCGCTCGGCGTCGACGCCGGGCTGGACATGCAGGCGGTGACCGCGCTGCCGCGTTACCACCACCAGTGGATGCCGGACGTGATCTCGGCCGAATCCGATGCCTTCACGGCCGAGACCGCCCAGGGGCTGCGCGCGCTGGGCCATACCGTCAACCTGCCGGGCGAGACCGCCGAAGGCGGACGCGGGTCCAGTCACGTCTGGGGCAACTTCCAGGCGGTTGGCTGGGACCGGCGCGGGAACGCGCTCAGTGCCGGCAGCGATCCGCGCAATCCGGTCGGCAAGGGACGCGTCGACACGGTCGGCAAGGCCAACTGAGGCGTCCGTGTCCGATCGTCGGGCGCCGGGTTTGAGACACGCCCATTGCGCCCATCGCCACTCCTACAAGAGTCCTGCACGCCGGAAGCATCGCCATGACGCCACGCATTACCCTGTTGTTCACTTCGCTGCATGCGCTGATGTTCGTGGTGTTGACGATGCGCGTGGTCATGCAGCGCAGGTCCAACCGGATCGGCATCGGCGATGGTGGTCATTCCACGCTGGCACGCAGTGTCCGCGTGCACGGCAACTTCTCCGAGTACGTGCCGCTGGCGCTGATCCTGATGGCCCTGCTGGAGCTCAGCGGAGTGCCCGCCGCATGGCTGTGGGTGCTGGGCGCGATGCTGCTGCTGGGACGCATCCTGCATGCGGTGGGGCTGGGCGGCAGCATCGGGGTCTCGCCGGGACGACTGGTCGGTATGTTGCTGACCCTGATCAGCCTGTTGCTGATGGCCGCGCTCGGCATCTATCGCGCCGTGCTGCCAACGCTCCTGGCGTGATCGCCACTGTGTGACGGCCACTGCCGGCTTGAGCGCTGCTGCGGGCCTGGCGGTGGCGGCCCTCCTGACGTCGGGGCCGATGCCCGCCTCGCGGTGAGGGTGGGCCTTGGCGGCCACCGGCAGCTGCGACAGCCCGGGGCCGGGTCGCCCGGGCGTCCCTCCGGCCTCCGGACTTATTCGACCCGCGTGCCGAAGATCTTGTCGCCAGCATCGCCGAGGCCGGGCAGGATGTACCCCTTCTCGTTGAGTCGTTCGTCGATCGACGCGGTATAGACCTCGACATCCGGGTGCACGGCCTCCAGCGCCTGCAGGCCTTCGGGCGCGGCGACCAGGAACAGACCCTTGATGCGCGCCGCGCCGGCGGCCTTGAGCATGTCGACGGTCGCGATCAGCGTGCCGCCGGTGGCCAGCATCGGGTCGAGGATCAGCGCCGTGCGGTCGGACATCTCGCCGACCAGGTTCTCGTAGTACGGCACCGCCTGCAGCGAATCCTCGTCGCGCTTGATGCCGACCACGCTGACCTTGGCGGCCGGGATCAGTTCGAGCACGCCGGTCAGCATGCCCAGTCCCGCGCGCAGGATCGGCACCAGCGTGATCTTGCGTCCCTTGATGCGGCGCACGTGCACCGGGCCGGCCCAGCCTTCGACGACGGTGTCCTCGGTCTCCAGGTCGGCGGTGGCTTCGTAGGTCAGCAGCGTCGCGACTTCGGCGGCCAGTTCGCGGAACACCTTGGTGCTGTTGTCGGCGCGACGCATCAGCCCGAGCTTGTGCTGCACCAGGGGATGGGAGACTTCGATGATCTTCATGGGCGCTTTCATCGCGGCTGTGCGGCGCGTGGCCGTCGCTGACGGGAGATGTCGATAGCATGACAGCAGTCGTCGCGGCCTGCAGCGGGCGCGCGCTGTCATGGTGCTGAAACCGGACCGACATACCGTGTGCACCCGGTACTCACAGCTCCGGACCCCCCATGCCCGCTCCGCACCCGCTTCACGCCGCCATCGCCTTCGCGTTGGCGTCCGCCAGTCTTTCCTTCGCCGCCACGGCGCAGGATGCAGCCACGTCGCAGGTCGCGCCCGATGGCAGCGACATCGTCAACCTCGACGAGATGGTCGTCCGCGCCCAGTACGAATCGCAGCTGCGCGCGATCGACTTCAAGCGCGGCTCCAACACGATCCAGGACACGGTGTCCTCCGACTCGATGGGCCAGTACCCGGACAAGAACGTCGGCGAATCGCTGCAGCGCCTGCCCGGCATCAGCGTGACCCGCGATCAGGGCGAAGGCCGTTACGTGGTCGTGCGCGGACTCGACGCGGCGCTCAACAGCGTCACCGTCGACGGCGTCGCGATCGGTACGCCGGAAGATTCCAGCCGCGCCGCGCCGCTGGACGTGATTCCTTCCGATTCCACCGAGCGCCTGACCGTCATCAAGGCGCCGACCCCGGACCTGCCGGGCGACTCGATCGGCGGCAGCATCCAGGTCGAGTCGGCCTCGGGCTTCGACCGCGATGGCCGCGACCTGCGCGCGAAGGCGGAGATGGGTTACCAGAGCCTCAGCGGCAAGACCAGCCCGAAGGCCTCGTTCAACTACAGCGACCGCTTCAACGACACTTTCGCGGTCGCGTTCGGCCTGAGTTACCAGGATCGCGACTACGAGTCCGACAACATCGAGGCGGAGTACGCCGATATCGATGAAGAGGTCAATGATGGCCGCCTGCAAGCCATCGAGGTCCAGCAGCGCAAGTACTACGTCAACCGAGAACGCACCGGCCTGAACCTCAACCTCGACTGGCGTCCCGACGACAGCAGCAGCTACTTCCTGCGCACGCTGTATACCGACTTCACCGATGCCGAGACCCGCCAGAACAGCATCATCCCGGTGGGCGAGGGCGACGTCGCCCAGAACGCCGATGGCACTTACACCGTGACTGGGATCGATCCGGGCGACTTCAGTCGCCGCGTGCGCTACCGCACCAAGGAAGAGAATACGTTCACGACCAGCGTCGGCGGCGAGAACCGTTTCGGCCGTTCGACCATCGACTACCGTCTGGGTTACACAAAGACCAAGGAGAAGGTCGCCGACGAGGTCGAGATGCGCTTCGAATATGCCGGCGATGACGATGTCTCGCTGATCCTCGACCAGCGTGGTGCGATCCCGCGCTACACGATCAGCGACAGTCCGGCCGGTGGCTGGCTGGACAATGACAACTACGCGTTCAACCGCCTCGTGGTCGCGCCGAAGTGGGTCGACGACAAGGAGTACAGCGCCGCGCTGAACTACGCGTTCCAGGGCGATAGCGTGACCTGGAAGACCGGTCTGCTCGGTCGCTGGCGCGATCGCAACGTCAATGTCGACGAACTCGAGCTGCGCCGCGGCCCGGATCCTGGCCTGGGCAACTGGAGCCGCAATTCGCCGGACTACACCCACGGCAACATGGGTGATGGCATCAGCTCGGCCGACATGCGAGCCTGGCTCGCGGCGCGGCAGGGCGACTACACCGCGCGTCCGCAGGACGTGCTCGGCAACCAGGAAGTCTCGTTGCTGGAGGACTACGTCGCCAGCGAGGACGTCCTGTCCGGCTACCTGATGGCGACGGCCGACATCGGCAACCTGCGGGTCATCGCGGGTGCGCGTGTCGAGCGCACCGAGTTCGAGGCGACCGGCAACGGCATGGAGACCGACGAGGATGGCGTGACTACTTTTGTCACGCGCCAGGCCTCGAGCCGCTACACCAACGTGCTGCCGGGCCTGCACCTGCGTTACGACACCCAGAACGATTGGGTGCTGCGCGGCGCGTATACGCAGACCATCGGCCGGCCGTCGTTCGGCGACATTTCGCCGCGCGCCAGGATCAATCGTGAAGACGATGAAGTCGAACTGGGCAACCCGCAGCTCGATCCCTACAAGTCGCGCAACCTCGACCTGTCGTTCGAGCGCTATCTTGGCGATGCCGGCATCTTCTCGGTCGGCGTGTTCCACAAGGACATCGAGGGTTACATCGCCGAAACCCTGAGCGTCAACAACGCAGCCTACCCGGGCGCCGAGGTCAGAATGCCGGTCAACGGCGACGATGCCAGCGTGCTCGGCGTCGAGTTGAACTGGCAGCAGCATTTCAGCAACGGCCTTCTGCTGGGCGCCAGCGCGACCTGGCTGGATACCGAGTTCACGCTGCCGGCAGGCAGCACGGTCGAGGACCGTAGCGGCGAGGCGTTCACGCTGCCGCTGTCGTCGGAGAACCTGTACAGCGTGCATGTCGGTTACGAACGCGGCGGCCTGAGCGCGCGCCTGGCAGCGGTCTACCGCAGCGAGTACCTCGATGAGATCGGCGACAGCAAGGACCTGGACATCTGGGTCGCCGCCAATACCCAGCTCGACTTCACGCTGGACTACAAGGTCAGCAACAGCTGGGGCTTCTACCTCGAAGCGTCGAACCTGCTCGACGAGCCGCTGGAGCTGTACCAGGGATCGCCGGCCAATACGCTGCAGAACGAGCTGTACGGACGCACCTACACGATGGGCGTCAAGCTGCGGTTCTGAGTCCGGACCCGCACTGCCATCGTAGATCCACCGAGCCCGCCCTGCGTCGACGCGACCCGTCGACGCAGGGCCCACCGCCATCCCCGGGATGGCGCGCGTGCGCGATCCCGGCGCACGCCATGCAACGGAGACCCCTCCATGCCCATGATGCCGACATCGCGCGTGCTGACTGTCGTTCCGCTGCTGCTGGCGCTGGTCGCCTGTGGCGGCAGCCAGACCCCTGCCGCGCCGGCGACGCCGGGGCCTGCTTCCGGCAACGCCGTGCAGGCGCCGCTCGCCGATGCCGCGACCCGCGACATCCCGGTGCTGACCGAAGCCTTCCTGACGGTCATGACACCTGAAGACAACATCGATTCGCCGGCATCGTGGACGGCGGCGGATGGCACGCGCTGGCTGATCGCCACCGCCAAGGCCACCGACCGCCTCGTGGTCTACGACGGCCAGACCGGGCAGACCCTGCGTACGGTCGGCAAGCCGGGCAAGGGGCCAGGGGAATTCCTGCGCCCCAATGGCATTGCCGTCATCGACGACCTGCTGTTCGTCGTCGAGCGTGACAACCATCGCGTCCAGGTCCTGCGGCTGCCCGGGTTCGAGCCCGTGCTGGTGTTTGCCGAGGCCGACCTGGTCAAGCCCTACGGCCTCTGGGTCGATCGCACAGGCAACGGCTACAGGCTGTATGTCACCGATGCCTACATGGCCGGCGAGGATGCCGAGGGCAACGACATCCTGCCGCCGCTTGACGAGCTGGATCGCCGCGTCAGGCAGTACGCGCTGGCGCCTGCCGGCGACGGCTGGCAGGCGACGTTGAGCGGAAGCTTCGGCGACACCAGCGAGCAGGGCGCATTGCGCGTGGTCGAGTCGATCTGGGGCGACCCCGGCAACGATCGCCTGTTGATCGCCGAAGAGGACGAGACCTACGCCAACGAACTCAAGGTCTATGACCTTGCCGGACGATTCGCGGGACGCACGCTGGGCGCCGACGTCTTCAAGGCGCAGTCCGAAGGCATCATGCTGAGGACCTGCGCGGACGGTGGCGGCTGGTGGATCACGACCGAGCAGGGCAAGGGTCGCACGGTCTTCCACCTGTTCGATCGCCGTACGCTGGCGCATACCGGCGCGGTGACCGGTGCGAGCGTGGCCAATACCGATGGTATCTGGCTCGATCAGCTGGCATCGCCGCGGTTCCCCGATGGCGTGCTGTATGCGGTGCATGACGACCAGGGCGTGGTCGCGTTCGACTGGAAGGACATCGTGACGGCACTGAAGCTGCCCGCCTGTCCGGCGACGGAGGCGCAGCGATGAGCGCGATCCGACGCGGCCATGGCCGCCCCCACCGCCATGACCGTCATTACCGCAGCACCAGGTTCACCCGTCGCCTGCACGTGGTCGTGGGTCTCGCCGTCGTGCTGGCATCGACCGGCCAACTGTGGACCGGCCAGTTGCAGGCGCAGGACGCGCGCCCGCCCGAGCCCAATACCCTGGTGTCTGCCGGCGTGATGCGTTACGCGCCCAGCGGCTTTCCCGATCGCATCGTCGCCAGCCCGGCGCAGGATGCTGCGCGCGGCTTCGCGGTCGCCTGGCGCACCAATGCCGCGATCCGCTCGCCGGTGCTGGAGATCGCCGTCGCCTCGGATTCGCCGGATCAGGGGATCGCACGCCAGGTCATGTCCAGCAGCCGCGCGCAGACCACCGAGAACGGCGTCGCCTACCAGCATCGTGCCGACGTCGGTGGACTCGAGCCCGATACGCTGTATGCCTACCGCGTGCAGGGGGACCGCACCTGGAGCCCCTGGCGGCACCTGCGCACTGCCGCCACTGCCGGCACGCCACTGACGCTGCTGTACTTTGGCGACACCCAGAACAAGAACGCCAGCCTGACCACGCGGGTCATCCGCGAGGCCGCGCGCAGCGTTTCCGATGCGCGCCTGGCGCTGTATGCCGGCGATCTGGTCAGCGGCGGCGACGGCGAGGACGACAACGAATGGGGCGAGTGGTTCGACGCCAACGATGCCGCGCTGGGCACGCTGGCGATCGCGCCGGCGCCGGGCAACCACGAGTACTTCGAAGAGTTCGAGGACACGCCGCAGGAGCGCCGCGTGCTCGGTGCGCACTGGCCGCTGACGTTCGCGTTGCCCGGAAACGGTGCGAAGGGCGTCGAGGGCACAAGCTACTGGTTCGATTACCAGGACCTGCGCGTCGCGGTGCTCGATGGCACGTCCGCGCTCGACCTCGGGACCGCGAAGGCGCAGGCGGCGTGGCTGGAGGGTGTGCTGGAAGCCAAGCCCCGTCCCGGCTGGTCGATCGTGCTGATCCACCAGCCATTCCAATCCCCTCGCGGGGACCGCGACAGCGCGTTGCTCAGAGAGCATGTGCAACCGGTGCTGGAGCGGCATCGCGTCGACCTCGCGCTGCAGGGACACGACCACGTCTATGCGCGTCGTGGCGCCCTCGATCCCGCGCATGCGACGCCGCAGTATGTCGTGTCCGTGGTCGGCGCCAAACAGTACAGGCTCTCCGACACCGCCCGCCGCGACATGCGTCCGGTCGCCGAGGATACCCAGCTGTTCCAGGTCCTGCGCATCGCCGACGGCGTGCTGCGCTACGAGTCGCGGACCGCCACCGGCCGGCTGTACGATGCCTTCGAACTGCGGACCGGCGCTGACGGTGCGCGTTCGCTGGTCGAGATCACCGATGGCCGTATCGCGCCCCGCGATTGCACGCGCGGCGAAACCTTGAAAGGAAGGGCGGACCGATGTTGGGAATGACGAACGACACGATGGAGCGTGACACGGTGGCGCGTCACGGAATGAAGAACCCGGGCAGGGCAGGCGTCGGCATGCGGCGTGCACGGCAGCAGGCGCGACGCATCTGTTTGAGCCTGCTGGTCGGCGCGCTGCTGGTGCCGGTGGGCGCGATGGCGCAGGGCGTGCATCCGCTGCACGTGCCCCAGGCTAGCAAAGCGCCGGAGGAAGCGCTGTTGCTGGTCGAGATTCCGGCGGCCAGTTTCACCAAGTACGAGACCGACGACAGCGGACTGATCCATGTCGACCGTTTCCTGTCGATGCCGATGGCCTATCCGGCGAACTATGGTTCGATGCCGCGGACGCTGGCCGGGGATGGCGATCCGCTGGACGCGCTGGTGCTGACGCGGGCGCCGTTGCATCCGGGCGTGCTGATCCGCTTCCGTCCGATCGGCGTGCTGCGCATGGTCGATGCCGGCGAGCGCGACGAGAAGATCATCGCCGTGCCTGCCGACGACATCGATCCGACCTATATCGGCATCCGCGACATCACCGACCTGCCGCACATCGAGCGCGATCGCATCGAAGCGTTCTTCCGCGTCTACAAGGACCTGCCGGCCGGCAGCAAGCGCGTCGAGCTCAGCGGTTACGGCGATGCTGCCGAAGCCCGCGCGATGATCAGGGAAGCGATGGCGGCGTTCAAGGACTGACCGCGCCGCATGGTGCCGGCGTCGCCATCAGGCGCTCGCAGGCACGCAAAGCATGTGCGGCAACAGAACGCGCAGGGAAAAACGCGCGACAAAAGAACGCGATAAAAGAACGCGACAAAAAAAGCGCCGCCGGCTGCAGCTGCAACCGGCGGCGTTGACGTCTCACATGCGGGGATCCTCACGACCGGCGCGTTGCCGGCGTGCGGAATCAGGCCGCAGCGGCCTCGCTCTGGCGTGGGCCTTCCAGCAGCGCCTTGCCGACCATCGACACCAGCAGCTCGAGCTCGTCGGCGTCGGTGGCGAAATGCGGCGTGAAGCGCAGCGAGTTCGCGCCGCCGTGGATCACGCCGATGCCGCGCTCGCGCAGCCATTCCTCGGTCGAGCCGGCGCCGTAGCACTTGAACTGCGGGGCAAGTTCGCACGAGAACAGCAGGCCGGTGCCCTGCACGCGGGTGATCAGGCCGTTGCCGAGCTCGGACTTGAGCTGCTCGAGCTTGGCGATGGCCTGCTCGCCACGGATGCGGATGTTGTCGCGCAGTTCCGGAGTTAGCTGGTCCAGCACCACGCAGGCGACATCGAGTGCGCGCGGGTTGGTGGTCATGGTGTTGCCGTAGATGCCGCTGCGGTAGAGCTTGGCGGTGCTTTCGCTGACCGCCAGCACCGACAGCGGGTACTGGCCGGCGTTGAGCGCCTTGGAGTAGGTCTCCATGTCCGGTGCGTCGACGCCTTCGTAGCCGGGATAGTCGACGATCGACAGCACGCCATGCGCACGCAGGCCGGCCTGGATCGAATCGACCAGCAGCAGGGTGCCGTGGGCGCGGGTCAACTCACGCGCGGCGGCGTAGAAGTCCGCCGGCAGGGCGCGGCCGGGATCGCCTTCGCCCATCACCGGTTCCAGGAACACCGCCTCGATGAACCAGCCGTTGGCGTCGGCATCGGCGAAGACCTTGCGCAGGGCGTCGACCTCGTACGGCGGCACGGTGATCAGCGAGTCCTCGCCGCGGAAGCTGGCCAGGTACTTCAGGTAGGGGCCGCGGCTGGAGTCGGAGTACAGCGCCGGACGCTCGGTGCGGCCGTGGAAGCTGCCCTTGACGACAACGCGCTTGATCGTCTTGCCGGCATGGCGCGCGCCCGGATCGGTCTGAACGCGGGTGTTGATGTCGGCGATGCGCGCGGCCAGGCCGACCGCCTCGGAGCCCGAGTTCAGGCACAGGAAATGGCTGAATGGCGAACCGCCGCGGGTGTGCCCGATCTCGCGCTTCAACGCGCGCTCCAGGCGCAGCTGCGACAGCGTGGGGGTCATGATGTTGGCCATCGGCGCGGGCTTGGCCATCGCCTCGATGACGCGCTTGGGCGTGTGGCCGAAGCCGAGCATGCCGTAGCCGCCGGAGTCGTGCAGCACCGCGCCCTTCAGCGTGACGACCCAGGGGCCGCGGGCGGTCAGCGCGACGTATGGGTTGACCGCGTCGGTGGAATAGAAATTGACGAAGCCGTGCTGCACGGCCTCGATCTGCGCGGACTCGTCGAGGTCGAGCAGGTCGGCGAAATCGGCCCGGATGGCGGCGTATTCGACGGCAGCGGCTTCGATGGCCTCGGCAAGCTCCGGATGCGAGGCGGCGAAGCGCTCGACGGTGGCGTCATCCAGGCCGACGGTGCGGCGCTCGCCGGCATGGGCGCGCAGCGGGGCAAGGGTGTGGATCACGGACATGGTGTTCTCCATACAACGGACAAAAAGGAAGGTGGCGGAAGAAGGGGCGACACGGGATGGCGGCCATAGGTCGGACCACGGGGCTGGCGGCAGCCCGGCTTGCGCCGGAACACGATCCGAGGGCATCGAGCCCGGGCCAGCAGACGCGTACCGCTCCCCACCGCTGCGCTCCATGCAGCCCAGGCCCTTGCGGGGCATGGATGTCGGCGGTGGCACCGGCGGTCTGCGTTTCCCGGCTGCCGGGACAGCGGGCGACGGAGAATGGCCCGACGACACGTCTATTATCGGGATCGACTTGCCGATTGGAAGGTGTGAACTGCGCACTAATCGGAGTAATCTCGGCAGATCGCCGAAATATCTGGTCGAAATGAACGCAGACGCCCCGGATCAACTGTTGCTGTCCCTGCTGCGCGAGAACGCGCGCCTGTCGACGGCCGAGATCGCACGCCGGCTGCGGCTGTCGCGAACCACCGTGCAGGCGCGGATCGAGCGCCTGGAGCGGGCCGGGATCATCCGCGGCTATACCGTCCGCGTCCACGACGATTACGAGCGCGGCCACATCCGTGCCCACATCATGATCACCGTGCAGCCCAAGCAGATGACCCCGGTCATCACCGCGCTGCGGGCGATGAGCGAGGTGCGCACGCTGCAGTCGGTCAGCGGCTCCTACGACCTGATCGCGCTCGGCCTGGTGCCGGACGTCAACCGCATGGACGTGCTGACCGACCGCATCGGTGCCATCGACGGTGTCGAGCGCACCACCTCGTCGATCATCCTGTCGACCAAGTTCGAACGCTGAGCGAGGCGGGTTCGCGGGCCGGGTCTCGAGCCGGCGCCTTCTCCCCGCCATCCCGCGGGCCGGCCCTCACCGCCATGTCACTACAATAGCCAGCCCTGCCGCCTTCCTGCGTCCCGTGAAGAAGTCCGATTTCCATTACGAACTGCCCGACGCGCTGATCGCGCAGGCGCCATTGGCCGAGCGCTCGGCCAGTCGCCTGCTGCTGGTCCCGCCGGCCGGTGAGCCGTTGTCGGATCGCCAGGTGAGCGATCTGGCCGGCCTGCTGCAGCCGGGCGACCTGCTGGTGTTCAACGACACCCGGGTGATCCCCGCGCGGCTGTTCGGGCAGAAGGAAACCGGCGGCCGGGTCGAGATCCTGATCGAGCGCCTGCTGCCCGAGAACGAGGCACGTGCGCAGATCGGGTCCAGCAAGCCGCCGCGGCCGGGCATGCGCATCACCCTGGATGCTGGCGGCGAGGCCGAGGTGCTCGAGCGCGACGGCGGGTTCTACCGGCTGCGTTTCGACGTTGGCGACGTGCTGGAGTCCTGGTTGATCAAGGCCGGCCGCCTGCCACTGCCGCCGTACATCCGGCGCGAGCCGGGCAGCGACGATACCGAGCGCTACCAGACCGTGTTCGCGCGCCAGCTCGGGGCCGTGGCGGCGCCGACCGCGGGCCTGCATTTCGACGAGCCCCTGCTGGCCAGCCTGCGCGAGCGCGGGGTGAACTTCGGCCACGTGACCCTGCATGTCGGCGCGGGCACGTTCCTGCCGATGCGCGTCGACGACGTCCGCGAGCACACGATGCACAGCGAGTGGTTGAACGTCGGTGCCGAGCTGGTCGCGCAGGTGCGCCAGACCCGCGAAGCCGGCGGTCGCGTGATCGCGGTCGGGACCACGGTCGTGCGCGCGCTCGAAAGCGCGATGCACGAGGGCGAGCTGCACCCATTCGCGGGCGAGACCCAGATCTTCATCTTCCCCGGCTATCGCATCCGCAGCGTCGACGCGCTGCTGACCAATTTCCACCTGCCCGAATCGACGTTGCTGATGCTGGTCTCGGCCTTCGCCGGCAAGGACCGTGTGTTCGCCGCATACGCGCATGCGGTGCGCGAACGCTATCGCTTCTTCTCCTATGGCGACGCGATGCTGCTGTGGAGCGGCGAGCGCCGGGAGTCCTAGGAACCTGTTCACTACCTTGCTGGGCTTGCCATCTGGCGCGCGTGCGGTGCTCGGTTGCTCATGTGCCCGCACGTACAATGCGCTTCTGCCTGCTCTTCACCGGCACGCACGCCACGCGCCACCTGACTGCGCTCGCGACAGATCGTGAACAGGTTCTGGGTCGCCTGTCCCGCGCTGGCGGCATCGCGACATCGCATCCACCTTGCCGATCTCCTCCTTTCCCGATCTCCCGGTCCCACATGTCCCGAATGCAGTTCCAGCTCCTGGCCAACGATGGCGTCGCGCGTCGCGGCCGCCTGACCTTTCCACGCGGCACGGTGGAGACGCCGGCGTTCATGCCGGTGGGCACCTACGGCACGGTCAAGGGCGTGCTCCCGGACCAGATCCGCGCGCTGGGCGCGCAGATGATCCTGGGCAACACCTTCCACCTGTACCTGCGGCCCGGCCTCGAGGTCATCGAGGCGCATGGCGGCCTGCACGGCTTCACGCGCTGGGACGGTCCGATCCTGACCGACTCCGGCGGCTTCCAGGTGTTCTCGCTGGCGCACAAGCGCAAGATCACCGAGCAGGGCGTGACCTTCGCCGCGCCGACCGATGGCGCCAAGGTGTTCCTGGGGCCCGAGGAGAGCATGCGGATCCAGAAGGTGCTCGACTCGGACGTGGTGATGATCTTCGACGAATGCACGCCGTACCCGGCGACGCACGAGGTCGCGCGCAAGTCGATGGAGCTGAGCCTGCGCTGGGCCGAACGCAGCCGGCGCGCGCATGAAGGCAACGATGCCGCGTTGTTCGGCATCGTCCAGGGCGGCGTGCACCACGACCTGCGGACGCAATCGGTCGCCGGGCTCAGCCAGATCGGTTTCGACGGCTACGCGGTCGGCGGTCTGGCCGTCGGCGAGCCCGAGGCCGAGCGCAACGCGATGCTCGAACATACCTGTCCGCAGTTGCCGCAGGATCGCCCGCGCTACCTGATGGGCGTCGGCCGGCCCGAGGACCTGGTGGAGTCGGTGGCGCGCGGCATCGACATGTTCGATTGCGTGATGCCGACCCGCAATGCCCGCAATGGCCATTTCTTCACCAGTACCGGTACGGTGCGCATCCGCAATGCCAAGTACGAGCGCGACCTGCGGCCGATCGAGGAGGGCTGCGGCTGCTATGCCTGCAGCGGCGGATACACCCGCGCCTACCTGCGCCACCTGGACCGCTGCGGCGAGATGCTGGGGCCGATGCTGGGGACGCTGCACAACCTGTGGTACTACCAGACCTTGATGGCCGGCATGCGCGCCGCGATCGCGGCGGGAACCTTTTCGGCCTTCCGGGAGTCTTTCCATGCCGCGCGTGTGGGGCAGGGCTGACCGGATGGCGTCACCGGGCCCAGACCGGCCCGGCTGATCCAGCCGGTGGCGGGTCCGCTGATCCAGCCTGGCGGGGGCAGGGGTGGCATCCCACTGGCCCGGACCGGCACGCGCATCGCGATCGGCTGGCGCCGGAACCGCCCCAAACCCGGGCGGACCCGCGTGCCGGGCCTGCCGTGGCATAATCCCCCGCTATTTTTCCGCTGGATGGACATTCGATGAATCTGCTCGATCTGCTGATTTCCCCCGCCTATGCGCAGGCGGCCCCCGCCGGCTCGCCGAGCCTGCTGTCGACGCTGGCGTTCCCGATCATCCTGATCGCGATCATGTACTTCCTGATGATCCGCCCGCAGATGAAGCGCGCCAAGGAACACAAGGGCATGCTGGAAAAGCTGTCGGTGGGCGATGAAGTCATCACCAACGGCGGCATCGCCGGCGTCGTGCGCGCGCTGGGCGACAGCTTCGTCACCGTCGAGATCGCCGACAGGGTCGAGATCCGCGTGCAGAAGGGCGCGGTCGGCAACGTGCTGCCCAAGGGCACCCTGAAGTCGACCTGATCGGTCCGCTGCACCCTCACCCCGGGGCGGCCTGCGCCAGACGCAGCGTGCCCGGCACCGACCCGTCCCCTCCCGCTTGCGGCAGGGGGCGAGGGTAGCGGCAGCACGGCTGCCGCGACCACTCTCCGCCCGACACGGCTATCTCAATGCTTGAATTTCCCCGCTGGAAGTACGCCCTCATCCTGATCGTGGTGTTGCTCAGCGCGCTGTACGCGCTGCCCAACGTCTACCAGCAGGATCCCTCGGTCCAGGTCACCACCAGCCGCAGCGGCATCGTGGTCGACGCCGCGCTGCAGCAGCGCGTGGAAGCCCTGCTGGAGACCGCCAAGGTCGTACCCAAGCGGGTCGAGATCGAGGACGACCACCTGCTGGTCCGCCTTGACGATCCCAACCTGCAGACCCGGGTCTCCGACCTGCTGCGTCCGGAACTGGGCGAGGACTATTCGGTCGCGCTGAACCTGGCGCCGACGGTGCCGGACTGGCTGTCCAAGCTGCGCGGCAAGCCGATGTCGCTGGGCCTGGATCTGCAGGGCGGCGTGCACTTCGTCATGCAGGTGGACCAGAACGCGGCGATCGAAAAGCGCGTGGACTCGTACTCCGACAGCATCCGCGCCGCGCTGCGCGATGGTCGCATCGCCTATACCGCGGTCGACCGCCTGCCCGACCACAGCATCCGTGTCGCAGTGAAGGACGCGGCCGATGTCGCCAAGGCGCGCGACGCGATCTTCAGCAGCCTCAGCGGCAGTGCCGGCGGCGGCACCATCGGCGGTGCGCCGGTCATCGAAGCCAACGACCGCCAGGTGCTGGTACGCCTGTCGGATAGCGAGATCAGCCGCATCGCCACCGATGCCGTCGAGCAGAACCGCAACGTCATCGCCAACCGCATCGACTCGATCGGTGTCTCCGAGCCGGTGCTGCAGCGCCAGGGCAGCGACCGCCTGGTGATCCAGTTGCCGGGCCTGCAGGACACCGCCGAGGCCAAGCGCCTGATCGGCGCGACCGCGACGCTGGAATTCCGCGCCGTCACCGGCGACGAGCTCGCCGCCGCCGCGGCCCTGGCCGACGGCAACATCCCGGCCGATTCGCGCATCTATTACGACCAGAACCGCCAACCGCTGCTGCTGTCCAAGCGCCTGCTGGTGTCGGGAGACCAACTGGTCAACGCGACCCCGCAGACCGATTCGCAGACCGGCCTGCCGGCGGTCAGCATCACGCTCAACGCCGCGGGCGGCAAGCGCATGCTCGACCACACGCTCGAGAACGTCGGCAAGCGCCTGGGCATCGTCTATGTCGAGCGCATCCCGACCGTGCGCATCGTCAATGGCGAGGAAGTGCGCACCTCGCGCGTCGAAGAGCGCGTCATCAGCTCGTCGACGATCCGCGGCGTGTTCGGCAAGGACTTCCAGACCACCGGCCTGAGCCGCGAGGAAGCCGCGGACCTGGCCAAGCAGCTCAAGGCCGGTGCGCTGGCCGCACCGATGGACTTCATCGAAGAGCGCGTGATCGGCCCGAGCCTCGGCGCCGAGAACGTCGCCCGCGGTACCCAGGCCGTGCAGTACGCGTTCCTGTTCACGCTGGTGTTCTTCGCGATCTACTACCGCATGTTCGGCGTCATCACCTGTATCGCGCTGCTGCTGAACCTGCTGATGGTGGTCGCGGTGATGTCGCTGTTCGGCGCCACGATGACACTGCCCGGCTTCGCCGGCCTGGCCTTGTCGATCGGCATGTCGGTCGACGCCAACGTGCTGATCAACGAACGCATACGCGAGGAGCTCAGGGCCGGGCTGCCTCCACGAACGGCCATTGCCGGAGGCTACGACAAGGCCTCGGGCACGATCTTCGATTCCAACATGACCGCACTGCTCGCAGGCGTTGCGCTGTATGCCTTCGGCACCGGACCGCTGCGCGGTTTCGCGGTCACCATGGTCATCGGCATCCTGACTTCCGTGTTCACGGCGGTGACGGTGTCGCGTGGCATTGCAACCTTGATCTACGGCGGCAAGCGCAAGCTCAAGTCGCTGGCCATCTGACGGGAGAATTACAGACATGAGCCTTTTCCCGTTGCGACTGATCCCGGCCACGCCGTCGATCGACTTCATGCGCCTGCGTTGGGTGGCTATCGGCGTCACCGTGCTGTTGATGGTGGCGGCCATGGGCCTGATGGTCTTCAAGGGCTTCAACTACGCGCTCGACTTCACCGGCGGTACCGTCATCGAGCTGCGCTACGACAAGCCGGCCGACATCGATGCCGTGCGCGAGCGTCTGGAGTCGAGCGGCTACGCCGGCGCCCAGGTGCAGACCTTCGGTACCGGCAGCGACCTGCTGGTGCGCCTGCAGCCGCGCGATGGCAAGACCGATGCCGAAGCCAGCAACCGTACCGCCCAGGAAGTGCTGGCGGCTGCGGCCACCGCCGACAACCCAGCGCAGATCGTGCGCAACGAGTTCGTCGGGCCGCAGGTCGGCCGCGAGCTGGCGATGAACGGCATCTACGCGCTGATCTTCGTGCTGGTCGGCTTCCTGATCTACATCGGTTTCCGCTTCGAGTGGAAGTTCGCGATCTCGGCGATCATCACCACGCTCAGCGACGTCATCATCGTGGCCGGCTGGTTCTCGCTGTCCGGGCGCGAGTTCGACCTGACGATCCTGGCGGGCCTGCTGTCGGTGATGGGCTTCTCGATCAACGACACCATCGTTGTGTTCGACCGCGTCCGCGAGAACTTCCGTGGCATGCGCGCCGATCCGATCACGATCCTCAATGCCTCGATCAACCAGACGCTGTCGCGCACGATCATCACCTCGGTGGCGGCGTTCCTGACCGTGCTGGCGCTGTACATCTATGGCGGCGGTTCGCTGGCGGGCATGTCGGAAGCGATGATGATCGGTATCGTCATCGGTACGATCTCGTCGATCTGCGTTGCCTGCCCGTTGCTGACCATTGGCGTGCTGAAGGTCACCAAGCAGGACCTGATGCCGAAGTCGCGCGACGACTCGGCGCTGGCGCGCCGTCCCTGATCGAGGGACCGCAGGCGTCGCATCGCGACGACCGCCATACCGGAAAGGCCGCACCCAGTGCGGCCTTTTTTTTGCCCCCAGAAGCCGGTTGCCGGCGGCAACGCGAGGAGGGGAGACGGCTCGGGTCGGCCGGGCAGGCCCTGTGATGATCCCGGGCTTGACATTCCAACGATGGGAAGCTTTAGGCTTTGCTTCAACTCCACACACCAAGGGACAGGTCCATGACTTCCGTCGCGGCCCCACCTGGCGAACAGACGCCGACCTCTTCGCTTTCCCGCCTGAGCCTTCCGGTCGAGGGCATGACCTGCGCCTCCTGCGTCGGCCGTGTCGAGCGCGCGTTGAAAGCCGTCCCGGGCGTCCACTTGGCCACGGTCAACCTTGCCACCGAGCGCGCCGACATCACCTTCGCCGGCGCGGCGGATCCGCAGGCCGTGGTCCGCGCCATCGCCGACGCCGGCTACACGGTCCGCGAGGAGACCGTCGAACTGGCGATCGAGGACATGACCTGCGCCTCCTGTGTCGGTCGGGTCGAGAAGGCACTGGCCGCGGTCCCGGGCGTGCTCGAAGCCAGCGTCAACCTGGCGACCGAGCGCGCCCGTGTGCGCCATGTGGCCGGGGCCGTGTCGATGGCCGATCTTGCGGCGGCCGTCGAGCAGGCGGGCTATACGTCCCGTCGCCTGTCCGTCGACACCACCGATGCGGGTGACCAGGACAACGAGCGTCGCGAACGCGAGGCACGCGCGCTGCGACGCGCACTGCTCGTCGCCGCCACGCTGACCCTGCCGGTCTTCATCCTCGAAATGGGCTCGCACCTGGTGCCGGCCATGCACCACTGGGTGATGGGCGTGCTGGGGCAGCAGACAAGCTGGTACCTGCAGTTCGCACTCGCGACCCTGGTCCTGTTCGGACCGGGCCTGCGCTTCTTCCAGAAAGGCATCCCGGCGCTGTTGCGGCTGGCGCCCGACATGAACTCGCTGGTCGCGGTCGGCACGTCGGCCGCCTACGGCTATTCGGTCGTCGCCACCTTCGTCCCTGGCGCGCTGCCGCCGGGTACGGCCAACGTCTATTTCGAAGCCGCTGTGGTCATCGTGACGCTGATCCTGCTGGGGCGCACGCTGGAGGCGCGCGCCAAGGGAAAAACCTCGCAGGCGATCAAACGACTGGTCGGGCTGCGGGCCAGGACGGCGCGCGTCGAGCGCAACGGCAGCGTGGTCGAGATCGCGCTCGACCAGGTGACGACGGGCGACATCGTGCAGGTGCGGCCGGGCGAGAAGATCGCTGTCGACGGCGAGGTCGTCGACGGCGCGTCCTATGTGGACGAGAGCATGATCAGCGGCGAGCCGGTGCCCGTCTCGAAAGGCGTGGGTGCCGAGGTCATCGGTGGCACGATCAACAAGACCGGCGCTTTCAGTTTCCGCGTGACCAGGATCGGCGCCAATACGGTGCTCGCGCAGATCATCCGCCTGGTCGAGGAGGCGCAGGGCTCCAAGTTGCCGATCCAGGCGCTGGTCGACAAGGTGACCATGTGGTTCGTGCCGGCGGTGATGGTGGCGGCCGCGCTGACCTTCCTTGTCTGGCTGGTCTTCGGTCCGGATCCAGCGCTGACCTTTGCGCTGGTCAATGCGGTCGCGGTGCTGATCATCGCCTGCCCCTGCGCGATGGGGCTGGCGACGCCGACGTCGATCATGGTCGGAACGGGACGCGCGGCCGAGCTGGGCGTGCTGTTCCGCAAGGGTGAGGCCCTGCAGGCGCTGCGCGATGTCAGCGTGGTCGCGCTGGACAAGACCGGCACGTTGACCAAGGGGCGTCCGGAGCTGACCGACCTGGTGCCCGCCAGGGACTTTGCGCACGACGAGGTGCTGGCGCTGGTCGCGGCAGTCGAGACCCGCTCCGAACACCCGATCGCGGAAGCGATCGTCGCGGCGGCGCAGCAACGTGGCATCCCCCTGCCTGGGGTCGAACGCTTCGACGCGACCCCCGGCTTCGGCGTCTCGGCCACGGTGGCCGGACGGACCGTCGCGGTGGGCGCGGATCGCTTCATGACCCGGCTGGGCCTGGACGTGACGGAATTCGCGCAGGATGCCCAGCGGCTCGGCGCGCAAGGCAAGAGCCCGCTGTATGCCGCGATCGACGGTCGCCTGGCTGCCGTGATCGCCGTCGCCGATCCGATCAAGGACACCACGCCCGAGGCGATCCGCGCGCTGCATGCGCTGGGACTGAAGGTCGCGATGATCACCGGCGACAATGCGGCGACGGCCGCGGCGATCGCCCGCCAGCTCGGCATCGACGAGGTCGCTGCCGAAGTGTTGCCCGATGGCAAGGTCGCGGCGCTGAAGGCGTTCCGCAGCCAGGGGGCCAGGGTCGCCTTCGTGGGCGACGGCATCAACGACGCGCCGGCGCTCGCCGAGGCCGATGTCGGGCTTGCGATCGGGACCGGTACCGACGTGGCGATCGAGGCGGCCGACGTGGTGCTGATGTCCGGCGACCTGCGTGGCGTACCCAATGCGATCGCGTTGAGCCAGGCGACGATCCGCAATATCAAGCAGAACCTGTTCTGGGCCTTTGCGTACAACGCGGTGCTGATCCCGGTCGCCGCCGGTGCCCTGTATCCGTTCAACGGCACCTTGCTGTCGCCGATCTTCGCTGCGGCCGCCATGGCGCTGTCCAGCGTCTTCGTGCTGGGGAATGCGTTGCGCCTGAAGCGGTTCCGTGGCCCCATGGCGGTCGAAGGTCGTCATGGGCCGCGTGTGGCGAACGATCACTGAGGCTGGCCGGCGTTCCCCGCCGTCCTTTCCCCGTCTGCATACAGCAAGAGTCTCCCATGCCCGACGTATCCCACCCGCGCGTCATCGTCTATTCGACGCCGACCTGTCCCGATTGCCAGATGCTGAAAGCCTGGCTCGACAGGGAAGGTATCGCGTTCGAACTGCGCGATCTGACCCGCCCCGACATCATGGCGGAAGCCAAGGCGCGCACCGGCGTCCGCATCGCGCCGATCACCCTGGTCGGCGACGAGGTCTTCTACGGAACGTTCGTTTCGCAGAAGCCGGGCCTGGTGCGCGCGCTGGGCCTGCCGGCGCCATCGGGAGCAGCGGTTTGAGCAGCGGTCTGAGAACCAACCGGGCGCGTCGCAGGGTGGCGACCGCTGCCAGGGTCCCGGCAGCGACGCTCGCCGACGATCGCGTGTCGCGCACGGTCGGCGCGCGCCTGGGCCACAATCGCATGGATTTCTTTGGAGGCAGGAACGATGAACATTGGTGAAGCGGCCAGGTTCTCCGGCGTCTCGGCGAAGATGATTCGCTACTACGAACAGATTGGGCTGATCCCGAAGGCCTTGCGTTCCGATGCGGGTTACCGCAACTACACGCCGCAGGATGCGCACAGCCTGCGGTTCATCCGCCGCGCACGCGACCTCGGGTTTTCGGTCGAGCAGATCTCGGAATTGCTGGTGCTGTGGCAGGATCGCGAGCGCGCCAGCGCCGACGTCAAGGCCGTGGCGCTGTCCCACGTGGCGGAGCTGAAGGCGAAAGTCGCCGAGCTGCAGGCGATGGCGCAGACGCTCGAGCACCTGGCCGCGCATTGCCACGGCAACGACCGGCCGGATTGCCCGATCATCGCGGATCTGGCCGAATCGAAAGTCGACCCCGCGCCAACGACGAAGGGCGCGCGCCGTGCGCCCTTGTTCGGCGTCGATACGCCGGTTTCATCACGCCGTCGCGGGAACAGGCCGACGCACGCCTGAGCGGCGCGCATGCGGCGGCGCGTGCACGCATCGAGCCTGCTGACCGGCATTGGAGTCGCGCAGGCATGCCGCCGACGGGCGTGCAGAAAAACGTCGCTGGCGCTTGACCTTGCCACGGTGGCAACCCGGATACTGATCTGACTCCCCGAATCAACAGGACATCAGGATGTATCGATTCAATGTTCCCAACATGACCTGCGGCGGCTGCGCCCGATCCGTCACCAAGGCGCTGCAGGGGGTCGATCCCCATGCCCGTATCGAAACCGACCCGCCCAACCGTGACGTCCGGGTCGACAGTGCCGTCGAACAGTCAGCCTTCCTCGCCGCATTGCGCGAGGCGGGGTATCCGCACCAGGCTTGATGCACAGGCGAATGCGTTGAAGCCTGCCCTGACGCAGGCAGCGTGGCTGCCGATCTGCGGATGGCGCCGGGGCGGCATGGCCGGACCTTTCGATCGTGTCGCCGACCCGAAGCGATGTCCGGACACCTGCCGCGAAGGCGGGAGGCGCGGCCCGGCGTTCAAGCGAGTTTGCGTGACGGCCGCCCGGCAGCGGCCGCGCAGCGCGCAGGTCAGGGTGTCAGCTGGACGTTGAAGGCATCGGCATAGCCGGTCGCGCTGATCACCTTCTGCAGCGGATCCACGATGCGCAGGCCGCCGGCGATCAGCTGGCGGCTGCCGGTCGAGATGTGCAGCGGTCCGGTCGGGGCACCCTTGAAGTCGCAGACGCGGCCGCCGGCCTCACGGACCATCAGCGCACCGGCGGCGATGTCCCAGGGCTGCACGCCGGCCTCGAAATAGGCGTCCATGCGTCCCGCGGCGACGTAGGCCAGGTCGAGTGCGGCCGAACCCGTCCGGCGGACGTCCTCGGCCTCGCGCAGCAGCACATTGATGCATTCCAGCTGGGCCGGGGCCCGCGAGCGCTCGCGCGGCGGGAAGCCGGTGGCCAGCATCGCGCCGCCCAGGTCCTTGCGGTCGGACACGCGCACGCGACGCTCGTTCAGCTGGGTGCCGGCGCCACGGGTGGCGGTGAACAGCTCGTTGCGCAGTGGGTCGAAGATCACGCCATGCAGCGGCTCGGCGCCCTCGCACAGGGCGATCGACACGCACCAGTGCGGGAACCCGCGCAGGTAGTTGCTGGTGCCGTCCAGGGGATCGATGACCCAGGTGTAGCGGCTCGGGCCACGGCTGCTCTTCTGCGCGCCGCCTTCCTCGCCCAGGATCGCGTATTCCGGGTGCGCCCGGCGCAGTTCCTTGATGATCGCTTCTTCGGCCAGACCATCGACTTCGCTGGCGTAGTCCATGCGGTCCTTCTCGACGACGTTCAGCGCATCCAGGCGGTGCATGTGCCGCAGCAGGATGTTGCCACCGGCGCGCGCCGCCTTGACCATGATATTGACAGCAGGTTGAAGCATCGCGGAGGTCTCCGGGCGCGGGGAAGGATCGACGGTTGAAAGAACGGTCCGACGCAGGGGTCGGGCCGGTCAGTTTACCATTCACCGCATGGATCAGGATCTTTCACGTCTCAATCGCGTCCGTATCGTGCTGGTGGGTACCCAGCACCCGGGCAATATCGGCTCCGCCGCACGCGCCATCAAGACCATGGGGCTCGCGCGCCTGGTGCTGGTCGCGCCCGAGCGCTTTCCCGATCCCGATGCGGTGATGATGGCCGCCGGCGCCGACGACGTGCTGGCTGCGTCGGAGCGCTTCGAGACCCTAGCCGAAGCCGTCGGCGATTGCCGGTTGGTGATTGGCTGCACCGCGCGCAGCCGGCGGATCGCGCTGGACGAACTGTCGCCGCGGCTGGCCGCCGCGAAGGTGCTGGCCGTGGCTGGCGACGGCGCCGAGGTGGCGCTGGTGTTCGGCCGCGAGCGTACCGGCCTGAACAACGACGAATTGCAGCTGTGCCATGCCGCCGCGCATATCCCGGCCAATCCTGAATACAGCTCGTTGAACCTGGCGGCCGCCGTCCAGGTGCTGTCGTACGAGTTGCGGATCGCCGCGCTGGCCGGAGACGGGGCCGGGGAGGCGGGGACGGCACATACCTGCCGTGGCACGGGCTCTGCCGATGCCGGGCGCGACGGTGGAGAGGGGGAGGGTGACGCTCACATGGACCCGCGCGACACCCCCGCCACCCATGCGCAGCTGGAGGGATTCTTCGGCCAGTTGGACGAGACCCTGCACGCGATCGACTTCCACAAGGGGCGCGCGCCGGAGTCGGCGATGCGCAAGCTGCGGCGGATCTTCCTGCGCGGCGAACTGGACGTCCGCGAGGTGCGGTTGCTGCGGGGCGTGCTGGCGGATGCACAACGCATGGCCCGGCTTGCCGGCGACCGCGGGAAAAGCTGATGGCGTCTGCAGGATGCGTCGATGCGGCTGTCGTGGTTCGGTGATTTGGGCTAGTCTCGAATCCGTTTTGGGGACCTTGGGCTGGGATGTGTTGAGCGCGCTTTTCAACAGGTGGCGTCGGGAGTTGGCCTTGGCCGCGCTTCTGCTCGCCTGTATCGGCCCGTCGCCCGCGCAGGAGGGGCACCACGTGCTGGTGCTGGGGCGGATCAGCGACGATCCCCAGGCCCACTACGACCAGCTCAAGCCGCTGCTGGACTACGTGGTGCCGCGCATGGCCGACCTCGGCATCCGCGAGGGCCGCATCCTGATGGCCGGCGATGCCCAGCAGATGCAGAGCTACCTCAAGCGTGGGCGCGTGGACTGGGTCACCGAGACCTCCGGCAACGGCATGCTGCTGAAGGAGCGCGCACGCGCCGAGCCGCTGCTGATCACCGAGCGCGATGGCGTCAGCCGCTACCACACGATCTATTTCACCCGTCGCGACAGCGGCATCCGCAGCATCGAAGACCTGCGCGGACGCAGCATCGCGTTCCAGAACCGCGCGTCGACCAGCGCCTATTTCATCCCGGCGATCGAACTGCTCTCGGCCGGGCTGTCGATGGAAGTGCTGCTGTCGCCGATGGACCGTTCGTCGTCGACCGGCGTGGGCTACCTGTTCGCGCGGTCCGAGTTGAACCTGTCGTCGTGGGTGCACAAGCGGCTGGTCGATGCCGGCGTCATGAGCAACCTGGACTGGGACAACGTCCAGCGCGTGCCGCTGTCGTTCCGTCGCGACTTCGTGGTCTTCCGCGAAACCGCGCCGTATCCGCGCGCGCTGGAAGTGGTGCGCGGCGACATGGATGCCCGCGTCAAGCAGCGCCTGCGCGAACTGCTGCTGGCCGCGCACGAGGATCCGGCCGCGCGCGATGCGCTGGCGAGTTTCTTCCGCACCACGCGCTTCATCGATATCGACGACCAGGCGCGACGCGAGCTGGATCACATGGGCAAGGGCGTGGCGCGCGTCGTGGCGGAAGTGGAATGAACCTGCGTACCGGCCTGCGTGGCAAGTTCGTACTGCTGACCGCGCTGGCATCGGTGGTTATCGTCGCGGTGCTGGCGCTGATGTTCATGCGCCAGGACCAGACCCAGCGCGAGGTGTTGAACCTGACGAGGACATCGGTGCACAAGATGGCCGTCAACCGGCTGGTGCTGCGCGGCGAGGCATCGACGCTGCAACTGGCCGACGCGCTGGTCAATCCGCTGTACTACTTCGACCTCGATGCGATCGGCGCGCTGATCCGCAACGCGTCCAAGCTGCCCGATGTCAGCTACGTGCTGGTCTACGACAACGAAGGCCGGATCATCCACGACGGCAGCCGCGACATCGCCGCCTATGGCCAGCCGATGGCCGATCCGTTCGCCTTCGAGCTGGTCGCGTCCAATGAACTGCACATGCAGTCCGACGACAAGCTGTTCGATGCGTCGGCGCCGATCCGGATCGGCGACCAGCGCCTGGGCGGCGTGCGCATCGGCTACTCGCTGGCCTCGGTCAAGTCCGACGAGGGCAGCGTGGTCAGCCAGATGGGCGAGAGCATGCGCGAGATCTCGCAGCGCCACCTGCTGTCGATCGGGCTGTTGCTGGCCGCGCTGGGCGCGCTGACGCTGGTGGTCAGCTACGTGCTGCAGCGTGCGCTGGTACGGCCGATCCGCCTGCTGGCCGATTCCGCGCGCCAGATCGAGTCCGGCAACCTCGACGTGCGCTTCGATCCGACCGCGCGCAAAGACGAGATCGGCGACCTGATGCGCGCGTTCGCGCACATGGTCGACAGCATCGTGCGCCATGACCGCGATATCCGGCGCATGGCCTACACCGATGCGCTGACCGGCCTGTCGAACCGGCTGTCGTTCCGCGAGACGCTGGACCAGCGGCTGGTGCAGAGCAGCGGCACCGGCCGCCAGCTGGCGCTGCTGTTCGCGGACATCGACGACTTCAAGCGCGTCAACGACACCCTCGGCCACGATGCCGGCGACGAAGTGCTGATGCAGTTCTCCAGCCGCATCCGCGAGACGGTCGACCGCTTCGGCGGCGAGAACTCCGTGCTGGCGCGGTTCGGCGGCGACGAATTCGTGATCCTGGTCGAGTACCCGGGCGATCCCGTCGTCGATGTCCGGGTCGCGTCGAGCAACCTGGCCGAAGCCCTGATCGCCGAACTCAGCCATCCGATCCAGGTGCACGGGCGCCAGGTGTTCCTCGGCATCTCGATCGGCGTCACGCTGTTCCCGGAGGATGCGTCCACCGCCGGCATGATGATGAAGAACGGCGACATCGCGATGTACCAGGCCAAGGTCGCGGGCAAGAACTGCCATCGCTTCTACAGCCGGGCGATGGACCAGGCGGTCGAGCGCCGCGTGCGCATGGAACAGGACCTGCGCGGCGCCTGGGAGCGCGGCGAGCTCAGCCTGGTCTACCAGCCGGTCTTCCACATGAACGACGGCAAGCTCGCCGGTGCCGAGGCGCTGCTGCGCTGGAAGCATCCGCAGAACGGCCCGGTCGCGCCGTCGGTGTTCATCGACGTCGCCGAGCAGAGTGGCCTGATCGAGGTGATCGGCCCGCAGGTGCTGCGCGCGGCCTGCATCGACGCGCGCCGCTGGCAGCGCGATTTTCCGATGGCGGCCGACCTGTTCGTGTCGGTCAACGTCTCGCCGAGGCAACTGCGTGCGGGCGACCTGTCGGTGCAGGTCGACGACATCCTGCGCGAGACCGGGCTGGCACCGCGCCATCTGCACGTCGAGCTGACCGAGACCGCGGTGATCGGCGACGAACTGCGCGTCAGCAGCCTGCTGGCGCGTCTGCGCAATGCCGGCGTCAAGGTCTGGCTCGACGATTTCGGCACCGGCTTCTCGGGCCTGAGCCACCTGCGGCGCGTGCCGATGGATGGCGTCAAGATCGATCGCAGCTTCATCGCCGACCTGATGCGCGACCCCGACGATCTCGCGCTGACGACCGCGATCATCGCGATGGCGCATTCGCTGGGCATCACGGTGGTCGCCGAAGGCATCGAGAAGGAAGGCCAGTACGTGATCCTGCGCGAGCGCGGTTGCGATCTCGCCCAGGGCTACTGGTTGGGGCATCCGATGACCGCGCAGGAGTTCTCGCGCCTGCTGATGTGACGCGAGCGCGCTCCGCTGTGGTGCGCGCGTGGTCGTGGTCGTTCGCGACGTGCTTGTGGCCGCCGCAGGCACGGCCTCTCGCGTCGTGCGTGTGGCGCGGCAGCTAGCCCAGCAGACGACCGATCCAGTGGCTGGCGGCTGCGGCGAGACTGCCGCTGAGCACCCCGAACACGGTGATCGCGATGATGCCGCCGGCCCAGGAGGCCAGTTGCAGCGCGCCGTCGCGTTCGAGCAGGGCCAGTGCGTACGCCAGCAGCAGGCAGCCGAACAGGTAGTTGGTGAACGGAATCGGCAGCGCCAGCAGCACGCCCAGCAGCACCAGTTGCAGGCCGGTGAACATCGACGCTAGGCGGTGGTCGAGCACGCCGGTCAGGCGCGGACGCACGACGCGTTCCAACCGTGCGAGCCACGGAGACAGCCTGCGGTCGAACATCTGCATCGAGGCGCGTCGCGGACCGCGCTCGGCGATGAAGCGCGGCAGCCAGGGCTTACGCATGCCGACCAGCAGTTGCACGCCGACCAGCACCACCAGCGGTCCGCCGATCGCGCCACCGACGCCCGGGATCGGGATGAACGCGGGCAGGGTGGCGACGAACAGCAGCATGCCGAACATCTGCCGGCCAAGCCCGGCGAGCAGGTCGCCCAGTTTCAGGGTGTCGTTGGGATCGCCGAGCGCGAGGGCGTCGAGCAGGGCGCGCGTCCCTGCTTCGCGACGACGCCCGGGGCCTTCGGCCTGCGGCGACGGCGCGTCAGGAGAAGTCATCGGCGGCCGCTTCTGGAACGCGTTGCAGCAGCAGCTTGTCGACGCGGGGGCCGTCGAGATCGAGGACTTCGATCCGCCAGCCATGCCAGTCGAAATGTTCGGCGACGTTGGGGATGCGGCCGAAGTGCGCGATCGTCATGCCGGCTGCGGTGTGGTAGTCGTGCTCGTCTTCGCCGGGCAGCGCGCCGCCGCCCAGCACTTCGCGCAGGTTGTCGATCGTCAGGCTGCCGTCGATCAGCATCGAACCGTCGTCTCGGATCACGATCAGCGGCGTCGCATCGGCGCCGTCGCCGCTCTGGGTGCGGCCGATGACGGCCTCCATGACGTCGTTGACGGTCACCAGGCCGGTGATCTCGCCGTATTCGTCGACGACCAGCGCCAGCGACTGCTGCTCTTCGCGCAGGATCTCCAGCAGCTTCAGCGCCGGCGTGGACTCCGAGACGAACAGCGCTTCGCGGACATCGCGGAACAGTTCCGGCGAGCGCTGGTCGAGGCGGTCGAGCAGCGACTTGACCTCGAGCACGCCGATGACGTCGGCATCGCTAGCGCGATAGACCGGATAGCGCGAGAACGGCGTCTGGCGCATTACGCCGAGGTTGTCGTCCAGGGTTTCGGCGGTATCGAGCCAGGCGATCCGCGTGCGCGGGGTCATCAGGCTGGCGGTGCTGCGGTCGCCCAGGCGCAAGACCCGGTTCATCATGTTGCGTTCGTCGTCGTCGATGACGCCCTGCTCGTGGCTTTCGCTGACGAGCATGCGGATCTCTTCTTCGGTGACCTGCGCGGCCTCGGTGTTGTTGAGGCGCAGCAGCTTGAGCATCGCCCGCACCGAGACGCTGAGCAGCCAGACCGCCGGCGTCGCGATCTTGGACAGGTAGTGCATCGGCAGCGCGACGGTCGCGGCGACCCGCTCGGGCGCCAGCAGCGCCAGCCGCTTGGGCAGCAGTTCGCCCATGACGATGGTCAGGAAGGTGATCAGGCTGACCGCCAGCACCAGGCCGACGGTATTGGCGTAGCGGCCCAGCGCGGGCACGGTCTCCGACAGCCAGGCGCCGATCGCCGCGCCGATGGCGTCGCCACCGAACATGCCGGTCAGGATGCCGATCAGGGTGATGCCGACCTGGACCGTGGACAGGAAGCGCTCGGGGTGCTCGGCCAGCTCCAGCGCCTTGCGGGCGCCGGCACTGGAGGCCGCGCGCTGCTTGAGGCGCGGCTTGCGCGAGGTCACGACCGACATTTCCGACAGCGCGAAGAACGCGTTGCAGGCGATCAGGACGAGGACGATCAGGAACTCCAGCATCAGCGTGGGGTCCTGGTCAGGAAGGGGGCAGGGCGGGGATCGGCAGGTCCGGCAGAGCGGTGGCTGGATCGCGGCGGCGGTCTAGAGTCGTCGTCCATGTGGGGTCGGCAGCGCTTGGGCGCGGAGGCGATCATAGCAGGCGGCAGGCGCCGGCTGGCTAGCAGGGCCTTCACGCCGGGCCTTCCCGGACCCCGGTCTGGCGGCCAGGTCGCCGGCACGATGGCGTGAATTGTCATCGAGCGGTCATAATTCCCTTCTTGGATCCGCCGTTCCGGCGCGAGAGGCTCTCCCATGTTCTCCTTGCAAACCATCTTCGGCCAGGGCAACCAGTTCTATACGCTGCTCGAGGACGCCGCCACGGCGGCCCACGACAGCGCCAAGGCCCTGCACGGCATGCTCAAGGATGCCGACCGCCAACCGGCGCTGGACGCCTTCAAGCTGGCCCGCCTGCGCGAGCGCGAGACCTCCAACAAGATCAGTCAGGCCCTGGTCGACAGCTTCATCACCCCGATCGAGCGCGAGGACATCGAGGCGCTGGGCTCGGCGCTGTACAAGATCCCCAAGCAGATCGAGAAGTTCGCCGACCGCTATTCGCTGGCGACCCAGCACCTGGAGCACATCGACTTCGCGCCGCGCGCGGCGATGCTGGAACAGGCCTCGTCGGTGGTCGTGCAGATGGTCAAGCAACTGCGGCACATGAAGCTGGAGCCGATGAAGGCGCTCAACGACCAGCTGCGCTCGCTGGAGAACGAGGCCGACCGGCTGATGCTGGAACTGTACCGGGACATCTACTCGGGCAAGCTCGATCCGCTGCAGATGTTCCTGCTCAAGGAGTTCTTCGAAATCCTCGAAAAGGCCATCGACCGCTGTCGCGAGGCCGGTGTCGTGGCGTATGAAATCGTGCTGAAGAACTCCTAGGGGCCGGGATCGATGCTCACCCTGGTCCTGATCGTCGTCGCCACGGCGTTGGTGTTCGAGTACATCAACGGGTTCCACGATACCGCCAATTCGATCGCCACCGTGGTCGCCACCAAGGTGCTGACGCCGATGCAGGCGGTCGGCATGGCGGCCAGCATGAACCTGGTCGGTGCGCTGATGGGCACGGCCGTGGCCAAGACGATTTCGTCGGGCCTGATCGACGCCGGCGTCATCGACGTGGGCTCGCAGCTGATCCTGTGCGCGTTGCTGGGCGGCATCATCTGGAACTTGATCACCTGGTGGCTCGGGCTGCCGTCGTCGTCGTCGCATGCCTTGATCGGCGGCCTGGTCGGCGCCGCGCTGGCCGCGGCGATGAACAACCTCGACGTGATCATCTGGTCGGAGCCGACCGAGCCGCTTTACAAGAGCGCCGGCATCCTGTGGAAAGTCATCGTGCCCATGGTCAGTTCGCCGGTATTGGGGTTCGCCGCAGGCTTCCTGATGATGGGCGTGCTGTTCTTCGTGATCTCGATGATGGCGCGCAGCGGCGGCTGGCCGGCGCGCCTGGCGCGCCCGCGCTGGGTCAACAGCTTCTTCGGCAAGGCGCAGATCGTCAGCGCCGCCGGCATGGGGTTCGCGCACGGCATGAACGACGCGCAGAAGACCATGGGCATCGTCGCGTTGACGCTGGCCAGCGCGCAGAGCGTCGGCACCCTCGACAACCTGCCGGGCTGGCTGGCGTTCCTGCATCCGTCCGACGCGGCGCTGGCGCAGGGCGACATCGACCTGTGGATCAAGATCACATGCGCACTGGTGATGGCCGCCGGTACCGCGGCCGGTGGCTGGCGGATCATCAAGACCCTGGGCCACAAGCTGGTCAAGCTGCATCCGATCCATGGTTTCGCGGCCGAGACCAGTGCGGCTTCGGTGATCCTGGCGGCGTCGTCGCTGGGCATCCCGGTGTCGACAACGCACAACATCTCGTCGGCGATCATGGGCGTGGGTACCGCCAAGCGCCTGAACGCGATCAAGTGGAGCGTGGTCCACAAGATGATCTGGGCGTGGATCCTGACCATCCCGATGTCGGGCGCGATCGCCTACGGACTGTTCCGCTGGTTCGTCAATATGGGCTGGGCGTAAGCCTCAAACCAGCGAAGCCGGAGCGTCGCAGACCCGGTTTCGCCTTGAGCCGGATTGTTTGCCGGGCTTGGCCTTACAGCAGGTCGCCTTCCGCCGACAGCGCACGCTCCAGGCGATCGCCCATGCCGCCGATCTCCAGGATCAGGCGACCGAGTTCGGCGGCCGACAGGCCGTCGTAGGGGCGGTTCTCGCACAGCTGCAGGTACGGCACGCCATCGAGTTCGCCGAGCGCGAGATAACCCACGCGGGTGTCCCAGTTGAACGCCAGGGCGCGGCGCGCGTCGATGCCGGTGATCGGGGCGATGACGGTGCTGACGCGCAGGAAATGACGGGCGTCGTCGTCGTGCAGTTCGGACAGGAAGATCGCCTGGTGGCGGCGGCCGCCATCGAGCGAGAGTTCGATGCAGATCACGTAAGGTTCCTGCATCGAGATGCGGAAGTCGCTGGCGACGAGGTGACTGCGGATCTGTTCGAAATTCTGCATGGTTCAGGGTCCGTCGTAATGCATCCGGAAGGGTATCCTATTCGCCGATGAGCGACCTGTCTGCCCAGAAGCGGATCCTTGCGGCGATCCGTGCGATCCCGAAAGGTGCCGTGGCGGGGTATGGCGACGTCGCGCGGCGTGCGGGTCTGTCCGGGCGCGCGCGCATGGTGGCGCGGCTGCTGAGCCAGAACGAGGACGCCAGCCTGCCCTGGCATCGCGTGCTGCGCAGCGACGGCCGCATTGCATTTGCGCAGGGCAGCCCGCAGTTCCTGGAGCAGGCCGCCCGGCTGGCGCGCGAAGGTGTCAAGGTTGAGAACGGCCGGGTCAGGATCTCGCGTGGCGACGACAGCCTCGATGCGATGCTGTGGGGGCCTGCGGACGGCATGCGTTAGAACCTGTCACGATCTTGCTGCGCTTGCCATCTGGCGCGCGTGCGGTGCTCGAAATGCTCATGTACCTGCACGTACACTGCGCTTTCTGCGCTCCACCACGCGCCACCTGGCTGCGCTCGCGACAGATCTTGAACAGGTTCTTAGCCGGTCGCGGGCGCTTCCTGCGTGTTGATGGAGGCATGCGTCATGCCATTCCGGCGATTGCAGGCCCCGTGGCCTGCCGGCGGGCAGCCGGGACGCATGTGGTCCGGTCGCGCGGGTGGTGCATGCCGTTGCAAGGCGGCGATGCGCCGTTGGCGTGATGAGGGATGGCGACCGCCGGCGTGGCGGCGCCAAAAAAGGAACGCAAGTCAGGAGTCTGGATGTTCACCAATCTGCCACCGGTCACCAAGGCCTTGTTGATCATCAACGCGATCGTCTACGCGTTGCAGTTGCTGCTGGGGCCCGCGCTGGACCTGTTCATGCTGTGGCCGATCCTGCCTTCGGGCGTCGAGGTGCCGGGCGCGACGCCGTTCATGCCGTGGCAGTTGCTGACCTACGGTTTCATGCACGACACCGGCGGCCCGGCGCACCTGCTGTTCAACATGCTGGCGCTGGTGATGTTCGGCGCGCAGCTCGAGCACGTCTGGGGCAATCGCCGCTTCCTGACGTACTTCCTGGTCTGCGTGGTCGGTGCCGGCCTGTGCCAGCTGGCGGTGGTGTCGATGTCGCTGCAGCAGGGCGGTGGCCTGTATCCCACGGTCGGCGCATCGGGCGGCGTGTTCGGCCTGCTGCTGGCGTATGGCCTGTTGTTCCCGAACCAGCGCGTGATGCTGCTGATCCCGCCGATCCCGATGAAGGCGCGTACGCTGGTGATCGTCTACGGCCTGATCGAGCTGACGATGGGCATCACCGGCACGCAGTCGGGCGTTGCACATTTCGCGCACCTGGGCGGCATGCTGTTCGGCTGGTTGCTGATCCGCTACTGGCGCGGGCAACCGCCGTTCGGCCGCAAGCGCGGCCGTGGCTTCCAGAGTGGTCGACGCATGTAGGCACGCCGGGCATGCGCAGCGGACCCAAAAAAAGGGCGCCAATGGCGCCCCTTTCGTTTGCCGCGATCGCGTCAGCGCCAGATCGAGATCTGGTCTTCGGCCTTGCGGACCATGCCGGTGCCGAGCTTGCACTTGAAGACTTCGGCGAAGGCCGGCTGGTTGGCCAGCGGGCCGTTGGTACGCCACTGGCCCGGTGCGTGGACGCTGGTCGTGGCGTTGAAGGCGGCGGTTTCCGGTGAGGTCTGTTCGCGCCACAGCAGCGCCCAACCCTTGAAGAAGGCCTCGCGCTCGGCGGGGCTCAGCGTGGGCTGCACGGTGTTCAGCGCGTCCCAGGCCAGTTCCACGGCGGCCAGGTCGGCGGTGTTCTCGTCCTTGGTCAGGAAGCCGTTAACGTTGGTGCCGGTCGCGGCCGGGTAGGGATAGGCGTTGTACTGGGTGGCGACCTTGACCGAGACGTTTTCCCACGCGGCCAGGTCTGCCGGCGTCCACCAGTTGCGGACATCGCCCTTGGCGTCGACCAACTGGCCGCGATTGTCGATCGCGCGGCTGAGTTCGTGGCCGATCAGCGCGCCGAAGCTGCCATAGGTGCTGGCGGTGTCGTAGCCGGCGTCCAGGCCGGGCGGTTGCAGCACGCCGGCCGAAACGATCAGGCGGTTGTGGGCGACGTCATAGGCCAGTACCGGCTGCTGCGGCAGCACGTCCCAGCGACGGCTGGCGTTGCCACGGCCGATGCGGCGCATCTCTTCGCGGAAATGCCAGGTCGAGGCGATCAGCATGTTGCTGCCGAAGCTCGCGCGGCCCATCGGCTGCACGGTGTAGTCGAGGTCGTCGCGCGGCGCGCCGACTTCGATCTTCAGTGCCGCCAGTTTGGCGCGCGCCTCGGCCTTGGTGGGCTCGCTCATCCACGGGCTGCGGTCGACGCCGCGCGCGAGCGCGTCACGCACGCTCTCGGCCACGCTGGTCGCCCGCGTGCGGGTCGCTTCGGGCAGGTGCTTGGCGACGTACTCGCGCGCCATCATCGGGCCGGCCGCGCGGTTGATCGCGTCCAGCACCAGTTGCTTGCGCGGCTGCGGCTGGGTCTCGCCGCGCAGCACGCGGCCCTGGAACGCGAATTCGGCGTCGCGGAAGTCCTTCGACAGGTACGGCGCCATCGCGTTGCCGACCTGGAAGCGCAGGTAGGCCTTCCACTGGTCGGCCTTCAGCGAGCCGACCCAGCCATCGAGCTGGGTGAACAATTGGGTGTTGGCCAGCGAGACATTGGGGTCGGTGACGCCCTGGGCCTTCAGGAAGTCCTGCAGGCGCAGGTTCTTGTACTGCTTGGCGAAGCCGTCGGTGGGGACCAGCGCGTAGTTGGTGCGCGGGTCGCGCATCGACAGGATCGGCCGCGACAGTCCGGCGATGCGGGTTTCCAGGTCGATGACCTGCTGCGCTTCCGCGGCCAGGCGCGCTTCCGGCGTGCCGGTCAGCTGCAGGATGCGCTTGACGTAGTCGGTGTAGCGGCCCAGCAGGGCCCGGGTGTCTTCATCGGTGCGCGTGTAGTAGGCCGGGTCGGGCAGGCCGAGACCGCCTTCGCTGAAGTAGCCGATGTGGCGATCCAGGTTGGCAAGGTCGAGGTCGGCGCTGAAGTTGAAGGCGACCGGGATGCCGACCTGATGCAGCGCGGCGATCGTCGGCGCGATGTCCTTGGCGCGACGGATCGCGTTGATGCGCGACAGCAGCGTGGCGATCGGTTGCGCGCCATCGGCTTCGACCGCGGCCTCGTCGAGCCCGCTGGCCCAGAAGTCGCCGAGCAGCTTCTGGATGTCGTTCTGCGGCGCCTGCATCGCGGCGTCCAGCAGGTCCTGCTGCTGTTGCAGCGTGCGCTGCTGCAGTTCGGCCAGCACCGACATCGACGGGCTGCCCGAGGCGGAGGGATGGGCGGTCAGCCAGTCCTTGTTGACGAAGCCGTAGAAGTCCGTGCATGCGGTCGGCCCCGGCGGGGGCTTGGGGGCGGCCCGGCGACGCTGGGCGTCGGCATCGAGCGGCATCAGGGCCAGCGTCAGGCTGGCGGCAAGCAGGGCGATGGCAAGCGGTCGGTTGGACGGCATGGACGGCATGTGGAGTCCCGGGAAAGTAATCGCCGGATTCTAGCAAGCCCGGCGCGACGAACTTTGAATGCCGTCCCTGAATGCCGTCGCTGTCCGGGACGTGCAGTGGCGAACCGTCCGTAGTCGCGATCCGCATTTGCGGCCCGCAGACGGCAGAAAGCCCGGCAGTGCCGGGCCTTCTGTGGTGGCAGGCGGGGACGAGGACTCCCTGCCTGCGGCGTCCGATGCCGCGATGCGGCGCGGAGGCCTTGGAACCTGTTCACGATCTGTCGCGAGCGCAGCCAGGTGGCGCGTGGCGTGCGTCCCAAGGGGAAGAGCGCGCAGAAAGCGCAGTGTACGTGGAGGTACATGAGCAACCGAGCACCGCACGCGTGCCAGATGGCAAGCGCAGCAAGATCGTGAACTGGTTCCTACCAGATCACGACCTTCTGGGCGTCGCCACGCACCATCGGGTCGCCGGCCTTGCACGAGAACGCGGCGGCGAACGCGGGCAGGTTCGACGGCGCGCCGATCGCGCGGAATTCGGCGAGCGCATGCTCGTCGGTGACCAGGCGCTTGGTCAGCTCTTCCGGCGTGAAGTTGCGGCGCCACACCGTGGCCCAGCTCAGGAAGAAGCGCTGGTCGCGGGTCAGCTGGTCGGTCATCGGGTCGGGCGTGTCGCCGACCGCCTTCTTCATTGCGTCATAGGCCGTGGCCAGGCCGCCAAGATCGGCGATGTTCTCGCCCAGCGTATGGTTGCCGCTGAGCTTGCGGCCGTCGGCGGTCTTGTAGCCGTCGAACTGTGCCACCAGCTTGCCGGTGCGCGACTGGAAGCCGCTCATGTCGGCATCGGTCCACCAGTTCTCCATGTTCCCGGTTGGTCCGAAGCGGCTGCCCTGGTCGTCGTAACCGTGGGTCATTTCATGGCCGATCACTGCACCGATGCCGCCGTAATTCATCTCGTCGGTGGCATTGGGGTCGAAGAACGGCGGCTGCAGGATTGCCGCGGGGAACGTCAGCTGGTTGGCCAGCGGGTTGTACGAGGCATTGACGGTCTGCGGGTGCATGCCCCATTCGCTCTTGTCGACCGGCTTGCCGATCTTGCCCAGGTCCCACTTGTAGTTGAACTCGGTCGCGGCCATGACGTTGCCGATGTAGCTGTCGCGGTTGGTCGCAAGGCCGGTCCAGTCACGCCACTTGTCGGGATAGCCGACGCGCGGCTCGAAGGTGTTCCACTTGTCCAGCGCCTTCTTCTTGGTGTCGGCGCTCATCCACTCCAGGTTCTCGATGCGCACCTTCAGCGCGTCGCTGAGGTTCTTGATCAGGGCTTCCATCTTCGCCTTGGATTCGGCCGGGAACGCGACCTGCACGTACAGCTGGCCCATGGCCTGGCCGACCTGGCCGTCGACGGTGCCGAGCACACGCTTCCAGCGCGGTTCGATGTCCTTCTGGCCGCTGAGGGTCTTGTTGTAGAAATCGAAGTTCTGCTGCGCGAACGCATCCGACAGGTAGGGCGATGCGCCGTCGACGACATGGAAGCGCAGGTAGCTCTTCCACTGTTCGACCGGCACGTCGACCAGCATCCTGTCGACTTCCTGGTGGAACGCGGGCACCGACAGCGAGAACGTCTTGGGTACCGCGACGCCCTGCGATTCGAAGAACCGCGTCCACGGGAAGTTCGGCGTCAGCTTGTCGGCATCGGCGGTGCTGATCGGGTTGTAGTACAGCTCGACGTTGCGCGAGAACTCCTCGCGCGATTTCGACGCCTTGGCGATGCGGGTTTCGAACTTCAGTACATCGGCGGCCTGCGTCTTGGCCTGGTCCGCGGGCGTGCCCGACAGTTCGAGCACCTTGGCGATGTGGGTGACATAGGCGTCGCGGATGCCGGCCTTGTCGGCCGCCGTGTAGTACGTGGTGTCGGGCAGGCCGAGGCCGCCCTGGCCGGTCGCGGCGATGTTGACCGAGGAATCCTTGAAGTCCGGCATCGCGCCGATCCCCCACAGGAAGCCCTGGCCCTTGGCGGCGGTGCTGCGCAGCCAGTCGGCGATCGACGTGGTGTCGGTCAGTCCGTCGATGGCGGCCAGTTCGGCCTTCAGCGGTTCGATGCCCTGGGCATTGATCTTCGCCTCGTCCATGCCGGTGGCCCAGAAATCGCCGACCAGCTTCTCGACGCCGTCGGCATTGGCGTCGTCCGCGGCCTGCTGCGCGAGCTGGTGCTGCACGGCGGTGGAACGCTCGTCGAGCATTTCGAAGGCACCCCACGACGTGCGGTCGCCCGGGATCGCGTTCGCCGCCAGCCACTTGCCGTTGACGTAGCCGCCGAAGTCGCTGCAGGCGTTCTTGCTGGTGTCGAGGTCGCCGATCTGGAACTGGTTGTAGGGCGGCAGCTTGCTTTCATCGAGCGTCATCGCCTTGGCGTCGGCCGCAGGCGTCGAGGCGGTGGTTGCAGCCGCGGGGGGCGTGGCATCGCGCTGGCAGGCGGCCAGCGCGAGCGAGACGGACAGGGACAGCAACACGATCTTGGGGACCTGGGCGCGCACGGAATCACTCCATCGAAAAGGGGAGCCGGCGACACGGTCGCCCGGCGGTGTGGCGGCACTCTACGCCTCCGTCCGTGCAGCTGAGGGTGTCGAAGGTCATGTGAAGACGTGAGGGCGGCCTTCACAAAGCTGTCGTTGCCATGATCGGGATGGTGCGACGACAGCAACGGCACAGCGCCTGCGCCGCAGGTCAGCGGCGCGAGCTCTGCCGGGACGCGGGTTCAGGCCGCCGGGTCGGCAGACGGCTCGGCGTCGCCCTGTTCGTTGAGCCGCTTGCTTTCGCGCTTGGGCAAGGTCAGCGGCGTGGGCTTGGGCACCAGCGGCTGGGTGTTCTTGATGATCAGGGGAATGCCCGCACGCGTGTCGTTGCTGGCCAATTCCAGTTCGAAGCGCTCGGCGTCGAGGCGGCGGACCTGCTCGGCGATCTCGGCGGCATCGGCTTCGTCGACGTCGATCGCGCGCAGCGCGGCTTCGCCGAACGCGACCGCCGATTCGAAGGTTTCGCGGATCTGGAAATCGACGCCGGCATTGACCAGGCTCAGCGAGTGCTCGCGGTCGTAGGAGCGCACCAGCAGCTTGGCCTGCGCGAAATGCTGGGTGGCCAGTTCGACGATCAGGCTCGCGGCCTTGCGGTCGTCGATGCAGACCGCGATCGCACGCGCACGGTGCGCGCCGGAGGCATGCAGCACGTCCAGCCGGCTGCCATCGCCGTAGTAGACCTTGAAGCCGAATTCGGCCGCGCTCTGGATCATCTCGATGTCGGTATCGATGATCGTCACGTCGACATCGCGCGCCAGCAGCGACTGGCTCATGACCTGGCCGAAGCGTCCGAAGCCGATGATCAGCACGCTGCCGGTCTGGCCGTCGGCTTCCTCGACGCCATCGAGCGACTGCGCCTGCTTGGGCATCAGGCGTCGCGTCGCCAGTACCACCAGCGGTGTCAGTACCATCGACAGCACCACGATGGCGGTCAGGTTGTCGTTGACCTGGGCGTCGATGATGCCGGCGGTCTCGGCCGCGGCATACAGCACGAAGGCGAACTCGCCGCCCTGCGCCATCAGCGTCGCGCGGTCCAGCGCATCGCCGTGGCTGCTGCGCATCAGGCGCGCGATGATGTAGATGCACGCGCCCTTGGCCAGCATCATCGCCGGCACCGCCAACGCGATCAGCACCCAGTTCGCCGAGACCACGGCCAGGTCCAGCGACATGCCGACGGCGACGAAGAACAGGCCCAGCAGGATGCCGCGGAACGGCTCGATGTCGGCTTCGATCTGGTGGCGGAACGTCGATTCCGACAGCAGTACGCCGGCAAGGAATGCGCCCATGGCCATCGACAGTCCGCCCATCTCCATCAGCACGGCCGCGCCCAGCACGACCAGCAGTGCGGCGGCGGTCATGACTTCCCGCGCCTTTGCCGCGGCCAGCACGCGGAACAGGGGATTGAGCAGGTACAGGCCGGCGACGATCAGGCCGACCAGTGACGCCAGCGCGATGCCGACGCTGACCAGGCGCGAGGGGGCATCGGGATCGGCGGCCTGCGGCGACATCAGCGCGACCAGGGCCAGAAGGGGCACGATCAGCAGGTCTTCAAACAGCAGGATCGAGACCATGCGCTGGCCGCGCGGCAAGGCGATGTCGCCGCGTTCACCGAGCAGTTGCATGACGATCGCGGTGGAGGTCAGTACGAAGCCCGCGCCGCCGATGAAGGCCACCGGCAACGGGAAGCCGAACAGCAGGCCGACCCCGGTCAGCGCCAGCGAGGCCAGTCCGATCTGCAGCGCGCCGAGGCCGAAGATCTGCTTGCGCAGGCTCCACAGGTGCGAGGGCCGCATTTCCAGGCCGACCACGAACAGGAACATCACCACGCCGAGCTCGGCGAAATGCAGGATCGCCTCGGGTTGGGAGAACCAGCCGAAACCGAACGGGCCGATCGCAAGGCCTGCAGCCAGGTAGCCCAGCACCGAGCCGAGGCCGAGCCGGCGGAACAGCGGTACGGCGACGATCGCGGCGCCGAGCAGGGCGACGGCTTTGATCAGGGTGGTCGGATCGGATTCTGCGGCCATGGGGACGGTTCAACTGGGAAAGGGGGAAACCCGCATCGAGCGGGCGTTCGATCCGGAAGGTCTTGCGATGGAGGCCGCGCCTGCCCGTGTCATCGTGCCGACCGTGCCCGCCGCATACCGCAGGCAGGGAGGCGCCCCGACATGGTCACCGTGTGGCGGCGATCGAGCGGGCAGCATGGCAATGGAACAGGGCCGTGGCGCGCGCGGCGCCGTGCCCAGTATGCGGCAGGGTGGACCTCATGTGTCCCCACCGCACGACTGGATCGGAGTGGCCGGAGCGAAGCGACCGGGGCGGGCGACCGAGGCCGGGCGGGCGGAAGGTCCGTCAGCGCCGTTTGCCGGCGTTCGCGGTCAGCGACAGCAGCAGGAAGCCGCCGATGGCGTTGACGTTCTTCATGAAATGCAGCAACTGCGCGCTGCGCTCGCTGCCGACCAGCGACCAGAAGGGATGCGACATCAGGGCGTCGGCGAGCATCAGCAGGGCCGCTAGCAGGGCGGTCCAGCGCAACTGCCAGCCCGCGGCGATCAGCAGGCCGAGCACCAGCTCGAAGGCACTGAACGTCAGCGTAGCGCCGCTGGTCGGTATGCCCTGGGCGGCCCACAATCGCCAGGCGCCCATGACGACGAAAACGCTGGCAAGCAGCAGGCGAACCAGCAACAGGCCGGGCGTAGGGGTGTTCTGGCGGAATGACATGCGGGCTCCCGATGGGATTCTCAGGGCAGGAGCCTGCAAGGGTGGCACGGCAGGCGTGCCCGGCGCCATCGCGTACGACGCTGCCGGGCCACGGCCGCTGCGGCCCGTGCGGGTCGCAACGGGCCGCGCCAGGCAGGTCTCGCCCGCCGGGGCGAGGCCTCAGCGGGTGGTATAGCCGCCATTGGCGAAGATGGTCTGCCCGGTGATCCACCAGCCTTCGGTGACCAGGAAGCGGACGATCGGCGCGATGTCCTCGATGTCGGTCAGGCCCTTGCGCGACCAGCCGCTGAGCGCGGCCGCCGATGCGTGGTAGGCCGCCGATTCCTTCGACTCCTGGCCGTAGAAGAACGGCGTATCCATGGGCCCGGGGCCGATGGCGTTGACCGAAATGCCGCGTGCGCCGAACTCCTTGGACGCCGCGCGTGTGTAGTGCTCGACCGGTGCCTTGCTGCCGGGATAGATCGCATACGAGTCGGTATAGGCCGCGAGCAGGGAGCTGACGATGGTGACCAGGCTGCCGCCGTCGGACAGCGTGCGACCGGCCTGCTGGATGAAGAAGAAGGCGGCCTTGGCATTGGCGGCGAAACTGCGGTCGTAGTCCTGCTCGGTGACATCGGCGATCGGCTTCTTGATGACCACGCCGGCGGTGTTGACGGCCACATCGACCTGGCCGAAGTGCGAGCGGGCGCGATCGAAGAGCTGGATGTTGTTGTCCACGACCGACAGGTCGCCCTGCACCGCGATGGCGTCGGCGCCCAGTCGCTTGAGGCTGGCGACGGTGGCCTCGGCCTCGTCGCGCGAGGCATCGCTGTTGTAGTGCACGACGATGCCGCGGGCGCCGGCCTGCACGAACTGGGTGGCGATCAGGGCGCCGAGGTTCTTGCCGCCGCCGGCGATGACGGCGACCTTGTCCTGGAGGGTACGGGCAGACATGGGGACACTCCTGCGTTGGGTAGGTCCCGCAGTGTGGAAGGTCGTCGTGGGCGGATAAATGTCGCCAGACTGGAATTACAATCCGGAAATCACGAACAATCGGGATGCCCCCATGGATCGCCTGCAGAAGATGGATGTGTTCATCCGCGTGGCCGAGCTGGGCAGCTTCACGGCCGCCGCCGATCGCCTGCAGTTGCCGCGTTCAACGGTGTCGGAGGCGATCCAGGCGCTGGAAAAGCACCTGCAGACGCGCCTGATCCACCGCAGCACGCGACGCTTGCACCTGACCACCGATGGCGAGTCCTACCTGGACTGGTGCCGGCAACTGCTGGGCGAGATCGAGGACACCGAGGCGCGCTACCGCGGCCCCGCGAAGCAGCCGCGTGGCCGCCTGCGGGTGGACATGCCGACCCGCGTCGCGTCGCGGCTGGTGGCGCCAGCGCTGCCGGGCTTCCTCGCGGCCTGTCCCGAGATCGAGCTGGAACTGATGGCCAGCGATCGCCAGGTCGACCTGGCGGGCGAGGGCGTGGATTGCGCGCTCAGGGTGGGCACGCTGCGGGATTCCGGGCTGGTCGCACGCCCGCTCGGGCAGCTGGCGCAGGGCAATTTCGCCAGCCGGGCCTACCTGGCGACCCACGGCGAGCCGCGCGTCCCCGCGGACCTGGAGGCGCATGTCGCGGTGAACTACATCCTGCCCGGCAGCGGCCGCGTCGACCACTGGGAGTACGTCGAACGCGGACGCTCGCGCGTCGTGGAGCTGCGGAGCCGGGTCAGCGCCAACAATGCCGAGACCTATATCGCCTGCGCGATCGCCGGCCTCGGACTGATCCAGATCCCGCGCTACGACGCGCAGTCGCATGTGGACGCCGGTGAACTGGTCGAGGTGATGCCGGCCTACCGCGCGGCGGATCTGCCGGTGAACCTGCTGTATCCGCACCGCCGGCATCTGTCCGGGCGCGTGCGCGTGTTCGCCGAATGGCTCGAAGGCCGGCTCGCCGGCATCGCGGACGGTGGCGAGCCGGCGTTGTCAGCCGCCGACGACCGATCCCGATGAGCAGTGTGCGCGGTTGCGGCCTTCGCGCTTGGCGCGATACAGCGCGGCGTCGGCGCGCTTGATCAGGTCGACCTCGTGGCCTTCCAGGATCGGGTAGTAGGTCGCGATGCCGATGCTGACGCTGACGGTCGCGGCGGTGTCCGAGCGTGCGTGCGTGATCTTCAGCTGGCGCACATCGGCCAGGATGCTTTCGGCGATGGCCATCGCGGCATTGGCCGAGCTTTCGGGCAGGATCAGGGCGAGCTCGTCGCCGCCGTAACGCGCGGCCAGGTCGCGCGGCCGCCGCGTCCAGCCGAGCAGGATGTTGGCGATGTGGCGCAGGATGTCGTCGCCGGCCTGGTGGCCGTAGGTGTCGTTGAAGGCCTTGAAGTGGTCGACATCCACCAGCAGCAGCGACAGCGGCCGGTTCGAGCGTCGCGCCGCATTGAGCTCGCGTTCCAGGGTCGCATCGAACATGTGGCGGTTGGCCAGCCGGGTCAGGCCATCGGAACTGGCGAGTCGCTGCGAGCGGCTGAACTGCAGCGTCGCGAACACCAGGTAACCGACCAGCACGACCAGGATCGTCGGCGCGGGGGCGAACCAGAGCTGGCCGGAGCGCAACAGCACCACGCAGGCCAGCAGCGTCGCCAGTCCCGTCAGCAGGGCCACGACCCAGCCGCGGCGCACGCGCGCGCGTTCGCGATACAGCACCAGCGGCAGCAGCAACAGGCCGACGCCGAGCAGCAGTTGCTGTAGCGGCGGCAGCGGCGTGATCGCGGCGTCGTGCTGTAGCACGTTCAGCAGGTTGGCGTGGTACTCCACGCCGGAGATGCGCACGCCGGTACCGGCCCCGGGCGCCAGCACGTCGCGGGAGATGCCGCTGGCGGTCGCGCCGACCAGCAGCCAGCGGTCGCGCAGCAGCTCGGGCGCGATCTCGCCGCGCAGCGCGTCGATGTACGACACGCGCTGGAACCGCTGCGTGGACGCGTACGGCACCATGATCTGGTGGTCGCGGTTCCACAGATACGGCGATGGCGATTGCGCATCCAGGTGGCCGCGCAGGCCCGGCAACCTGCCCTGGGGGCGGGTGTCGGCATGCAGGTTGCTCAAAGCGAGCGCCAGCGATGGCCAATGCGCCGAACCCAGTCCCGCATACAGGTAGGCCGCGCGCGCGATGCCGTCGCTGTCGGTATCCACTTCGGCATGGCCGAGCGCGGCGGCGGCATCGATCAGCGGCGCCATCGGCAGCACTTCGATCAGGGTGCCGTCGGGCTGCGACGGCTCGGCCATGACCGGCAGCACGACCTTGCCGTTGCGCTGGATCGCCAGCGCCAGTGCATCGTCGCCGGCCGGATCCTCGCGGTTGGGCTCGGCGAACATCACGTCGAAGGCGATGCCGCGCACGTTGGCAGGTTCCAGACTGTCGATCAGCGCGGCGTGCACGCCGCGCGACCACGGCCAGCGCCCCAGCGCGGACAGGCTTTTGTCGTCGACCACGACCAGCACGATGTGCTCGTCCGCGCGATGGTCCAGCGTCGACAGCAACTGGTCGTAGGCCCACATGTCGAGCCGCCAGGTCGCGGCGGTCAGGGTCAGCGCGACCACGCCGGCACCGGCGACGGCCCCCACAAGGGCCCGCGTCAGCAGCCTGCGCATCGACCATGTCTGCATCGTCAGAGCACGGTCAGGACCAGCACGGCACCGACGCCGAGCAGGATGCGGCACGCCCCGCAGCCCACCCTCAACGTCTGTACCGGACCGGCCGCCTGCGCGTAACCATCGCTTTCGACCACGCTGACGCGCATGTGCCAGGTGCCGGACTTGATGTCGGGCAGGTGGATGCGGTTGTCGTCGAGCAGGCGGTCCTCGCTGAGCACGCTGAAGTCGGCTTTGCGCGACAGCTCGAAGCGATAGCGCTGGTCGTCGTCGCCGGCACGCCAGCTCACGTCCAGGCCCTTGGCGGCAGTGTTGGCGCTGACGTCGGGACCGGCATCGGCCGCGTGGACCTCGAAGCCGATGCTGTCGCTGAAGGGACCGTGCTTGCCGGCGGCGTCGACCGAACCGATCCGCCAGTAATACGGTCCGGGTGCGAGGTCGACCGCCGGGCGCAGGTCCGGGCCCTTGAGGTCGTCGCGCTCGAACACAGGTGCGGCGAAGTCGGCCGTGGTCGCGATCTGTACCCGGTAGCGTGCGGCGCCTTCCGACAGCGTCCAGCGCAGGCGCGGGCGTGGACCGGCGACCTTGGCGTCGATGGCGGGACTGATGGTGAACGGCGGTCCGGGTTGCGCGGCGATCAGCACGGGATGCACCGCATCCAGGCCCTCAAGCCCCTGCGCGTCGATCGCACGCACGCGGACGAAGGCCTGGCCTTCGGCGCGCAGGTCCAACTGCGCGCGCGGCTCATCGCTGCGCACATCCTGCAGCAGGGTGCGGAAGTCCTCGTGGCTGCTGGCCTGCAGGCGATAGGCGGCTGCGCCGGGGACCGGCGTCCAGGACAGCGATTCGGGCATGCGCACGATGTCGCCGGGCAGGCCACGCAGGTCGGGAGCCGGCAGCAGCGCGACCGGCGTCACCGGCTGCTGGCGGGCATCGTTGTAGGTGCCGCGACCGGCCGCGACGACGACCCGGCGACCGCCGCCGCTGACGTCGACGTTGCCGTTGTAGACCTCGGAGTGGCTGCGGGTGCCGTCGCTGGCCACGCGGAAACCGGTGCCGCGCACGCTGGTCATCAGCCCGGGCGATTCGACGATGAACCGCGAACCCGGGCCACGGTTGGGCTTGACGTCGTAGCTGGTACGGCCGCGCGGCAGGCGCAGCCGGGTATCGACCATGCCGGTGCTGCCGTAGGCGCTGAGACGGTCGAGCTGCAGCTCGCTGTCGCCCATCAGCTGCAGGCGCGAGCCATCGGCGAACTCCAGCGTCAGGCTGGCATCGGCGGCGGTGCGCAGGGTCGTGCCGGCGTCCAGGGACTGGTCGACGCTGATCGGGAAGGGGGTGGCCGAACCGGGCCGGGTGGCCTGGATGTTGCCGGCGAATGCGACGACGCGGGCCTTGGCGGGTTGCTGGTGCAGCCACGCCAGCGGGAAGCGCATCACCGAGCCGGGCACCAGGCGATAGGGGTCCTCGACCTGGTTCAGCGCCTGCAGGCGCTCCCAGGGCACGTCGGGCTTGAGGTGCCTGCGCGCCAGCTCCCAGACGTTGTCGCCGGGCCGCACGCGGTAGCGCCATTCCTGCGCCGACACGTCCGCCGCGGCCAGCAGGGCGAGCAGCGCGAGCACGATTGCCAGGGCTCGGACCAGGACCGGGTTCAGCAGGGAGGCGTTCAACAGGCCGGTCCTGGCGTCAGGACGTTGCAGCAACGCCGAAAATCCCGGCATGGTGTTGGCAATCGCATTCAAGGCGCAGGTCCATCTCCCCAGGATGAGGACGGCATTGTAGGCGATGACATCGGGTGGACTGGTGAACCGGCCGGCAATTGCATACAATTGGCATGTTCTGCAAAACGGCTGCCTTCCGCGCCGGACCCGAGGTCCGTGGCGGATACGATCCTGGTACGCCCGCCGCGCATCTCCCGAAAGGGCCGCCCGGCTTCTTATCCCGCACGTCTTTCGTCGCGCAGACACGGCCCGGAGCATCCGGTCGCCGTCAAATCATTGCCCGCAACGCGGTTCTGGATAGTTCCGGGCAAGCCAGTCCAAGGCCATCGACGCCGGTCCTCCGCATTGCAGCGGGGTGCCCTCGCTCGCCAACGGGCTGAACGGAGTCAACATCCATGAGTTTTGAAAGCCTGGGCCTGTCGCCCGCATTGCTGCGCGCGCTGTCCGAGTCCAACTACACCACCCCGACGCCGATCCAGGCCGAGGCCATTCCGCTGGTCCTGGCCGGCCATGACCTGCTGGGCGGCGCCCAGACCGGTACCGGCAAGACCGCCGCCTTCGGCCTGCCGCTGCTGCAGCACCTGTCCAAAACCACGCCGCCGAAGGGTCCGCGCAAGCCGCGCGCCCTGGTGCTGGTGCCCACGCGCGAGCTCGCGGTGCAGGTCGCCGACAGCATCAAGGCCTACGGCCGCCACCTGCGCCTGAACGTCACCACCATCTATGGCGGTGCCGGCATGCAGCCGCAGATCGAGAATTTGCGTCGCGGCGTCGACATCCTGGTCGCCTGCCCGGGTCGCCTGCTCGACCATATGGAATCGGGCCACGCCAAGCTCGATGCCGTCGAGGTGCTGATCCTCGACGAAGCCGACCGCATGCTCGACATGGGTTTCCTGCCGTCGATGAAGCGCATCCTCGGCCGCGTGCCGAAGGACCGCCAGACGCTGCTGTTCTCGGCGACGTTCGAAGCGCGCATCAAGGCGCTGGCGCTGGAGTTCATGCGTAATCCGCAGCAGATCCAGGTCGCGGCCAACAACACCATCGCCGAGACCATCGTGCACCGCGTGCATCCGGTCGACGCGCAGCGCAAGCGCGACCTGCTGGTCGACATCCTGGCGCGTCGCCATACCGACCAGGTGCTGATCTTCGGCAAGACCAAGCATGGCTGCAACCGCCTGGCCGAGCAGCTCGACAAGGCCGGCCTGAAGACGGTCGCGATCCACGGCAACAAGAGCCAGGCGCAGCGCCAGAAGGCGCTGGACCAGTTCAAGTCGGGCCGTGCGCGCATCCTGGTCGCGACCGATGTCGCCGCCCGTGGACTGGACATCCCGAACCTGCCGCTGGTCATCAACCATGACCTGCCGATGGTCGCCGAGGATTACGTGCACCGCATCGGCCGCACCGGCCGCAACGGCGCGTCGGGCGAAGCCCTGTCGCTGGTCTCGCCGGAAGAGGGCGGCCTGCTCAAGCAGATCCAGCGCATGCTGAAGGCGGACATCCTGATGGAGAACGTGCCCGGCTACGAGCCGAGCCGTCCGATCCGTCTGGACACCCCGATCCCGAAGAACGGTGGCGGCGGACAGCAGCAGCGCAAGCCGTCGATGGGTGCGCGTCCGGGCCTGCGTCCGGGCGAGCAGAAGCCGGCCGGCCATCGCGCCCCGCGCAAGCCGGGCAGCCGTGGTGGGCATGGCAAGCCGGCCGACCGCAGTGCGCACGCGCATGCCGGTCCCAAGCAGCACCGCCCCAGCACGGCCCGTCCGCAGGGCAACCGCAGCGACAGCCGCGCCTGATCCCGGTGGTGTGAGCGTCAAGACAATGCCGCCCCAGGGCGGCATTGTCGTTTTCGGGCTCAGGCGTCCTCGGACTGCCAGGCCAATCTATCTGCCCACCTGCCAGCAGCCCGCTGGACCTGCCAAACAGAATCGCGCCTCGCCACACCACATTGCATCGCGGTGTCCCGGCGCTGCGTCGGCAGGCCGGGACGTCTCTGCACGCGCCGCGGGCTCAGCCCTTCTGCGCCGCGATCCAGCGGTCGATCTTGGCTTCCAGCACGCCCAGCGGCACCGCGCCATCCTTGAGCACTTCGGCATGGAACTGGCGGATGTCGAACTTGTCGCCCAGGGCCTGCTCGGCACGCGCACGCAGCGCTTTGATCTTCAGCTCGCCGGTCTTGTACGCCAATGCCTGCCCCGGCCATGCGATGTAACGCTCGGCCTCGGCGATCGCGTCGGGCTCGCTGACCGATGAGTTCTCGAACATGTAGTCCAGCACCTGCTGGCGGGTCCAGCCCTTGCTATGCAGGCCGGTGTCGACCACCAGGCGCACGGCGCGCCACAGCTCGCCCTGCAGGCGGCCGAAGTAGCTGTAGGGATCGGTATAGACGCCCAGGTCCTTGCCCAGGCCTTCGGCATACAGGCCCCAGCCTTCGACGAAGGCGGTCTCGCCACCGAAGCGGCGGAACGCGGGCACGTCGGTCAGCTCCTGCTGCAGCGCAAGCTGGAAATGGTGGCCGGGGATGGCTTCGTGCAGGAACAGGTCCTCGGCATCCCAGGTCTTGCGCGTCGGCAGGTCGTAGGTGTTGACGTAGAAGATGCCCGGGCGCGTGCCGTCCTCGCTGGGCGACATGTATTCGCCGCCGGCCGCCGACTGCGCGCGGAATGCTTCGATCGGGCGGATCTCGAAGCCGGCCTTGGGCGTCAGCGAGAACAGCGTCGGCACCTTGGCCTCGACCTTGGCTTCCAGCGCACGGTAATGCTCAAGCAGCGCTTGCTCGGACTTGAATTCGAACTGCTTGTCGGACTGCATGAACTTGAAGAAATCCTGCAGCGATCCCTCGAACTTCACCTCGGCCATGACCTTGCGGATCTCGCCATGGATGCGCGCGACTTCGTCGAGGCCGATCTGGTGGATCTCGGCCGGCGTCTGTGTGGTGGTGGTCTGTTGCTGTGCGTTGAACGCATACCAGGCCTGACCGTTGGGCAGCGCATCGAGACCGACGCTGTCGCGGGTCTTGGGCAGGTATTCGTCGGCGATGAACGCGCGTTGGCGGCGCAGTGCCGGCATCAGCTGTTCGATGACCAGGGCGCGGAACTCGGACGTCAGGCGCTGCTTGTCGGCGTCGCTGAAGTCCTGCGGGAAGGCCTTGACCGGTCCCCAGAACTGGCTGTCCTCGGGTTTATCGGTGATCACCGCGTCCAGCTGCGGCAGCACCTTTTCCATGACCACGCGCGGCTGCACCACGCCGGCGGCGATGCCTTCGCGCATGTTGGCGATCTCGGTGTCGAGCAGCACCGGAAAGCGTGCCGCGCGGGCGAGCCAGTTGTCGTAGTCCTTGACGGTCTTGAACGGCTGCGCGACCGATCCCGATCCGAGCATCACCGCATAGCTGGCGACGCTGCCCATCTGGTTGACTGGCAGCATCCAGCCCGGGAATTTCTCTGCGTCCAGCGATTGTTTGGCGCTGCGCACGAAGATCTCGTAGCTCAGCAGGTCCTGGCCGGCGAGGCCTTCGCTGCCGATGCCTTCGATACGCTTGAGCCAGCGCTCGGTGAAGTCGTGCATCTGCTTGCGGTAGTCGGCCGAGCCGAAATCAGGCAACTGGTCGTTGTAGCGGTTGTCGCCCTGGAAGGTCGCCTGCACCGGGTTCAACTTCAGCGTTTCTTCCCAGAACTCGGCATAGGCCTTGGTCAGCTCGGCGGCGCGCGCGGTCGCGTCCTGCGCGCTGGCGGCAGGTGCGGCGGCCGGGTCGGCAGCGGTCGGGGCGGGGCGGTCGCAGGCCGACAATGCGGCAGTGACGGCAAGGGCAAGCAGCAGCGGACGCAGCATCGGCAGGATTCCAGCGGAAGGTGCGCCGATCATTCCAGTTTCCGGGCCGCGGCGCATGGGCCGCTGGTCAGGGGGGCTGGCGGGTGGCGGTTCCGATGGACGGGCGGGCAGGCGGGCGGACTGGCAGGTAAGCGCCCGGGCGGCGGGGCCGCTCAGCCTTCGGCGGCCTGGCGCCGCAGCTCCTCGGCGCGGGCATCGCCGAGGTAGCGGCGGATGCCGTGGCGCACCAGGTAGATCAACGGGATCAATGCGATTGCGGCCAGCATCTTGTAGGCGTAGTTGACGCTGCTGACGGCCAGGAACAGCGAGGTCGGCCATTGCTGCGGCCCGAGCACGAACGCGATCCAGATCACCACGAAGCTGTCGATCAGCTGCGACACCGCGGTCGAGCCGGTGGCGCGCATCCAGACCCAGCGTTCGCCGGTCGCCTGGCGGATCTTGTGGAAGACCTGGACGTCGATCAGCTGGCCGATCAGGAACGCCACGACCGATCCGGCGATCGTCCACAGCCCCTGGCCGAAGATCGCGGCGAACGCGGCCTGGTAGTCGGGCACGCCCTGTGCCTGCGCGGCGGTGACCCACCAACTGGCCGGGGCCAGCGCGATCGCGGCGAATGCGAACACGAAGCCGTACAGGATCAGGCCGACCGCGATCCACGAGATCATGCGCACGCCGCGCCTGCCGAAGAACTCGTTGATGACGTCGGTGAACACGAACACGATCGGCCACAGCAGGGTGCCGGCGGTGAAACTCAGCGAGCCGGCCTGTCCGAACAGGCGCCACTCGAACGGGGCGACGCCCAGCGTGTCCTCGAGCGCGAAGATCTTGACGCCGATGAACTCGGCCAGCACGGCGTTGGCGCAGAAGAACGCCGCCAGCCCGATGAACAGGCGCGTGGCGCGATCGTCGAGCAGCCTTGCGGTCATGCCTGCGCGGGATCGACTGTGGCGGTGTTCTTGCCGGGAGGATCGAACGGGATCGTGTCCGGTGCGACGGCGCCGCCGGAGATGATGAAGCTCATCGCCTGGTCGACGGTCCAGTCGGTCGGGGTGATTTTTTCGACCGGCACGATCTCGAGGTAACCCGAGGTCGGATTGGGCGTGGTCGGCACATATACCGCCGCGAGTTCGCGTCCGGTGCCCTGTTCGCGGATGACCCGGGTCACGAAGCCGACCGATTTCATCTCGCTGTGCGGGAAGTCGATCAGCACCACGCGCTGGGTGCCGTCTGGCTTGGTCTGCAGGATGTCGAGCAGTTTGCGCGCGCTGGAATAGATGATGTTGGCCAGCGGGATCTTCTGCACCAGCGCGTCCAGCCAGCCGAGGATGCGCTGGCCGATGACGCGCCGCGTGAGCCAGCCGACGCCGAGGATCAGGCCCACGGTCGCGGCCAGCGCGATGGTGTTCTGCACCGAGGCGGCGTGGACCCAGCCCATCGCGCTCGGGAACGACGCGGCGATCTGCTCCGACAGCGGCCCGACCCAGGGCTTGCTGATGTCCGACAGCAGCACGAACACGAACTTGACGACGACCCAGGTCAGCCAGATCGGCAACAGCGTCAGCAGGCCGGTCAGGAACAGCCGCTGCACGCGGCGCGCGGGGGAAGAGGGTGTGGACATCGCGCGGGGGCCTGTCGTCTGTTCGTCTGTCAGGTGGGCATCCGCGCAGCGCCTGCGCGGCTCTGCCGCCGAGCGCGCAAGTGTATGTCAACCAGCCTATGTCGGCACTCAGCGTTCGATCGCGAGGCGGAAACCGACGTCGTCGTAACCGCGGTCGGAGGCCAGCGCGCGCGATGCATCCGCTGTGCGCCAGCTTGCGCCAGTGACCAGGCGGCGCGCGCAGTCCTTGCCGCAGTCCGCGCGCCATTCGGCGGTGGGCTTGGCCGCGCTGGCGCTGGGCAGCGCGCGTGCTTCCTCGGCGGTCAGCAGGCGGTAACGCTGGCCGTCGCGCTGGCCGGCCCAGGCGGCATAGGCCTTGGCGTCCTGCCAGGACACGCAGACCACCGGATCCGTCCCGGCCTGCGCGAATCCGGGCGTGGTCCAGTCGCGCGGCGACAGCACCCGCAACAGCGAGCCGCGCTCGCGACACAGGCCCGGTTCGCGCTGGCTGGCCTCCGCGAAGCGTGCGTAGTCGATGCGGTTGACCGGCGCGGCGAAGACCTGCACCTGGCGTCCGGCGACGTCCAGCGACAACAGCGCGATGTTGCTGCCGGCGGCTGCGCGCGGCCTTGCATTCGCGCGCGACAGCAGGGCGTCGATGCGCGCCTGCGCCAGGCCGACGATGCGCGCGCTTTCGATGCTGCGCACGGCAACGGCAGGATCGCGGCTGCGACCGATGCGCGCGGCGATGGCCTTGTCGACCTCACTGCGCAGCGTCTCCAGTGCGGGATCCGCGGGCTCGACGCCAAGCGTCCTGGCCGCACGCATCGCCTGTGCCAGCAGGGCCTGGGCCTGGGCATCCTCGTTGGCGGCGATCGCGCGGGTCGCGCTGTTGCCCAGTGCGTGCAACAGGCGCTGGGTGGCGGCCGGCAATTGCAGGTGCGCGGGATCGGCCTGCCAGGCCGAGATCAGGCTGTCGGCGGCGTTGCGGCTGTCGGCCACGCTGATCACGCCATTGGCCAGCCGGCGGTCCATTGTCGCCAGCCAGCTGCCGGCGATCGATTCGGGCGCGGCGCGATGCAGGGCGCGGGTCGCATCGATGACGTTGCCGGGCAGGGTGTCGGCGTCCGGGCTCACGTTGTCGGTCGACGCCGCTGCTTCTTCGGCGACGTTCCCGTCGGAGGGAGTGTCGATGGAGGCCTCGGCGGATGCATCGGACGGCACGGCGGTGCCCTGGCTGTCCGGGGTCCGGAAGTCCTCGCCGAGCGACCAGCCACGATCGCGCTGCAGGGCGACGCCGATGACGCCCGCGGCCAGCAGGCCGACCGGAATCAGCGCCACGCGCGGCACCGGGCGCACCAGCGATTGCGCGTACTTGCGCAGGCGCGTCGACCACGGTTCCTGCCTGCCATCGAGCCAACGCACCTGGTCCAGCGCTTCGAGCATCTGGCGGGCATCGTGGAAACGCTTGCGCGGCGACTTCGCCATCGCGCGGTCGACGAAGCGCTGCCAGTGGCGCAAGCGCGCCGGCAGCCTCGGGATCGGGTTCTGGGTGTGCTGGATCGCCATCGCCAACGCATCGTCGGCCTTGTACGGCAGTTCGCCGGTCAGCATTTCCCAGGTCAGCACGCCGACGCTGTAGAGGTCGGCGCGCTGGTCGACCTGCTGTCCGCGCGCCTGTTCGGGTGCCATGTAGGCGGTGCTGCCCACGGCCAGCCCGGTCATGGTGACGCGGGTGCCGTGGCCACGGCGCAGCGCGATGCCGAAGTCGGCCAGCAACGGACGGTCGGCTTCGTCGAACAGCACGTTCTCGGCCTTGACGTCGCGATGGACCACGCCGCGCGCATGCGCGAACGACAGCGCCGACAGTAACGCCTGCAGGGTGTCGCGGACGCGGTCGTGCGATTGCGTGAAGTCGCGCTGGCCCAGGTGTCCGCCCGACAGGTGCGGCATCGCGTACCAGGGTTGGCCCTGCGTGGTGCGACCGACCTCATGGATGCCGACGATGTGCGGATGCTCGAGGCGGGCGATCGTGCGCGCCTCGTTCTCGAAGCGGCGACGGCTGACTTCGTCGGCCAGCGCTTCCGACAGCATCACCTTGATCGCGACTTCGCGCGACAGCGACAACTGGGTGCCCAGGTAGACCGTCGACATGCCACCCTTGCCGATCACGCGCGACAGCCGATAACCGGGAATTTCCGGAAACGGCGGCGGGTCGGTCTGGTAGGTGCCGGTCGGCATGTGGATCCCCTGTCAACGGCACGCAGGATATCGCGCGTTGACGCTCAGCGATGAACCCAGGCCCTGCATGATCGCGCCGGTCGGACGGATGGACGCGGGCGGGCAGGCAGTGATGGCGACGTGGCCGCTCCAGGGCGGCATCGTTTCGACACGGACGCGATGGTCCTGGTTCCCGCAAGATGGGCCGCCCGTAGCCTGTTCGTGCGCTTTCCAACGGCAGGGCCCGCGCTCGGTCAGTTGCGGTCGCAAGGTCCGGCAGGGCAAGCCGGGGGGCATCCAGCGGGCGCCGCGCCCGGCGCGGCTGTCTGATGCCTGCTCCGCCTATGCCTGGCCCGGCGCTGGCTGCGGGGGGCGGTCGCGCTTGCGACGCACGTACAACTGCTTGCGCAGGCGCGCCACGACATCGCCCTGGTCATCGACGATCTCGGTGTCGAACCAGCGCAACACCTTGCTGCCGTCGGCGGCGGCCGCGCGGATCTCGTCCAGCGGAGCGTCCTGCAGGTGGAAACGCGCGATGACGGTGCCGCGACCGGGTTTGACGAAGGCGATCTCGGCGGCCTGGTCCCAGACGATGTAGTCGCGGCCCAGCGCTTCCTTGACCATGATCATCCAGAACGGATCGGTCATCGCGAACAGGCTGCCGCCGAAATGCGTGCCGACGTAGTTGCGGTTCCAGGGCCGCATCCGCAACGCGACCTCGGCATGCCGCCAGTCCTGGCTCAGCCGGGACACGTGGATGCCGGAGAACAGGAACGGCGGCCATACGTTGAAGATCCAGCGCAGGGTCGAGGCTTTCATCGTAGGTCGGTTGGGCGTCGGTCGGGAGGCCTGAAGCCTAACATACGCATCAGTATGTTTTGATCGTGATGCAGGCGCCGACGAGGCGGCTGGCATCATGGCGCGCCCGTCCTGGTCCCTGCGATCGCGATGCGGCTCCCTTCCCCTGACACCCCGAGGCCTTGATGTCCGTCGCCATCGTATTGCTGCGCAACGACCTGCGCCTGGCTGACCAGCCCGCCCTGCAGGCTGCGCTGCGGCTCGGCCATGCGCCCCTGCTGGCTTACGTGCATGCCCCTGATGAGGAAGGCGACTGGGCGCCGGGTGCCGCCTCCGATGCTTGGCGCCATCGCTCGTTGCAGGCCATGGAGGCGCGCCTGCGTGGCGTCGGCGCGCGCCTGCATCTGTTCCGCGGACCGACGCTGGCGACAGTGCAGGCGATCGTGGAGGCCAGCGGCGCCGAGGCGGTGTTCTGGAGCCGCCGCTACGAGCCGGCGATCGAAGCCCGCGACACCCGGCTCAAGCGCGAACTGCGTGCGCAGGGACTGCATGTCGAAAGCCACAACGCCAGCCTGATGTTCGAGCCCTGGCAGGTGCAGACCAAGCAGGGCGATCCGTACCGGGTATTCACTCCGTTCTGGCGCACGGCGCTGTCGCAGTGGCGACTGCCCGATGCCATGCCGGCGCCGGAGCGGTTGCCGTTGCATGCCGCACTGCCTGGCGAAGTCGCGCTGGACGCACTTGGCCTGCAACCGTCGCTGGGCTGGGACAAGGGCTTCTGGGAGGACTGGACGCCGGGCGAGCTGGGGGCCGAAGAAGCGCTGCGGCGATTCATCGACGAGCGGCTGCATGACTACGCCAAGGCGCGTGACGTGCCGTCGGTGGCGGGAACGTCGCGGATGTCGCCGCACCTGCATTTTGGCGAGATCTCGCCACGCCAGATCGCGCGCGCGCTGTTGCAGACGCAGGACGGCAGCGGTCGCGAAGCCAGCCTGCGCGAGCTGGGTTGGCGCGAGTTCGCGCACCACGTGCTGCATCATTTCCCGCAGACCACGGATGCCAACTTCAATCCGCGCTTCGACGATTTTCCGTGGGCCAGGCCTGCGCGCGCCGATCTCGAGGCCTGGCGTCACGGCCGCACCGGCGTGCCGATCATCGATGCCGGCATGCGCGAACTCTGGCAGACCGGGTGGATGCACAACCGCGTGCGCATGATCGTCGCCAGTTTCCTGACCAAGCACCTGCGCGCGCACTGGCGCGAAGGCGCGCGCTGGTTCTGGGACACGCTGGTCGACGCCGACCTGGCCAACAACAGCCTGGGTTGGCAATGGGCCGCAGGCACCGGCGTGGATGCGGCGCCCTATGTGCGGGTGTTCAATCCGGTGCTGCAGGCCAGCCGCTTCGATCCGAAGGGCGAGTACATCGCGCGCTGGGTGCCGGAACTGGCCGGCCTGCCGGCACCGCTACGGCATGCGCCGTGGGAGCAGCCAGCCCTGGCGCGTGCCGCCGGCTATCCGTCGACGCCGATCGTCGACCTCGCGGAAGGCCGCAAGGCGGCGCTTGCGGCCTTCGAAACAATCCGCGTGCGCACACCGGACTGACTCAGGCAGGAGTGGCCACGCCGGGCCGGTTGTGCATGACCAGCGGGCACGGGCGGGCCTGTCGCCGCGCCCGTGCGTCGTTGTGTCAGAACAGCAGCGACGACATCTTGCGGCGATAGCGTCCGACCAGTTCGGCGTCGTCGAGGATGCGGAAGGCATCGATTAGCGCACGCTTGCCGAGCGCGTCGCCGAACTCGCGATCCCGGCGCAGGATGTCCAGGAAGGCGTCGAGGCCGGCCTCCGATTCGCCGCCCAGCAGCAGGTGCGTGCCCAGCAGGTGGCGTGCGGCATGGTCGTCCGGGTTGGCGTCCAGCGTTGCGCGCAGCGCCGCCGCCGAGGGTGCGCCCTCCAGCGCGGCGGCAAAGCCCAGCCGCGCGCGCGCGTTGACCGCGCGGTCGTCGGTGGACAGGTTGGCCGGCAGGCCATCGAGCAGGGTCCGGGCCTCGTTGGCTTCGCCGGTGCGCAGCAGTGCCAGCGCCAGGTCGAGCTGGTGCTCGGGCTTGTCGGCCTCATCGGCGACCAGCGTGCGCAGGCGCGCGACATCGGCCGCGGGATCGATCGGCGCGCTGTCGACGACATCGGCGTCGGCGTCCTGCGGCTGGCCCGGCTCGATGCCGTGGTGCTTCAGGAACTCACGGACCTGGCCTTCCGGCAGTGCGCCCTGGAAGCCATCAACGATCTGTCCGCCGCGGACCAGGAACACGGTCGGGATCGAGCGGATCTGGAACGCGCCGGCGATCTGCGGCTCGGCCTCGGTGTCGACCTTGGCCAGCAGGAAGCTGCCGTGGAAGTCGCCGGCGATCTTCTCGAGGATCGGGCCCAGCGCCTTGCAGGGGCCGCACCATTCGGCCCAGAAATCGACCAGGACCGGGGTGTCCATGGACTTCTGCAGGACGTCGGCCTCGAAGGTCGCGGTGGTGGCGTCGAAGACGTGCGATGTGGCGGGGTCGGGGGACATGGAGGCTTCCTGTTGGACTGCGGTCAGGATGGCGGCGCCCGGCGATGAATCCAAGTCCATGTAAAAAACAGTTGACATCCAACAATCAATAAGTAAGGTTGTTTTTACATATAGTCTGGTCGAGGTGACATCATGCGGTGGTCGGGACGTTGGATTGGCGCAGTGCTGGCAGCCGGGCTCTTGCTGTGGGCGCTGCTGGCCTGGAGTGATCCGCTGTTTGGTGTGGACCTGGGCTACCTGGGGATCATGGTGCTGGTCGCGGTGGCCGCGCTGGCGCTGCACGCGGCATCGCGCCTGCCGGCGCCGCAGGTCGAACACGCGATCTCACCGGGTGAGTGGCGGGCCTGGATCGGCGTGGGCTTCATGCTGGTCGCGCTGTTCTACTTCGGCGCCAACCTGCAGCTGATGCGTGCGGTGGACGCGCCACAGGCCGTCCAGTTCAACGGGATCGCACGCAAGCTGATGCTGCTGCTGGTGGCCTGGGCGATCCTGTCGCAGTGGCTGGCGTCGCGCTGGAAGGACAGGGTGCAGGCCGACGAGCGCGATCGCATCATCGAGGGCGAGGCGGCAAGCTGGGGGCAGGGCGCACTGGTGTTCAGCGTCGCCGCGCTGGCGGTGATGTTCGGGTTCTCGCCTGCGCACATGCTGCAATGGGCGTCGCCGCTGATGATCGCGCACCTGCTGGTATTCGCGTTGATGTGGGGCTGGCTGGTGGAGTACGTCGCCTCCGCGGTGATGTACTGGCGGGACCGGCATTGAACGCCGTGTCGTGGAGCGTGGTGGGGTGGAGTGCGGTGTCGTGCATGTGGCCTGCCGTCGGAGTGCCGGGCTGATGGCGAGCACACCGATCGCGAGCACACCGATCGTCAACGAGATCCGCCGCCTGCGTTTCGAGAACGGGCAGATGACGCAACAGGGACTGGCCGATGCCTGCCGGGTCACGCGGCAGACGATCATTGCGCTGGAAGCCGGCAAATACGCGCCGTCTCTGGAACTTGCGTTCCGCATCGCGCGGACATTCAACGTGGGAATCGAAGAGGTGTTCCGATGGCAGGATTGACCTGGCCGCCACTGGCGCGACCACCGGCGGCGCTGGCCTGGGGCGCGGCGCTGGTCTGGGCCGGCGCGCTGCTCGCGTTGGGCGCGCAGTTGGATGGTTACTCGCAATGGCGGCATCCGATCGGATTGCCGGGCGCCGCCGGATTGCCGGGCGCGTGGTTGTTCAACGCGATGGTGTTCGTGTTGCCGGGGCTGTCGATGGCGCTGCTGGCCAATGGCCTGCGCAACCGTCTGCCCGAGAATGCCGGCGTGTGGGCGCGGCAGGGCTGCAATCTTGCGCTGCTGTCGGCGCTGGCCTTCGCGGCACAGGGCCTGGCGCCGCTGGATCTCAATGAACTCGATGCCGGCGCCAGCCGCTGGCATGCGGTGCTGTGGACCTGCTGGTGGATCGCGTTTGCGGCCGCACTGCTGGCGCTGTCGGTGGCCAGGCAAGGCCTGCGCCGGGCAGGCCTCGCGATCGCGGCGGTGTTGCTGCTGGCGGTATTGGGTGCGGATCTGATCGGCGTCGCGCCCGCGCAACGGATCGCGACGCTGGCGTGGTTCGCATGGATGGCGTGGGTGACGCGGATCCTGGTGCGCCTGCCGCGAACGTGAGGCCACGTCCGCGGCAGGTGCGGTTGCCATCAGGGCATGCCGCCCAAGGCATGCCGCTGTCGTTACTGCGCAGTGGCAGTCGTGGCTGCGGCCGTCGATGCCGCTGCCGGCGACTTGTAGACCTTGCCGTCCTTCATCACGAAGTCCACGTTCATCACTGCGTTGATGTCGGTCACCGGGTCGCCGGCCACCGCGATGATGTCGGCGCGCTTGCCGACCTCGATGACGCCCTGGTCGTCGACGCCGAGCACGGTGGCGGCATGCAGCGTGGCCGACTGCAGAGCATAGGCAGCTGGAATGCCGGCTTCGACCATGTAGATGAACTCACGCGCGTTGTCGCCATGCGGCCCGACGCCCTGGTCGGTGCCGAACGCGATCTTGACGCCGCCCTTGTAGGCGCGTGCCGCGGTCTGCTGGATCTGCGCGCCGATCGCGGCTGCCTTGGGCCGCACGATCTCCGGGAAATAGCCGGGTTGCCTGGCCTTGTCGGCGACGAAGCGGCCGGCGTAGATGGTCGGCACGTACCAGGTGCCGTGCTGCTTCATCAGCCGGATGACCTCGTCGGTCATCTGGGTGCCGTGTTCGATGCTGGTGACGCCGGCCTCGACCGCGCGCTTCATGCCCTCGGTGCCATGCGCATGCGCGGCGACGCGATAGCCGTAGTCGTTGGCGGTCTGCACGATCGCCTTGATCTCGTCGAACGTGAACTGCGGCGCGTCGCCGGACTTGGCGTACGACAGCACGCCGCCGGTCGCGGTGATCTTGATGACGTCGCTGCCTTCCTTGTAGCGCTGGCGCACCGCCTGGCGGGCGTCGTCGATGGAGTTGATGACGCCTTCGGTCGGGCCGGGCGGGCCGATCAGGTGCGACAGCATCGTGTTGAGGCCGTTGCTGGGATCGGCGTGGCCGCCGGTGGTGGCGATGGATTTGCCGGCGGCGAAAATCCGCGGGCCATCGACCAGACCCTGGTTCACCGCGTCGCGCAGGTGCGGGCTGACTTCGCCGCCCAGGTCGCGCACGCTGGTGAAGCCGGCCATCAGGGTCTTGCCGGCGTAGCCGACCGAGCGGAACGCATAGTCGACCGGATCGAGGCGGAAGCCTTCGGAATAGCTCTGCGGACTGGACTGGCTGCCGAGGTGGACGTGCAGGTCGGTCCAGCCGGGCAGGCAGGTGCGGTCGCCGAGTACGATCGATTCGATGTCGCCGGCCAGCTTCGCGCGGCCGGGAATGACGCTGGCGATGCGTCCGTCCTCGACCACGATGGTGTGCTCGCCGAGCATCCGACCGCTGCGTGCATCGAACAGCCGGTCGCAATGCACGGCAGTGCCGGCGGCGGACGCGCTCAACGGCAGGAGCGATGCCAGTGCCGATGCCAGCAGCAGGGAAACGAATGGCGGACGTGAGGATGCGGACATCGGGTGGCTCCGGAGACAGGAGCCGCGATTGAAGCACAGTGGCGGAGCCGCGCGCAGGTCGCGCGCCGCGGGATGCGGATGCGGGAGTCCCGCGGAAGTCGGCGCCATCCGCATGGGCCGCATGGACGGTCGCGCAGACCGCTCGTGTCACGCGCGTCGGACACGCCCCGGGTTCATCCGCCGGACCGCGGTCCGCGCCGGTCCGGCCATCGGTGCGCGCTCAGGGCGTCGGCGCGATCTGGTTGCGGCCGCCGGCCTTTGCGCGGTACAGCCAGGCATCGGCGACTTCCAGCAGCAGTTCCGGGGTCGTGCCGTCGGCGGGGTAGGTCGCGATGCCGATCGAGACCGTGACCGGCCCCAGCGTCTGCCGCAGGTGCACGATGGTGGCCGTCTCCAGCGTCCGCCGGATCGTCTCGGCACGCGCGAACGCGGTCGCGGCGTCGGTCTCCGGCAGCACGACGGTGAACTCCTCGCCGCCGTAACGGCAGCCCATGTCCTCCTGCCGGATCGCTTCGGTCAGCGTCCGCCCGACGAGGGCCAGCACGGCATCGCCGGCGGCATGGCCATGGCTGTCGTTGAACTGCTTGAAATAGTCGACATCGAGCATCAGCACCGACAGCGGCAGCTTGCGGCGTTCGCAGCGATGCAGCTCGCGGGCGAGGTTTTCTTCGAGGTAACGGCGATTGAACAGGCCGGTCAATGGGTCGCGCAGCGACTGCACCTGCAGCTTCTCGCGCAACTGCATGTTGGCCAGCGCCAGCGCGAGTTGCTCGGCGACCGCGGCGATGATGTCGGCATCGGTGTCGTCGGGCGAGCCGCTGGCCGGCGCGCTGACGTGCAGCAGTCCGATCGGGCTGCCCTGGGCCACCAGCGGCAGGCACAGGCACGAGGTCCGCTGCAGGTCGGCGTCGGCATCGATATGGTCGCAGCGCATGCCGACCGAGCCGCCAGGCAGGTAGTGCGTCTGGCCACGGCGCAGCGCCCAGCATTGCCGCGACAGCAGCAGGTCGCCGCTGCTGACGACCTGGTCGCCAAAGCTGGCGACGCTTTCGTGGAAATCCTGCGACGAGCGCAGCACGTAGCACTGACCGCTGGCGTTGGGCACCAGGGCGCGGATCGTGCTGGCGGTCAGCTGCATGATCTCGTTGCGGTTGTCGCAGCTCTGCAGCAGGCTGGAATAGCGGCTGAGCTTGTGGCGCTGCTCGGACAGGTGTTCGCGCTGCGCGTTGGATGCCTGCATGCCGAGGAAGGCATCGCGCGACTCGCGTCCGAGCCTGCCCGAACGCCGCACCTCGCGCGACAGGCTGATGGTCAGCGTCACCAGCAGGAAGCTCGACAACAGCATGCCGAGCACGACGAAGGCGATGACCCAGCGTGCCAGGCGCAGACTGCCGTCCTGCCGCGACTGCAGGCGTTCGCGCTCGCTGTCGCGCATCTGCTGGCTCAGTACATCGATCTCGCGCCAGCGGGCCAGGCTGCTGGTGGGATCCGACGCCTCCTGCGCGGCCGTCCTGCCCAGGGTCTCCTGCATGTCGAACAGGCCCTGTATCTCGGCCAGGCGCAGGTCGGCCAGTGCCTGCAGGCGTTCGGCCTGGCTGCGCAGCGTCGACGCCGCCGGGGTGAAGCCGATCAGCCCCTGCGACGCGCGCTGCACTTCCGGCAGCGACGCCAGGTACTGCTCGCGGTAGCCGGCGTGCCCGGTCAGCCGGTAGGCGCGGGCGTTGGATTCGGTCACGCGGATGCTGTGGTCCAGCACCTCGATCAGATTCAGCACCTGGTAGCTGCGTTCGATCGCAAGATTGCTGTCGCGCAGGGTACTGACGCCGATCACGCTGGCCACGCCGACGCCCAGCAGCAGCACCAGGGTGGCGATGAAGGTCGCGGGCCGGTAGGGCCGCAGGCGGGACGCTGGGGACGCGGGGCTTGGGGGCATCGATTGCGGATTGCCGGGGGAACGCCCGGCCAGTGTAGCCACTGCGGGCACCGGGCTTCATGAACCAGTGCGCGCCGCGGGCGATGTCTTCGCATGACGCCGCCGGGGCGCTGCGGTAGGCTGTTCAGCTCCCACCGCTTCCGCCATTGCCGTGTCCAGCGACCCAGTCAACGCCTCCAGCCCCGTCCCCGCGACCGACCCGGCCGCCTACCAGCCTGCCGCCGTCGAGGCCTCCGCCCAGCAGTTCTGGCGCGATTCGAAGGCCTTCGAGGTCGACGAAACCAGCGACAAGCCCAAGTACTACTGCCTGTCGATGCTGCCGTATCCGTCGGGCGCGCTGCATATGGGACACGTGCGCAACTACACGCTCAGCGACGTCATCAGCCGTTACCAGCGGATGATCGGCAAGAACGTGCTGCAGCCGATGGGCTGGGATGCGTTCGGCCTGCCGGCCGAGAACGCTGCGATCAAGAACGCGACCGCGCCGGCCAAGTGGACCTATGCCAACATCGCGCACATGCGCTCGCAGCTGCAGTCGCTGGGTTATGCGATCGACTGGAGCCGCGAGTTCGCGACCTGCGCGCCGGACTACTACGTGCACGAGCAGCGCATGTTCGTGCGCCTGATGAAGAAGGGCCTGGCCTACCGCCGCAATTCGGTCGTCAACTGGGACCCGGTCGACCAGACCGTGCTGGCCAACGAGCAGGTCATCGACGGCCGCGGCTGGCGTTCCGGCGCGCTGGTCGAGAAGCGCGAGATCCCACAGTGGTTTCTGAAGATCACCGACTACGCGCAGGAACTGCTCGACGGCCTCGATCGCCTGCCGGGCTGGCCGGACTCGGTCAAGACCATGCAGCGCAACTGGATCGGTCGCAGCGAAGGCCTGGAGATCAGCTTCCGCGTCGATGGCGAGGATGTGTCGCCCGATCTCAGGGAGCTTGTCGTGTACACGACGCGTCCCGACACGCTGATGGGCGTGACCTTCATCAGCATCGCCGGCGAGCATCCGCTGGCCTTGAAGGCGGCCGAAGGCAATCCCGAGCTCGCGGCGTTCCTGGCCGACCTGCGGCGCGGCGGCGTGTCCGAGGCCGACCTGGAAACCCAGGAAAAGCGTGGCATGGCCACCGGGCAGTGGGCGATCCATCCGATCACCGGCGAGGACATCCCGGTCTACGTCGCCAACTTCGTGCTGATGGGCTATGGCACCGGCGCGGTCATGGCGGTACCGGCGCACGACCAGCGCGACTGGGAGTTCGCCAAGGCCTACGGCCTGCCGGTGCGCCCGGTCATCGTGCCGCCGGCCGTGCGCGACGCCCTCAACGAAGTCGCCAGCGACGTTTCGCACGACAGCGATCCGTTCCAGGCCGCACTGGCAGGCGGATCGGTCGATGCCTACGACACCTCGCTGGCGGTGGCGGTGGTGAAGGAATATCTGGACGGCCTCGACCAGCGCGCGTACACCGAGCGCGGTTTCCTGATCAATTCCGGCGAGTACAACGGCCTGGATTTCGAGGGCAGCCTGCAGGCGCTGGCCGCGCGCGTCGAAGCCGACAACATCGGTTCGCGCCGGGTCAATTTCCGCCTGCGCGACTGGGGCGTCAGCCGCCAGCGCTACTGGGGCTGCCCGATTCCGGTGATCTACTGTGCCGCTTGCGGCGCGGTGCCGGTGCCCGAGGACCAGTTGCCGGTGCTGCTGCCTGAAGACGTCGAGGAGGCCTTCGCCAACCCCGGCGTCGTGCAGTCGCCGATCAAGTCCGATCCGCAGTGGCGCAAGACCACCTGCCCGCAATGCGGCGGTGCGGCCGAGCGCGAGACCGACACCTTCGATACCTTCATGGAATCGAGCTGGTACACCGCGCGCTACACCTCCCCCGGTGCCGCCGACATGGTCGACGCGCGTGCCGATTACTGGACGCCGGTCGACCAGTACATCGGCGGCATCGAGCACGCGATCCTGCACCTGCTGTATTTCCGCTTCTACCATCGCCTGATGCGCGACGAGGGCCTGGTGCGCAGCGACGAGCCGGTCATCAACCTGCTGACGCAGGGCATGGTCATCGCCGACACCTTCTATCGCGACCTCGACAACGGCGGCAAGGACTGGATCAACCCGGCCGACGTGGACATCGAGCGCGACGACAAGGGCCGCGTCGTCGGCGCGGTCTCCAGGGCAGACGGCCTGCCGGTGAACATCGGCGGCACCGAGAAGATGTCCAAGTCGAAGAACAACGGCGTCGATCCGCGTTCGATGATCGACAAGTTCGGCGCCGATACCGTGCGCCTGTTCTCGATGTTCGCGGCACCACCGGAACTGTCGCTGGAATGGAACGAGGCCGGTGTCGAGGGCATGTCGCGTTTCCTGCGCCGCCTGTGGCTGCAGGTGCAGCGCCACGTCGATGGCGGTGCCGTCGCGGCGCTGGATCCGGGCGTGCTGGACGCCGCGCAGAAGACCCTGCGCCGGCAGTTGCACGAGACCATCCAGAAGGTGGGCGACGACTATGGCCGCCGCCACAGCTTCAACACCGCGATCGCCGCGGTCATGGAGCTGCTGAACCGCGTCGGCAAGTTCGACGATGCCAGCGCCAACGCCCGCGCGCTGCGCCAGGAGATCTTCGAGTCGATCGTGCTGCTGCTCAATCCGATCACCCCGCATGCCAGCCATGCGCTGTGGCAGCTGCTGGGCCATGCGCCGACGCTGCTGGAAGACGTTGCTTTCCCGGCGGTCGACCCGACGGCGCTGCAACGCGATGCGCTGACGCTGGCGGTGCAGGTCAACGGCAAGCTGCGCGGGACCATCGAGGTGGCGGTCGACGCCAGCCGCGAGGCCGTCGAGGCCGCCGCGCTGGCTGAACCGAACGTTCATAAATTCCTGCAGGAGATGAACGTGCGCAAGGTCATCGTGGTGCCGGGCAAGATCGTCAACGTCGTGGCGTCCTGATGGACGCACCGAGGTCGTTCCGCTTGCCCGCCGCCGCTCCCTTCGTCCAGACTGCCCGCATGAAACGATTCCTCGCGATCCTGGCCCTGCTCGCCGTCACCGTGCTCCCGGGTTGCGGCTTCCACCTGCGCAACGCGCTGACGCTGCCGCCGGACCTCGAGGACATCAAGGTCTCGGCCGGCGATCCGTACAGCGCCTTGGCGCGCTCGCTGGAGCGTTCGCTGGAGCATGCAGGCGTCAACGTGCTGACCGGTGACGCGAGTGACGGCGCCTATGCCGCCAGCCTCGACATCCAGTCCGAGCGCTGGGCGTCGACGCCGCTGGCGGTCGACCAGTTCGGCCGCGCGCAGGAGTTCGCGCTGCGCTATGCCGTCGTGTTCCGCCTGCGCGATGCCGACGGCAACGTCATGGTGCCGCAGCAGGCGGTCGAGTTGTCGCGCGATTACGTGTCCACGCCCGACGACGCCACCGGCGTCGACAGCGAGCGCGAACTGCTGACCATCGAGATGCAGCGCGAGATGACCGCCTCGATCCTGCGCCGGATCGACGCCGCCGTGCGCGGCGTGCCGCACTGATCGCCGGCGACAGCGGCGACCGTGCCTGACGTCATCGAAGCTACCGCAGTCATGAACGCCTGCCGATGGAGCTGACCCCGGAGCGCCTGGTCACGCAACTGGCCAACGAGCCGCTGCGGCCTGCGTACCTGATCGCCGGTCCCGAACCGCTGCGCGTGCTCGAGGCGGCCGATGCCGTACGCAGCCGCGCCCGCGAGCTGGGCTTCAGCGAACGCGAGGTCTTCGATGCCGATGGCCGCGATTTCGACTGGAACACGCTCGACGCGACCTTTCGTGCGCCCAGCCTGTTCTCGTCGCTGCGGCTGGTGGAACTGCGCCTGCCGACGACCAAGCCGGGCAAGGAGGGCGCCGAGGTCATCAGCGCGTTCTGCGCCGATCCGCCCAGCGACGTCGTGCTGCTGGTGACGGGCGGCGAATGGAGCCGGCAGCATGGCGGCAAATGGAGCGAGGCCATCGGCCGGATCGGGCATCTGGTGGTCGCCCAGCAGGTGCGCCCCGACCAGTTGCCGGAATGGATCGAAACGCGCCTGCGCAAGCGCGGCGTGCGGGCGGACCGCGATGCGGTACTGCGGCTCGCCGAGCGCGTCGAGGGCAACCTGCTCGCTGCCGCGCAGGAGATCGACAAGCTCGTGCTGCTGGCCGAAGGCACGACCCTGGACCTGGCGCGGATGGACGCGCTGGTCGCCGACGCCGCGCGCTACGACGTCTTCCGCCTGATCGATTCGGCGCTGAATGGCCAGCCGGCCCAGGTCTCGCGGATGCTCGCGGGCCTGCGCGCTGAAGGCGAGGCGGTGTTCGCGCTGATGGGCATGGTGGTCATGGAGCTGCAGCGCATCGCCGCGCTGTCGCTGGTCAATGCCCGTGGCGGCAACCTGGCGGCCGAGTTCAAGGCGCAGCGGGTCTGGGATTCCAAGCAGGCGGTCTATCGGCGCGCGCTGCAGCGGCACCCGCCAACGCGCTGGCAGCGTTTCGTGGTCGAGGCCGGGCGCGTCGACCGCATCGCCAAGGGGCGCGCCGCGGGCGACGCCTGGCAGGTCCTGGAGCGTCTGCTGGTCGCGGTCGCCGAACCCAAGGCGTCGGCGCTGCTGGCGTGAACACCGGGCAGCACAGCGCTCCGGCGACCGGTGCGCAGCCCCCCGGCGTGGACGCGGACGCCCTGCTGGTCTTCTACGGCGGCACCTTCGACCCGATCCACAATGGTCATCTGGCGATCGCGCGCGCGGCGCGCGACACGCTGGGCACGCCGGTGCGCTTGATGCCGGCCGCCGATCCCCCGCACCGCGAGGTGCCCGGCGCGACTGCCGACCAGCGCGTGCGGATGCTGGAACTGGCGGTCGCCGACGAGCCGGGCCTGCGGGTCGATCGCCGCGAGCTTGACCGGGCAGGCCGCAGCTACACCATCGAGACCCTGCACGAACTGCGGCGCCAGTACGGCGCACAGACCCCGGTCGCGCTGCTGATCGGGGCCGACAGCCTGCTCGGACTGCCGGGCTGGCGGCAATGGCAGGAGATGTTCGCGCTGACCCATTTCGTGGTCGCAGAGCGGCCGGGCAATCCGCTCGAGGGCCCCTGGCCGCCCGCGCTGTCGGCGGCCACGGCCGGTCGCTGGACCGACGATCCGGCCCAGCTGCGCGCCGGGCCGGGCGGCCACCTGCTGCGCCTGCACCAGCCGCTGCATCCCGAATCGGCGACCCGGATCCGCCAGCTGCGGGCCGACGGCGGGGACTGGGCGAGCCTGGTCCCCCCGGCGGTCGCGCACTACATCCGGGGCCAGCGGCTGTACCTGGATGGCGGCTGATCAGGCCTGCGTTATCCGGGCTCCGCTATACTCCCCCGCTATCCGAAGAGTGACCCGCACTTGACCAGTTCCGCCCACGTCATCAAGACCCGCCTTCCGAATCCGCCGCCGTCGGCGGAAGCCCTGCTGAAGGTGATCCACACCGCCGTCGGCGACCTGAAGGCCAAGGACGTCACCGAAATCAATGTGCGCGGCAAGACCAGCATCTGCGATTTCATGGTGGTGGCCTCCGGCACGTCCAGCCGGCACGTGAAGTCGATCGCCGACGAAGTGGTCCGCCAGGCCAAGCAGCTCGACTGCCAGCCGCTCGGCGTCGAAGGCGAGCGCGAGGCCGAATGGGTACTGGTCGACCTCGGCGATGTCGTCGTCCACGTCATGCTGCCTCGCGTGCGCGAGTTCTATGCGCTCGAGCGCCTGTGGACCGTCGGCGACCAGCCACCGGAAGATGGCCAGGCCTGATCGCGGTGATGGCTGCGCTGCGGCCGTCGCTGTGTGTGCCACGCCCGGTGCCCACCGATGAAGGCGAGGCTGATCGCGGTCGGTGAACGTCCGCCGGCCTGGGTGGTCCAGGGATTCTCCGAATATCAGAAGCGCCTATCGCACTGGTTGCCGCTTGAACTGATCGAGATCGAACCCGGCCTGCGCGGCAAGGGTCGCGACGCCGCGCGCGCGACCCAGGAGGAAGGTGCGCGCGTGCTGGCCGCGTTGCCACGGCAGGCGCACGTCGTGGTCCTCGATGGCCGCGGGAAACTGCATTCGTCCGAGCAACTCTCGCAGCGCCTGGAACACTGGCGCGGGCAGGGGCGCGACCTTGCGTTCCTGATCGGCGGACCCGAAGGCCACGCCGCCGAGGTCATGGCGCGTGCCGACGAGGCCTGGTCGCTGGGACCCCTGACGCTGCCGCACATGCTGGTGCGCCTGCTGTTGTCGGAGCAGTTGTACCGGGCCGCGGCGATGCTGGCCAACCACCCGTATCACCGCGCTTGATCGATGGGCAACCTGCCTTGCGGCGGGAGTATCCAGACGAGGACAACCTGCCTTGCGGCGGGGACATCCAGATGAGGAAAACCCGCCTTGCGGCGGGCTTTCGTCAAACACCCCGGGGGAGGAGCTTTCAGCCTCGGTCGAGTCTGAAGTCGATCGGCACGATGCCGATCGCCTGCACCGGCACGCCGTCGCGCGTGGCCGGGCGGAACGTCCACTGGCGCAGCACATGGCGCACGGCTTCCTGGTCGAGCACGCGATGTCCGCTGCTGCGGTGCAGGGTCACTTCGATCGGCTTGCCGTCGACGTCGACCAGCACCTTCAGCATCACCGTGCCCTCGAGCCCGCCGCGGATCGCATCGCGCGGATAGCGTGGCGACGAGGCGTTGACGTATTCCAGGCTCATGCCGGTGACCGGGCCGGAGGGGGCGATCGACGGAGCGGCGTCCATCGTCGGTGCCTGCGTGGGCATGTCGACGACGGGCGTGCCCTGGTCGGACAGCACCGGGACGTCGACGACGACCTGCTGCGGGACCACCGCGCGTGGTTGCGGGGCGGCACGCGGCTGCGGCGGGACGATCCTGACCACTTCCGGCGGTACAGGAGGCGGCGTCGGCTTGGGATCGATCCAGCGCAGGTCGGGGGCCTTGTCTTCGAGCGCGGCCGGCGCCGGCATGCGCATCGGCACCAGCAGCAACATCAACAGCAGCACGTTCAACGCGAGCGTGCCGCTGACGCCGATGATGCGATTGAGGTCGAGCTTCACGCCATGCAACAGCACGTGGCCGTGCTGGGTCTGTGCGCGGGAAAGGGAACGCGTGTGTTGCAGCACCATGGCCCACCTCCAGGTTGCCGGAGCACGACTGCTCCGGTACGACGGGAAACGTGCCACCCCGGCAGATGGGGTTGAAACCATGGATCGTCCGCGTGTTGCTGCCTGGATGGCGTCCAACGCTACGACTGCCCGTCAAAAGTGGTCCCTGTGAAGGGTGACCGGCAATGCGTCGCAGACGGACGGTCGGAACCGTGGGATGAAGGGTGCGGCCGCGACCGCGCGAACAGTAGCGCCGTCATGGGTGCGGTCATGGGCTTGTGCCCGGACGGCACAAGGCCCGCATGGCGGGCCTTGTGGAGGTGGCGCGGGTCTCTATGTGACGGCAGCCCCGGACAATCCCCGGGCATCGCCTCCAGGGCGTCAGTCCGGCTTGCGATCAGCATCGGCATCAGGATCGCGTTCCAGGCCCCCGTCCTCGGGGGTCTGGTGGGGACGCTTGCCGCTGTTGCGCGCGTCCTCGCCGCTGGCGGGCTGGCGCTCCCGGTAGCCGGAGTCCTTGCCCGGCTTGCTGGGCTTGCTGTCGTCGCGGTCCGGGGTGCCCATGTCAGCGTCCCAGTTCGAAGACCACGTCGAGGTTCGCGCTCAGCGAGGTCTCGCCGGGCGATACCGGCGGTGCCGCGCGTGCGCCCGAATCCATCGCCATCGCCTTCATCATCATCGGCATCGGCGGCTGGAAGCCACCACCCTCGCTGATGCTGACGATCCGGCGCACCTTCAGGCCGAGCGACTTGGCGTACATCTCCGCACGCTGCTGGGCCTTGGCCAGCGCGGCCTGGCGGGCTTCATCGTAGACCGCCTCGGGCTGGTCGATCTCGAAGCTCGGGCCGTTGACCTGGTTGGCGCCACTGGCGACCAGGGCGTCGAGCACCTTGCCCAGGTGGCCGATGTTGCGGACCTTGATGTTGACGTTGTTGCTGGCCTGGTAGCCGGTGATCACCGGAGGCTGGTTCTCGGTGTAGCGGTACTGCGGCTGGATGTTGATGCCCGAGGTCTGGATGTCCTTCTCGGCAACGCCCGACGCCTTGATCGTCGCGACGACCTTGGTCATCTGTTCGGAGTTCAGGCGCAGCGCGGTGTTGGCGTCGGCCGCCTGGGTCACCACGCCGGTGGAGAGCGTCGCGATGTCCGGCACGCGGCTGGCGTCGGCACTGGCCGAGACCGACAGCAGGGTGCCGTCCTGTGCGGTGGCGGAAAGGGCGGGGGTCTGCGCGCAGGCGGTCATCGAGACGGTACTCAGGGCAAGGGCGGTCGCCACCATCAGCGGGTGGACGCGGGTCAGCGGACGAAGGCGGAAAAAGGTCATCTGGTCACTCCTGTGGATACCCAATACGATGGGCGTATCCCAGTGAACGGCCGGTGAGCCTGAATGGGGTTGATGACGCTTCGGCGCCAGTGTTGGCGGGGCGCGGGTTATCCTTGCGGGATGCTGCATCTTGCTTCCAAATCGCCGCGTCGGCGTGAACTGTTGTCGCGCCTTGGCGTGCGGTTTGGCATCGTCGATGTCGACGTTCCCGAGGTGCGCGCGTCCGGCGAGCCGGCCGAGGCCTACGTCAGGCGCGTCGCCCGCGAGAAGGCCGGTGCCGGCCTGCTGCAGGTCGTCGCCGTGCCCGGCGCGGTGGTGCTGGGTTCGGACACCGAAGTGGTGCTCGACGACGAGGTGTTCGGCAAGCCGGTCGACGATGCCGATGCCGCGCGCATGCTGCAGCGGCTGTCCGGCCGCACGCACCAGGTGATCACCGTGGTCAGCTTGGTGTCGGCCGGTCGCGAGGCGCAGGCGGTGTCGCGTTCGCAGGTGACGTTCGCGGCGCTGTCGCCGGCGCAGGTCGCCGCCTACGTGGCGAGTGGCGAGCCGCGCGACCGTGCCGGTGGCTATGCGATCCAGGGGGGCGCCGAACGCTTCGTCACGCATCTGGCGGGCAGCTATTCGGGCGTCATGGGCTTGCCGCTGTTCGAGACCGCGAGCCTGCTGGCCGACTTCGGGATCGCGCTCGACGCCGACCCGTCCACGCCCGGGACGCGCGCGTGATCGCGACGTGGGGCGCGAGCCGCTCGAATGGACGCGCAAGGCCCGAGCGGTTCCATGAGGTCGCGCCGTGCGCCGCCTCGATGTTTCTTTCTTCCGATTCGGAGTAACGCAGGTCATGTCGGAGGAAATCCTGGTCAATGTCACCCCACGGGAAACCCGTGTCGCGGTGATCGAAAACGGCATGCTCCAGGAGCTGCATATCGAACGCGGCTGGCGTCGCGGTGTGGTCGGCAACATCTACAAGGGCAAGGTGCAGCGGGTCATGCCGGGCATGCAGGCCGCCTTTGTCGAGATCGGCCTGGATCGCACCGCGTTCCTGCATGCCAACGACGTCATGCGCTCGATGTCGGCAGCCGACCTCGGCGAGCCTGCCCTGTCGGAACCGCAGCCCGCGCTTCCGGTCACCGAGCTGCTGCGCGATGGCCAGGAAGTCGTCGTGCAGGTGGTCAAGGATCCGATCGGCAGCAAGGGCGCGCGCCTGACCACGCAGATCAGCATTCCGTCGCGCTACCTGGTGCTGTTGCCGCAGTCGCGCGTGATCGGCGTGTCGGCGCGGATCGAGGATGAGGCCGAGCGCGCCCGCCTGAAGGGGCTGGTCGCCGAACTGACGCCGCCCGGTGCCCACCACGGCTACATCGTGCGAACCAATGCCGAAGGCCAGTCCGCCGAAGCGCTGGCCGAGGACGTGGCCTACCTGCAGCGCGCCTGGTCGCTGATCGAGCACCGCGTCGCCGGGACCAGCGTCGGCAGCTGCCTGTACGAGGACCTGACGCTGCCGATGCGTGCGGTGCGCGACCTGATCCGCCGCGACGTCGACAAGGTCAAGGTGGATTCGCGCGAGACCTTCGAGCGCCTGCGCACGTTCGCCGCGCAGTACATGCCTTCGCTGGTGGCCGGCGGCGACCAGGGCCTGGTCGACAAGCTCGAGCACTATTCCGGGGCGCGCCCGATCTTCGACATGTATGGCGTCGAGGATGAGATCCAGCGTGCGCTGGACAAGTCGGTGCCGCTGAAGTCCGGCGGCTACCTGGTCATCGACCAGACCGAGGCGATGACTACGGTCGACGTCAACACCGGTTCGTTCGTGGGCCAGCGCAATCTCGAGGAGACCGTCTACCGCACCAACCTGGAGGCTGCGCAGGCGGTGGCCCGGCAGCTGCGGCTGCGCAATCTGGGCGGCATCATCATCATCGACTTCATCGACATGACCGACGACGAGCACCGTCGCCAGGTCCTGCGGACGCTGGAGAAGTCGCTGGCCAAGGACCACGCCAAGACCACCGTCTACGATTTCTCGCCGCTGGGCCTGGTCGAGATGACGCGCAAGCGCACCGTCGAGAGCCTGGAGCGGCAACTGAGCGAGGAGTGCCACGAATGCGGTGGCCGCGGCATGCTGAAGACCGCCGAAACCGTGACCTACGAGATCTTCCGCGAGATCGTGCGTGCGGTGCGCCAGTTCGAGGCCGAGCGTCTGCTGGTGATCGCATCGCCGAAGGTCGTGACCCGGATCACCGACGAGGAGTCCCCGGCGGTGGCGGAGCTCGAGGAATTCCTCGGCAAGTCGATCCGTTTCCAGGCCGACGAGCAATACCTGCAGGAGCAGTTCGATGTCGTGCTGCTCTAGCCGCCGCAATGGCGACGGCGCCGTGCCGGATGCGTCGCGGGCGCGCGGCTGCGCGCGTCCCGCCCCTCCGCCATGAGCTCGCTGCGCAGGCGTCTGCGGCTGGCGCGGCGTGGCCTGGGCTACGCGGTGGCGGTGGTGCTGGTGCTGATGGCGCTCGGCGCCGGGTTGATGAGCCAGTTGCTGCCGCTCGCCGAGCGCCATCCCGATCGCATAGCGGCCTGGCTCAGCGAGCGGGCCGGGCGCGGCATCGCGTTCGATGAACTGCAGACGTCCTGGACGCGACGCGGCCCGCTGCTGCAGGTCGAGGGCCTGCGCATCGGTGACGGCCCGGACGCCGTGCTGGTCGGCAGTGCCGAGATCCTGGTGGCCCAGTACGCTGGCCTGTTGCCCGGGCGTTCGTTCACCGAGCTGCGCCTGCGCGGCGTCGAGCTGACGCTGGAGCGCAGCGCGAACGGCATCTGGAGTGTGCGTGGATTGCCGGGCCAGGCGCAGGCCGGTGGCGATCCGATGTCGTCACTGGAAGGCCTGGGCGAATTGCAGGTCATCGATGGCAGCCTCGGTATCCACGCGCCGTCGCTGGGCATCGATACGGTCATCCCGAGCATCGACGTCCGCGTGCAGGTCAGCGGCAACCGCATGCGCGTCGCCGCGCGTGCGCGGATGCGCAGCGACGCCGCGCCGGTGCAGGCATCGTTCGACCTCGACCGCACGCAGGGATCGGGCAAGGCCTATGCGATCGCGCGCGACGCGGATCTGTCCGCATGGTCGGGCCTGCTGCAGGCGGGCGGCATCGTCGCCAATGCCGGACGCGGGCGCGGCCAGGCCTGGGTGGAGCTGCGCGGGAACAAGGTCGTCTCGGTGACCACCGATGTCGTGGTCGACGGGCTGTCGTTGCGCGGCGATCCGCTGCATGCCGGCGAAGCGGCCACCTCGGCCGGCTTCGAACGGCTGACGATGAAGGCACGCTGGCGCAGTGACGGCACGCAGTGGCGGATCGACGCACCGACGCTGCGGCTGGGCATGGCGGCGCAGCCGCAATCGCTGGACGGTCTGGCGCTTGCCGGCGGCCGCCAGTACGGGCTGCGCGCGGACCGCATCGACGCCGGCCCGCTGGTGGCGGCGTTGTCGCTGAGCAATCGCCTGCCGGCATCGCTGCGTCAATGGCTGGCCACGTCGAAGCCGGCCGCCGTGCTGCATGACATCCGCGTTTCGGCGCCGTCCGGGCCAGGCAGTTGGCGCGGATCGAGCCGGATCGAAGGCCTGGGTTTTGCCGCGATTGCGAACCGTCCCGGCCTGCAGGGCCTGGCCGGCGCATTGTCGATGGATGCGCAGGGGCTGGCCTTCGCTCTCGACCCCGCGGCCAAGGTCGTCGTCGACTGGCCGCCGGCGTTCGATGCGCCGCACCCCATCCAGCTGCGTGGCGAACTGGCCGCGTGGCGCGATGGCGAGGGCATGCGGCTGGAAACCTCTGCACTGCACGTGGAGGGCATCGGCTATGCCGTGGATGTGCGCGGTGGCTTGGGCTTCCAGGCCGACGGCTCGCGTCCGGTGCTCGACCTGGCGGCGGCGGTCGCGCCGGCGAAAGTCACGCTCGCCAAGCGGTTCTGGATCCGTCACCAGATGCCGGAGTCGGCAGTGCGCTGGCTCGATGGCGCGCTGATTGCCGGCGAAGTCCGCAATGGGCGTGCGGTGATCTCCGGCGATCTCGACGACTGGCCGTTCAGCGCGCTCGATGGCAAGGCGTCGCGGGGTCTGTTCCAGGCCGATGGCGATCTTGTCGATGTCGGCGTCAAGTTCCAACCCGACTGGCCGGCGATGGAACGCATCAACGGGCACGTCAGTTTTGTCGGCGACGGATTCTCGCTGCAGGGCACGGCGACGATGGCCGGGATCGATGTCGGCAGTATCGAGGCCAGCCTGCCGCACTACAAACAGGCCAATCTTGCGGTCCGGGCGCAGGCGAACACCGACGCCGCCAAGCTGCTCGCGCTGCTGAAGCAGAGTCCGCTGCAGCACGAGCATGCCGAAACGCTGGAGGCGCTGAAGGCCAGTGGCCCGGCGGCGACCCGGTTCGCGCTGGCGCTTGCCCTGCACGCGCATGGCGCGCCGCAGATCGATGGCAGCGTGTCGCTGGGTGGCGCGCAGCTTTCCGAATCGCGCTGGGACCTGGCCTTCAGCGATGTCCATGGCGAGGCCCGCTACGACCAGCACGGGTTCGATGCGGAAGGTTTGCGCGTGCATCGCGACGGTCAGCCTGGCCTGCTCAGCCTGCGTGCCGGCGAAGGCCATGTGCGCGATCGCCTGCATGCCTTCGAGGCCGACCTGGACATGTCGCTGTCGGCGACCGACCTGCTGGCGCGTGCGCCGGACCTGGGCTGGCTGGTCCCGCAGGTGCGTGGACGTTCGCCGTGGACGATAGGCGTCTCGATCCCGAAGGGCGCCACGCCCGATGCCACGGCGCAGAATGCGACGCCGCGGAAAGTCGCGACGCAGAAGGGGACGGCGGGCGGGGTGGCGCCGACCATGCTGCGGCTGCATTCCAATCTGGTCGGGACGTCGCTGGCGCTGCCGCAACCGCTGCGCAAGCCGGCAGCGGAAGCCTTGTCGACGACGATCGAAACCCCGCTGCCGCTGGGCAGTGGCGACATCACCGTGGCGTTCGCCGATCGCCTGGCATTGCGTGCGCGGACCGTCGGCGAGCGCACGGGCGTCCGCGTGCAACTGGGCAGCCGACAGGTCGTGCAGGCACCGCCCGCGAGCGGGCTGGTCATCGGTGGCCGTACCCCGGAGCTGGACGCGATCGACTGGAGCGCGTTGGGCGGGGATGGCGACGGCGATGGTCTGGCGTTGCGCAGCATCGACGTGCAGGCCGAGCGGTTCCGGTTGTTCGGCAGCGATTTCGCCAACACCCGCATCAGCGGGTCTGAAGAACAGGGCGTGCTGAAGCTGGCGCTGGAAGGCGCGACGCTGGCGGGCAGCGTGCAGGTACCGAACGATCGCCGCGCGGCGATTGTCGCCCGCCTGCAACGACTGTACTGGCCGGCACCCAGGCCGGGCGAGAAAGCGGCGGCACTGCCGGCCCCTGCCGCTCCGCAAGCGACAGCCCAGGCATCGGCATCCGCCGAAAACGACACCCTCCATCCCGCGTCGCTGCCGCCGCTGCACATCGACGTCGACGACCTGCGCCTGGGCGAACTGCAACTGGGCAAGGCGGCGCTGTACACCCAGCGCATCGCCAACGGCATCGGCATCGAGCGCATGCAGATGCGAGCGCCAGGCCAGCAGGTGGATGTGCGCGGCGAGTGGGTCGGGCGCGGCGACAGTGCGCGCACGCGCCTGGATGTCGATGTCGACAGCGGCGACTTCGGCCGTGTGCTGTTGGGCATGGGGCTGGGGCAGCGCATCAATGGCGGCGAAGGCAGCCTGCGCTTCAGCGCCCGTTGGCCCGGCAGTCCGATCGCGTTCGCGCCCGGCGCGCTGGAAGGCACGCTGTCGGTGCAGATCCGCGATGGCCAGCTGGCGGAGGTCGAACCCGGTGCCGGGCGCGTGCTCGGCCTGCTCAGCGTCGCCGAGCTGCCGCGACGGCTGATGCTCGATTTCCGCGATTTCTTCGCCAAGGGATTCACCTTCAACCGCATCGGCGGCAACATCCGCATCGGCGACGGCATCGCCAGCAGCGACGACATGGCGATCAGCGGCCCGGCCGCCGATATCCGCATCCGCGGACGTGCCGACCTGCGGGCGCAGACGCACGACCAGACGATCGAAGTGCTGCCCAAGGCCGGCAACCTGCTGACCGCGGTCGGCGCGATCGCCGCGGGACCGGTGGGCGCGGCCGTCGGCGCGGTCGCCAACGCCGTGCTCAAGCGTCCGCTGGGTGAAATGACCGCCAAGACCTATCGGGTCAGCGGCCCCTGGCAGGATCCCAAGGTCGACGTGATCCCGCATGCCGGCATCGGACCGCATGCCAAGGACGCGAGCGTCGTGCCGCCGGCGGTCGATCCACCGGCCGGCCCGTGACGGGACGGCCCTTGTGAATGCCCGGCCCTTGAACGGCCGGCCTGTAAGCAGGCGCGTGCCTGCTTCCTTTGCCGCTTGCGGCTTGCCATTTCGGGCCCAGCCCCCACACTCGATACCATGACCCAGAACACCACGCCGCTGGCGGTTGCGACAAGCCGCCTGTTGATGCCTGCCGGCCTCGACAACCTCCACCTCGATCGCATGTTCGGCAGCCTGCTCGGGCCGGGGATCGATTTCGGCGACCTGTATTTCCAGCATGCCCGTCGCGAGAGCTGGACGGTCGAGGACGGCATCGTCAAGGACGGTGCGCACTCGATCGAGCAGGGCGTGGGTGTGCGCGCAATCAGCGGCGAGAAGACCGGCTTCGCCTATTCCGACGACATCAACGGCGAGGCATTGCTGACCGCCGTGCAGTCGGCGCGTGCGATCGCGCGCGATGGCGCCGCGCATGCGCCGCTGGCGTTGCGCAGCGGGCACGCGCTGTCGTCGCGCTCGCTGTATCCCGCGCTCGATCCGATCGATGCGATGGGCAACGAGGCCAAAGTCGAGGCGCTGCGCAGGATCGACCGCATGCTGCGCGCCGCCGATCCGCGCGTGCAGCAGGTCATGGTCAGCCTGTCCGGCGGCGTCGACACGATCCTGATCGCGCGCAGTGATGGCGTGCTGGCCGGCGACGTGCGACCGCTGGTGCGCATGAACATCCAGGTCATCGTCGAACAGGGCGGCCGCCGCGAATCCGGCTATGCCGGTTTTGGCGGCCGCTACAACTATGCCGAACTGCTGGACGACGGCCGTCCGGAATCATTCGCGCGCGAGGCCTTGCGGCAGGCGCTGGTCAACCTGGAGGCGATCGATGCGCCGGCCGGATCGATGCCGGTCGTGCTCGGCGCGGGCTGGCCCGGCGTGCTGCTGCACGAAGCCGTGGGCCACGGACTGGAAGGCGATTTCAACCGCAAGGGCACCTCGACCTATGCCGGCCGCATCGGCCAGCGCGTGGCCTCGCCCGGGGTGACGATCGTCGACGACGGCACCCTGGCCGGGCGGCGCGGTTCGCTGAACATCGACGACGAAGGCACGCCGACGCAGTGCACGACGCTGATCGAGGATGGCGTGCTGGTGGGCTACATGCAGGACACGCTGAACGCGCGCCTGATGGGCGTCGCGCCGACCGGCAACGGCCGTCGCGAATCGTTCGCGCACCTGGTGATGCCGCGGATGACCAATACCTACATGCTGGCCGGCAAGCACGATCCCGAAGAGATGATCCGCTCGGTCAAGAAGGGCCTGTACGCGGTCAACTTCGGTGGCGGCCAGGTCGACATCACCAGCGGCAAGTACGTGTTCTCGGCAACCGAGGCCTACCTGATCGAGGACGGCAAGGTCACCGCGCCGGTCAAGGGCGCGACGCTGATCGGCAATGGTCCCGAGACCATGCAGCGGGTCAGCATGGTCGGCCACGACATGGCGCTCGACGATGGCGTCGGCATCTGTGGCAAGGACGGGCAGAGCGTACCGGTCGGCGTGGGCCAGCCGTCGCTGCTGATCGACCAGGTCACCGTTGGCGGGACGCGCGCCTGAAGGCGGCGTAGCGATGGCAAGGCTGATGCAGCGCGGCGCGGGTGGGCATGCTCCAAGCAAGTCTGCTCCGGGCAGGCAGGCTCTGGGCTGGGATGTCCAGAACAGGCACGCGCCGGATGGACATGCTGCAGAGGGAGCCTGGAGACAGCACCGACGGCGCAGACGGTTGCATCCGCACCGTCGCGCTGCGCTACTCGGCGTCTTCCACGAACGCGTCGTCGTCCTGCGATTGCGACATCAGTTCGCGCAGTTCGCGGAACAGTTCGCGGAACGCGTGCGGCGGCTTGTTGCGCTTGCGCTCCTCGATCACGTTGCGCGTCAACTGGCGCAGGTGCTGGCGGTTGGCGCGCGGATAGTCGGTCAGCAGCTCGGCCAGCGCCGCGTCGCCGTCGTCGAGCAGGCGCTCGCGCCAGCGTTCGATCCGGTGCACCAGCGCGGTCTCCTGGCGAGCGGCCTGGCCGCCGGCATCGAGCGCGTCGCGGATCGCGTCCAGGACTTCGTCCTCCTCGCGGCGCATCTGCTTGGCCAGCCACGCAAGCTGGCGCTTGCGCGCGATATGCGAGGTGATCCTGCGGGTTTCCAGGATGTGCGGCAGCAGGTGCTCGGGAATCGGCAGCTTCGACAGCTGCGCGTCGCCCAGGCTGGACAGCTGTTCGCCCAGCGCCAGGACCCCCAGCGCCTCGCGCCGCTGCTGGCTGCGGCTCGCGCCGAGGAATTCTCCGGTCTCTTCGTCTTTGCCTCTCATTGCAACAGGATAATCCATTGAACGCTGTCGTTCCGGTTTCCGCCCCCGACGTCGACGATTCCGTCGACCGCCTGCAGCGCCTGTCCGGCCTCTCGGAGCGCCTGCTGGCGCATTGCCGGGCGCAGGGCGCCACCCAGGCCGAGGTCTCGTGTTCCGAGGAGCGCGGCCTCAACGTCAACGTCCGCATGGGCGCGGTCGATACCGTGGAATCGACCCGCGACCGCGGCATCGGCGTCACCGTCTACTTCGGCAAGCGCAAGGGCAGCGCCAGCACCGCGGACCTGCGCGAGGACAGCCTGCGCGCCACCGTCGAGCAGGCCTGCGCGATCGCACGCTTCACCGAGGACGATGCCGCGTCGGGACTGGCCGACGCCGAGCTGATGGCCACTCCCGGTGCCGATGGCTGGCCGGACTTCGACGACTGGCACCCTTGGGCGCTGTCGGCCGACCAGGCCGTCGATCTTGCCTTGGCCTGCGAACAGGCCGGGCGCGACGCCGACCGCCGGATCAGCAATACCGACGGTGCCTCGGTCGGGACCGGGGAGTCGCTGAGCGTCTATGCGAATTCGCATGGCTTCGTCGGCGCCGAACGCGCGACCCACCACAGCCTCGGATGCGCGCTGATCGCCGGCGAGGGCGACGACATGCAGCGCGATGGCTGGTACAGCTTCAGCCTGTCGGCGCTGGACCTGGCATCGCCGGGCGATGTCGGTCGTAAGGCTGCCGAGCGCACGCTGGCCAGGCTCGACCCGCGCCCGATCGCGACCGGCAGCTATCCGGTGCTGTTCGCCGCCGAGGTGGCACGTTCGCTGATCGGTCACCTGCTGGGCGCGGTTTCGGGCGGCTCGCTGTACCGCCGCGCGAGTTTCCTGCTCGACAGTGCCGGCACCCAGGTGTTCCCGTCGTGGTTCTCGATCCAGGAGCGTCCGTTCCTGCCGCGCGGGCTGCGTTCGGCGGCCTACGACGCCGAAGGCGTGGCGACGCGCGAATCGGCCCTGGTCGAGGGCGGCGTGCTGCAGCGCTACATCCTCGGCAGCTATTCGGCGCGCAAGCTCGGCCTGCAGAGCACCGGCAATGCCGGCGGCGTGCACAACCTCGAGGTGGCCGCCAATGCCGGCGATCTGCAGGCGATGGTGCGCGGGCTCGGCCGTGGCCTGCTGGTCACCGAACTGATGGGCCAGGGCGTCAACGGCATTACCGGCGACTACTCACGCGGTGCCGGCGGCTTCTGGGTCGAGAACGGCGAGATCGTGCATGCCGTGGATGGCATCACGATTGCAGGCAACCTCAAGCAGATGTTCGCCGGCATCGAGGCGGTCGGCAGCGATATCGATCCGCGTTCGCATATCCGTACCGGTTCGATCCTGCTCGGGGCGATGACGGTCGCCGGCAGCGACTGACCTCCAGCGACTGACCTCCAGTGGCCGGCCCGCCGTCGTGCTGACGGCCTGGGGAAGGGCCATCGTCGACCCCGCCAGCGAGAGGGCCCTGCCAGCGGGTGGGGCCGACCCGGCGAAGGCCTTGCCGGGCGCCGCCGGCGCCGGCGACAGGCGTCATCGTTGTGCTGCGTGCTTGGTGTAATGTGCGCTGGCGGCGGTATCGACCGCCCGTCCATTCGCCTCCGGGGAGCTCGGCATGACCGATTTCAATGACACCATTCCGCCGCCTGTCAGCGACGGCGTCCCACCTGCCGACCAGCGGCAGTGGGCGATGATCGCCCACCTGTCGTCCCTGGTCGGTGCGGTCGTCACCGCCGGCTGGGCCGGCAGCATCGGCTGCTTCCTCGGTCCGCTGATCATCTGGCTGGTCAAGAAGGACACCATGCCCTTCGTCGACGACCAGGCCAAGGAAGCGCTGAACTTCAACATCACGCTGGCCGGCGTGTTCCTGATCCTGTTCATGGCCGGCGTGCTGACGTTGTTCATCGGCTTCATCGTGATCCTGCCGATCATGTTCATCATCGGCATTGCCGCACTGGTCTTCATCGTCATCGCCGCGATCAAGGCCAACGAAGGCGTGGCTTACCGCTACCCGTTCACGATCCGCCTGATCAAGTAAGCATCGTCACGCACGCTTCGCGTGCAGGCAGCCGGCGGTTTCCGTTCGCGGGATCGCCGGCGGCTGGCGGTGACCTGCGCGGGTAGGCCATCGGTTGGGTTGAGTTGTGCGCGCCAGCGGTCATATTGGTCCTGCAACCGGAGCGTTTCCGGCAGGAGACTTCGCATGCAGACCTCACAGACAACCCCCGCCACGATCGTGTCCGACGCGTCCGCGTCCGAACGCCAATGGGCGGCGCTGACGCACCTGGGCGCGCTGCTGCTGGCCTTGATGACCAGCTGGATCTCGGGCTTTGCCGGTATGTTGGTCGCAGGCGCCGTCTACCTGCTCAAGCGCGACGATTCGGCGTTCATCGCCGGACATGCGCGTGAAGCGCTCAACTTCAACATCAGCATGTTCCTGTACACCTGCGGCGTGTTCGCGGCCGGCTTCCTGCTGCTGGGCGCCACCGTGCTGACGCTGGGCATCGGCGTGATCGTCACCGCTCCGCTCGGCCTGATGCTGTTGCTGCTGGTGTTCGCGATCGCGGTGATGTGGCTGGTCTGCAGCATCGTTGCCACGGTCAAGGCCTGGAACGGCGAAAGCTACCGTTACCCGTTCACGATCCGCCTGGTCTAGGAACCTGCTCACGATCTTGCTGCGCTCGCGACAGATCGTGAACAGGGTTCTGAGTCCACCCGGCCGCCTGCGCCAGCGCGGCGCACGGGGGCGCTTGCGTCAGTGGTCGCGTTCGATGACCCGGCGCGCCAATGCGCGCAGTCCGTGCGCGTCCGCGAACGTATCGCCGGCCAGCGCGTCGTGCATGCGCCCGGACAGTTCGGCCAGTCGTGCACGCGAGTCTTCGATGCCGATCAGCGCGGGGAACGTCGCCTTGTCCTGCGCGACGTCCTTGCCCGCGGTCTTGCCGAGCGTGGCGCTGTCGCCTTCGACGTCGAGCAGGTCGTCGCGGATCTGGAACGCCAGGCCCAGCGCGTCGGCGAACACATCCAGCCGCACGCGCTGCGCGCTGTCGGCCTGCGCCGCGATCGCACCCAGACGCACCGCTGCACGCAGCAGCGCGCCGGTCTTCATCGCATGCAGGCGTTCGAGTTCAGGCAGCGACGTCGTATCGGAGCGTCCGGTCGCCACGATGTCGAGCGATTGCCCGCCACACATGCCCAGCGCGCCAGACGCGCGCGCCAGTTCCTGCAGCATGTCGACGCGGATCTGCGCCGGATGCGAGGCCTGCGCGAGGACATCGAAAGCCAGCGTCTGCAGGGCGTCGCCGGCGAGGATCGCGATCGCCTCGCCATGCGCGATGTGGACGGTCGGCTGGCCGCGACGCAGTGCGTCGTCATCCATCGCCGGCAGGTCGTCGTGCACCAGCGAATAGGCGTGGATCAGTTCGACCGCGCAGGCCGGCGCGAGCGTGGCATCGATCGCGCCACCGCAGGCATGCCCGGTCGCGTGCACCAGCAGCGGACGCATGCGCTTGCCGCCCAGCAGTACCGCGTGGCGCATCGCCGCCAGCAGCTTGGGTTCGGTGGATGAGAGTCCGTCGAGCGCCGCGGCCAGCGCGCTATCGCTGGCGACGCGCCATTGCGACAACCCGCCGTCCGTCGCGTCCGCCTGGACGGACTCAGCGCTCGCTGTCATCGGAACCGCCGGCCGCCGGGAACGGCACCGCCTTCGCCGGGGCATCGGGGTCGCTGAGCAGGCGGACGCGCAACTCGGCCTGTTCCAGCGCCTGCTGGCAGCGACGGTACAGGCCGACGCCGCGTTCGTAGGCGGCCAGCGAGTCTTCCAGGCTCATGTCGCCGTGCTCCATCTTGTCGACCAGTTGTTCGAGCTGGTCCAGCGAGCTTTCGAAATCGGCGACGGGCGAGGCTTCGGCGGTGGGCTTCTTGACCATGCGTCAAGTGTAAGCCCGTGCCGTCGGACTGGCGAGGGAGGGCGGCGTTGCCGGCCTGTTGTCAGCGGGTGGGCGGAGCTGCATCGACGCGCGTCGTGCGCTGCCATGACAACCGTGCCTCGTGGCGGAGCAGCCAGGCGGCGAAGGTACCCGACAGCACCTGGTCGCCGGCGGCCAGCAACGTGCCATCGGGTGAAGACAGCAACGGCAGGCCTTCGCGCGTCCACGGTGCGATGCCGGCGTCCTGCAGCACGTGCTTGAGCGCGTGAGAGTGGTGCCGGCCGGCAAGCGTGATCCGTTCACCGCCCTGGCGCGCATGCACGATGAAGCCGGTGCCTGGTGGCAGCGGGCGGGCCGATGTCAACGACAGCGTGTCGCCGGTCGGCAGTGTCAATGGCCTGGATGGCGTCCACGCGACCCGGAACTCCACCGGCAACGACGGTCGCAGGCCATCGGCATGCAGCCAGCCACGCCAGCGCCGGATGCAGGCATGGCGCCAGGCGAAGCGTGCATCGTCGCCGGGGGCGTCGACCAGCAGGTCGGAGGCGATCCGGCGCAGGCCCTGTGCCGGTAATGGAGGCAGTCCCAGCGTTGCGATCCACAGGCGAAGCAGGCGGGCGCTCCGGGCGGCAGGCAGCCGGCCCAGGAACGCGACCTCGAGCCGGTGCGGATCGCCATCGCAGGCGTCCGCCAGCAAGCGGACGTCGTCATGCGCCAGCAGTGCCGCGGTCTCGGCCTGCAAGGCCGCGGCACGGGCGAAGGCGGCGTCGGCCTGCGGCCAGCGTTGCCGCAGCAGGGGCAGCACCTGATGGCGCAGGAAGTTGCGGTCGAGGTCGTCGCGTACGTTGCCGGGGTCCTCGATCCACTGCAGGTCGCGCGCCTGCGCATAGGCCAGCAGGGCGCTGCGTGGGAGCGCCAGCAGAGGGCGCCACAACCAGCCGGGTGGGTACGCCCGCAGCGGACGCATCGCGGCCAGCCCGTCGACGCCGGAGGCCCGCAAGGCGCGCAGCAGGAAGGTCTCGGCCTGGTCGTCGCGATGGTGGGCCAGGGTCAGGATGTCGCCGGCACCGAGTGCGGCGGCGAAGGCGGTATGCCGGGCCGCACGTGCGGCGCCTTCGAGGCCCAGCCCGCTGTCGGTGTCGACCCGCACGCGGACGACATCGAGCGCGACGCCGAGCGCCGCACAGGTCGCCTGGCAGTGCGCGGCCCAGGCGTCAGCGTCGGCATGCAGGCCGTGATGCACGTGCAGCGCACGCAGCCCGCGCGCAGGGGCTGTACCGGCAGCAACGGCGACGGGAGCGACGGCACGGGCAAGGCGATGCAGCAGCACGGTGGAATCCAGTCCACCGCTGAAGCCGACCACCAGACTGCCGGCCCCGGGCGCGGGAGGCAGCGCGATGTCGGTGTTCGCAGGGTCGTGCGCGGGGGGCATCGCGGGCGTCATCGCGACATGGTGCCATGCGCTGCAATGCAGTGATCCGGTGGCGTCGTCGCGGACCCCGCCGCTGCGGCCTACAGTCGTCCATTGTCCTGCCTGCCTGGAGCCTGCCGATGTCCGTGCTGTTCTCACCGTTGCGCCAGCGCGGACTGACGTTCGCCAACCGCATCGCGGTGTCGCCGATGTGCGAGTACGCGGCGCGCGACGGGCTACCCGACCACTGGCACCTGGTCCACCTGGGCAGTCGCGCCGTCGGCGGTGCCGGCATTGTCTTCACCGAAGCCACCGCCGTGCTGCCGGAGGGGCGGATCTCGCCCGAGGACACCGGCCTGTGGAACCAGGCGCAGGTGGAGGCATGGGCGCCGATCGCGGCCTTCATCCGCAAACACGGCGCGGTGCCGGGGACCCAGTTGGCGCATGCCGGCCGTAAGGCCAGCACGTACGCGCCGTGGCTGGGCCATGGCGGGGTGCCGGAAGCGGCCGGTGGCTGGCAGGTGGTCGCCCCTTCGGCACTGGCCTACGACGTGACCTATCCGCAGCCGCAGGCGCTCGATGCCGAGGGCATCGCCGGCATCACGCGTGCGTTCCGCGAGGCTGCGGTACGCGCGCTCGAGGCGGGCTTTGAACTCGTCGAGATCCACGCCGCGCACGGTTACCTGTTGCACCAGTTCCTGTCGCCGTTGTCGAACCTGCGCCGCGATGGCTATGGCGGCAGTTTCGATGGCCGCGTGCGGCTGGTGCTGGAGGTCATCGATGCGGTGCGCGAGGTCTGGCCCGAATCGCTGCCGCTGTGGCTGCGGATCTCGGCGACCGACTGGGTCGACGGTGGCTGGTCGGTCGACGACAGCGTCGCGCTGTCCAGGCTCGCCGCGGCGCGCGGCGTCGATCTGGTCGACACGTCGAGTGGTGGCCTGTCCAAGGAACAGAAGATCGCGGTCGGGCCGGGCTACCAGGTGCCGTTCGCCGCGCGCATCCGTGCCGAGTCCGGCGTTGCCACGGGCGCGGTCGGCCTGATCACGACACCGGAACAGGCCGAGCGCATCGTGGCCGGAGGCGATGCGGACATCGTGCTGCTGGCGCGTGAATTCCTGCGCGATCCGTATTTCCCGCGGCGCGCGGCGCAGGCCCTGGGCGCGCAGATCACGACGCCGTTGCAGTACCAGCGCGCCTGGTAGGCGCGGAGGAGGTCCGGATGACCTCGTGGGTGCCGAGCGGCGTCAGCCGAGCTCGCGCCTGGCGATATCGATCCACTCGCGCTGTTCGCGGCGGTAGTAGTCGGGCAGCGTCTGCAGGCGTTGCAGGATGTCCTGGAAAACCGCGCGCGCGGCGGCATCGTCGCCTTCGCTCTTCAGCAGCAGGCCATAGCGCGCACGCGCTTCTTCGCCGGGGAAGCGCGTGACCAGCTCGGCGTACTCCTCGCGGGCGCGCCCGGTTTCGCCGCTGGCGGCCAGTGCGCGCGCGTAAAGCAGGTGCGCGTCGTAGGAGTGGAACCCCGGGTTGGCGGCAATCAGCGACTCGATGGTCCGGCTGGCCTGTGCAGTCTCCCCGAGTGCGAACTGCGCCCGGGCCAGGCCGATCAACAGGTGCGGATCATTGGCATAGAGTCCGCGCAGCGCGGACCGGTAGGTGTCGGCGGCTTTCTGGTAATCGCCGGCGGCCAGGCATTGCTCGGCCAGCTTGCGGCGGTTGTCCTGCGAGTCCGACATCGCCAGTTGCGCGTCGGCTTCGCGCCGGCCGCGTTCGGGATCGATCTGGTCCTTGAGGTTGTGCACCACGCGCCGCGCGCCGCGGCTGTTCTGCATGTCCGGCAGCACCACGGCGACCAGGTAGATCAGGACCGCGATGTAGGAACCGATCAGCAGGATGAACAGCCAGTACATCGGCCGGCCGGTGCGTACCACGTGCACGGCGCAGCCGACCTGGAGGATGATCGATAGCAGCAGGATCGGGCTCATGGCATCCCTGTCGGGGCTCGGTCTCTGGAGTGTCAATGCGTGCGGCAGCGCCGGCGGATGCGGCGCGCCGTGTCGCAGCATGCCGTTGCGTCAGGCCGCCTCGTAGGCGCCGTAGCTGCGCAGGCGGCGGTAACGATTTTCAAGCAACTCGGAGATCGGCAGCCGTTCCAGCGCGTCGAGCTCTTTCATCAGCACGGCCTTCAGGCGGATCGCGGTCTGGTGCGGATTGCGATGCGCACCTCCGATCGGCTCGCGCACCAGCTTGTCAATCAGGCCCAGGCTGAGCAGGCGCTTGGCGGTCAGGCCGAGTTGCTCGGCCGCGTCGCGCGCCTTGCCGGCGTCCTTCCACAGGATCGATGCGCAGCCTTCCGGCGAGATCACCGAATAGGTGCTGTATTCGAGCATCAGCGTGCGGTCGCCGACGCCGATCGCCAGCGCGCCGCCGGAGCCGCCTTCGCCGATCACCGTGCAGATGATCGGGGTCTTGAGCTCGGCCATCTCCATCAGGTTGCGGGCGATCGCCTCGGATTGTCCGCGCTCCTCGGCCCCGATGCCGGGATAGGCGCCCGGGGTATCGATGAAGGTCAGCACCGGCAGCTTGAAGCGCTCGGCCATCTTCATCAGCCGCAGCGCCTTGCGGTAGCCCTCGGGGCGCGGCATGCCGAAGTTGCGGCGGACCTTGGACTTGGTGTCGCGGCCCTTCTGGTGGCCGATGATGACGACGCTGCGGCCGTTGATGCGGCCCAGGCCGCCGACGATCGCGGCGTCGTCGGCATAGGCGCGGTCACCGGCCAGCTCTTCGAACTCGTCGCAGAACACCCGGATGTAGTCGTTGGTGTAGGGGCGTGCCGGGTGCCGGGCCAGTTGCGAGACCTGCCATGGCGTCAGGTCGCGGAAGATGTGCGCGGTGCGCTTGCGCAGCTTGTCCTGCAGGGCGTGAAGCTCGGCATCCATGTTGACCGCGGGGCCGTTGCTGGCCTGGCGCAGGTCGTGGATCTTCGCCTCGAGATCGGCGATGGGTTGTTCGAAGTCGAGGTAATTTGGATTCATGTAAGGGCAAGCCCTGGGCCAGAGGCCGGAAAGTGGACAGTTTAACGGACGGCACCGGAAACGACCGTACGCCCGGGTTTGGAAGGGGCGCGCTGGAAGCGCGCTGGCCGTGGTGGGTGCTGGCCTCAGCCGCTGGTCCAGGGGCGCGTCAGGTTCAGGCGCACCTGCCTGACGCCGGGCAGTGCGCGCAGCGTGCCCGGCAGCGCGGCATCGACGCGCACGCCGTGGCTGCCGTTGATCGCCAGCGTGCCGGCGGCGCCCTTGGGCAGCAGCAGGTCGTAGCGCAGTGCGGTCTGCCCGGGCCGGCGCTGCGACAGCAGCGATTCGACCTGTTCCAGGGTGCCGTCGACGCGCAGGTCGAGCTGCAGCGCCAGGCCCTGCGCGTGCTGCTGGCAGACCACGTCGAAATCCCAGGCCCGGCGTGCCCGCAGCGCGAAGCCGCCGCTGAACTCGTCCTCGCGCAGGCCGCCTTCGATGACCAGGATGCGGTCGCGGGTCAGCAACTGCGAATTCTCGAAATAGGCCTCGGCGAAGAACGCGCACTCCAGCCGCCCGCGACCGTCCTCGATCTGCACGAAGGCCTGCGATTCGCCACGCTTGCGCATGCCCATGACCTGGCCGGCCAGGATCACCGTGGTTTCCGGGCGCCAGCTCTTGCCGGCCTTGTCGTCCTTGCGCGCAGCCCAGATCTCGTCGAGCTGGCCCAGGTGGTGGCCCACCAGTCCCTTGAGTTCATCGCGATACGGATCCAGCGGATGCCCGCTGAGGTAGTGCCCGAGGGTCTCGCGTTCGCCGTTGAGCTTCTGCTGCAGCGGCCATTCCGCGCAGGTTGGCAGGTCGATGTGGATATCGGGCGCGCCGCCGCCGCCGAACATGTCGAAGATGCCCGCATCGCGGTTCTTGGCGATCTGGTCGGTGGCCTTCAGCACTTCCGGCAGCTGCAGCATCAGCGATGCGCGATTGCCGGCCAATGCATCGAGGGCGCCGGCATTGATCAGCGCTTCGAGCGTGCGCTTGTTCAGTTTGCCGGTGTCGATGCGCTTGCAGAAATCGAACAGGTCTTCGAAGCCGTTGCCGCGCGCCTCGACCACGGCCTCGCAGGCGCCGCGACCGACACCCTTGACCGCACCCAGGCCATAGCGGATGGTGCCCCGGCTCGCTTGCGAACCGGGGGCTGGATTGCTGTCGATCGCTTCGAACATGTAGCCGGAGGAATTGACGTCGGGCGGCAGCACGTCGATGCCCTGCGCGCGGCATTCGTCGAGGAACATCACCACCTTGTCGGTGTTGTCCATGTCCGACGACAGCACCGCGGCCAGGAACTCGGCCGGGTAATGCACCTTCAGCCATGCGGTCTGGTAGGCGACCAGCGCATAGGCGGCCGAGTGCGACTTGTTGAAGCCGTACTCGGCGAATTTTTCCATCAGGTCGAAGATCGAGGTCGCGACCTTCGGGTTGACGCCGTTCTCGGCCGCGCCGGCTTCGAACTTGGCGCGCTCCTTGGCCATTTCCTCGGCCTTCTTCTTGCCCATCGCGCGACGCAGCAGGTCGGCGCCGCCCAGCGAATAGCCGGCCAGGACCTGGGCGATCTGCATCACCTGTTCCTGGTAGACGATCACACCGTAGGTCGGGCTGAGCACCTGCTCCAGCGAGGGGTGCGGATAGCTGACCTCGGTGCGGCCATGCTTGCGATCGACCCATTCCTTGTCCATCCCCGATCCCAGCGGACCGGGACGGAACAGCGCGGCGAGCGCGATGATGTCTTCGAAGGTATCGGGCTGCGCGCGCTTGAGCAGCTCGCGCATGCCGCGCGATTCGAACTGGAACACTGCGACGGTGTCGCCGCGCGCGAACAGCTGGTAGCTGGGCACGTCGTCGAGCGGCAGCGCGTCGATGTCGAGCAGCGCCTCGCCCGCGCGTGCGCGGCGCTTGTTGATCGCCTTCACCGCCCAGTCGATGATCGTCAGCGTGCGCAGGCCGAGGAAGTCGAACTTGACGAGGCCGATGGCTTCGACGTCGTCCTTGTCGAACTGGGTCACCGGATTGCGGCCACGGCCGCCTTCGTCGTGTTCGGCGAACAGCGGGCAGAAGTCCGACAGCGGCGTCGGCGCGATCACCACGCCGCCGGCGTGTTTGCCGGCATTGCGCGTCAGGTCCTCGAGCTCGAGCGCGAGGTCGAGCAGGTCGCGGACGTCGTCTTCGTCGTTGTAGCGCGCGATCAGTTCGTCGGAACGCCAGGCATCGTCGCTGCGCGACTTGTCGGTACGGCCGAGTGCGTCCTCCAGGCCGATGCCCAGCGTCATCGGCACCAGCTTTGCGATGCCGTCGACCATGCCGTAGGGATAGCCGAGCACGCGTCCGGCATCGCGGACGACGGCCTTGGCCGCCATCGTGCCGTAGGTGATGATCTGGCTGACGCGGTCGCGGCCGTACTTCGCCGCGACGTAGTCGATGACCTCGTCGCGACGGTCCATGCAGAAGTCGATGTCGAAGTCGGGCATCGACACGCGTTCCGGATTCAGGAAGCGCTCGAACAGCAGGTCGTAGGGCAGGGGATCGAGGTCGGTGATGCCCAGCGCCCACGCCACCAGCGAACCGGCACCGGAACCACGGCCCGGCCCGACCGGAATGCCGTTGGCCTTGCCCCAGTTGATGAAGTCCGCAACGATCAGGAAGTAACCCGGGAACCCCATCTTGATGATGACGTCGAGTTCGGTCTCCAGGCGCGCGTCGTAGCTGGCGCGGTCGTGGCCCGGTGCCATCGGGTGCTTGGAAAGACGCTTCTCCAGCCCGTCGCGCGACTCCTTGCGGATCCAGCTGTCCAGCGTCTCGTCGGCCGGCACCGGGAACGCAGGCAGGTAGTAGGTGCCCAGCTGCAGTTCGAGGTTGCAGCGCTGCGCGAGTGCGAGGGTGTTGTCGATCGCATCGGGAATGTCGGCGAACAGCGCCGCCATGTCCTCGCTGCTTTTCAGGAACTGGCCGGGCGCGTAGTCGCGCGGGCGCTTGGGATCCTCGAGCACGCGTCCGGACGCGATGCAGACGCGCGCCTCATGCGCGTTGAAGCCCTCGGCATCGAGGAAGCGGACGTCGTTGCTGGCGATCAGCGGCAGGCTGCGCTCGACCGAGGCCTGCAGGGCAAAGGCGTTGAAGTCGGCCTCGCCGTCCAGGCCGCAACGCGTCACCTCGAGGTGCAGGCGATCGTCGAAGACCTGCTGCCAGCCGGCCAGCCACTGGTTGGCGGCCTGGTCGCGGCCACCGGACACCAGTTGCCCGGCGTGGCTGTGACGACCCACCAGCGCGAACAGGCCGAGGTTGAGCTCCTGCAGCCATTCCGGCCGCACCACGACGCCGTCATGGCGATGGCCTTCCATCCAGGCGCGGGTCAGCAGGCGCGACAGGCTCAGGTAGCCGTCGCGGTCGCGGCACAGCAGGGTCATCGGCCAGGCCGGGGCGTCGCCGTCGGCCATCATCACGTCGGCGCCGGCGATCGGCTTGATGCCGGCGCTTTCGGCCGCGCGATAGAACTTGACCAGCGCGAACAGGTTGTTGCGATCGGTCAGTGCGACCGAGGGCTGTCCGAGGGCAGCGCTACGCTTGACGAGATCCGGGATGCGGATCGTCGAATCGGCCAGCGAGTACTCGCTGTGCAGGTGGAGGTGGACGAATCGTTGGGACATCGGCAGGCCGGCTGTAGCCTGTCAGGGTAGGTCCGCGAGGCAGTCCGGACAAGGCTTGACAGTCCACTGCCTGCGGATCAGCCGGCGGCATCCGCCGATGCCCGCACACGCCGGAACATGCCGCAACACCAGGCCGACGCCCGCAGTGACGGGGGCCGGCGCGGGGTAGCGTCCTGCGCCAGCATGCAGGCCCGTCGGCGCGGCCCGCCGTTGCCGTTCAGTCTTCCAGCGGCGTCATGCCCAGTGAGGCGACGACCTGTTCGCGGGGCACCACCCGGCGATGCCCCTTGCCGTCGGTCGAGGCGACGTGCAGGCGCAGCCAGTCCTCGCGGCTGAAGCTGAACGCGTGGTCCTCGCAGCCGCGCAGTTGCGCTTCCAGGTGGCGCACGCGGCAGAAGTCCAGGTAACTGTCGACTTCGCCCGACAGCAACGGCCACGCCGCCTCGATCAGGATCGCGTCGTCGAGCCAGCCCAGGCGCGGCAGCTTGTCGGGGATCAGGTCGAGGGTGCTGTGGACGTAGTCCATGACCAGGCGCGCGGCGTCGCGGCAGTCCTCGGCCAGGTCCCAGGTGGGGTCGGCGATCATGACGTTGAGCACGGACGCCCGACGCATCCGGGCGATGATCCAGGCCGGTGTCGCGTTGTTGGCGGTCGCCGATGCCAGGCAGCGTGCGAAGTCGGTCAGCGCGTCCAGGGTCAGTGGCGACTGGCCGAGCCGGCGCAGCAGGCGGTTGAAGCGGTCCAACGCGCCCTGGTCGATCGGATAACTGCCGATCATGCGCCGGCTGCCGCGGGTCGCCTTGCCAGTGCCGCCCGTGTGGCTGGCGACTCCGCTGCTGCAACAGCTGGACGGTCCGCTGCCGCCGCGAATGCGGTGACTGGCCTCGATCGAGACCTTGCTGCCGGGCGAGTGGGGAGACGGATGGTCGGGTCGCCGGCGGCCGGCGGCCAGGGTGTTCACGATTGCGTTCACGTGCAGTCCTCATGTCCAGGCGCCCGGGGGATGGAGCGCGTGACCAGCATCGGTGCGCTTTCCCGTTGGGGTCATGAGGGAGTTAGGATGTTTTCGTGAGCCAAGTCTGATGATGGTGCGATGACATGAGCACGGACGGACCATGACCGACGAAGCCGCCGATCAGGGACTTCCGGGCGTCGTCGCGGCCGGTCCTGGCGCAGCGGGCCCTGGGGCAGCGGGTCCTGGGGCAGCCGGGCGTGCAGCGGACTCGGTGTCGCCCGGACGCTTCTGTTTCGGCGACATCGTCGTCGAGGAGGCTGCGCACCTGTTGTTGCGGGCCGGCGAGCCCCAGGCAGTCGAGCCCAAGGCCTTCGCCGTGCTGCTGGCATTGCTGCGGCGACCGGGCGAACTGGTCGGCCGCGAGGCGCTGATCGACCAGGTCTGGGGCCATCGCCACGTGACGCCGGGCGTGCTGACGCGTGCAGTGGCGCAATTGCGCAACGCGATGGGCGACGACTCGCAGCAGCCGCGCTACATCCAGACCCAGCACGGCGTGGGCTACCGTTTCGTCGGCGCGTTGCTGCAGCAGCATGCCCGCCTCGACGAGGTGCTGCCGGCCGACGTTATCGCAGACACCGAGGTCGGTTCGGGCGCTGGATCGACTTCGGGCCGGCCCTGGGACGTCGGCAGCGGCGACCGCAGCGGAGCGGCTGCCCGGCCATCGCCCCGGCATTGGACGATGCGCACCTGGATGACGGCCTCGTTGCTGGCCATCGGTATTGTCATCGCGACGCTGTGGTGGCAGCAGCAGGCGGCGGCGCCTACCGGGCGGGGCGAGGCCTCGGTGGCGATCCTGCCGTTCACGACGCTGGGCGGGGAGCGCGACGATGATTACTTCGCCGAAGGCCTGGCGGTGGAAATGCACGATGCCCTGGCCGGCGTGGCGGGATTGAAGGTTGCTGCACCGTTGTCTCCGGCCAGTCCTGCGAGCCGCGAGACCGACGTGCGCAAGCTGGGCGCGCTGCTGGGTGTGTCGGCGGTGCTCGACGCCAGCGTGCGCCGCGAGGGCGAACGCCTCCGGATCAGTGCGCGCCTGTCCGATACCCGCACCGGTTTCACGGTCTGGAGCCAGGTCTACGACCGCGAACGCACGGGCGTGTTCGCGACCCAGACCGAAATCGCCAACGAAGTCGTCGGCGCGCTGCTGCAGGTGTTGCCCGAGCGCAGCGAAGCGTTGTCGCGGAAGCTGACGCCGACCCGCAACGTGGTCGCCTTCGATGCCTACCTGCGCGGCATGCAGCAATTGCGGCTGGCCGCCAGCAGCGGCAACGTCGACGACGCGATCGCGTTCTTCAACGGCGCGTTGAAGGAAGATCGCGGTTTCGCGAAGGCGCAGGCCGGCATCTGCCGCTCGGAACTGGTCAGGTTTGGCAGCCGTCGCAACGCGGAGTCGCTGGCGCATGCCCGGGTCGCCTGCGAGCTGGCGCGCGACATGGATCCGGGGTCCAGCATCGCCAGCCTTGCGCTGGGCGACCTGTATCGCACGCAGGGCGACGACAAGCAGGCACTCGCGCAGTACGCGCTCGCGCTGAAGGATCCCGCGCGTTGGCCGGGCGCCTATACCGGCATCGCGCAGATCCACGCAACGCGTGGCGAGCACGCCCAGGCGTTGACGTATTTCCGCAAGGCCATGCAGGCAAGCCCGGGCAATGCCGCGATCCATAGCCGGCTGGGTTACCAGCAGTACCTGCAGGGCGACCTGGAAGGCGCGATCGAGAGCTATCGCGCCGCAGTGCGCTTCCGGCCCGACGATGCGGTGGTCTGGAGTACGTTGGGCGGCCTGTACCTGAGCATCGGCGACCACCGTCTTGCGGCCGAGGCGTTCGAGCGTTCGATCAGCCTGCAACCGACGGCAGGCGTGCTCAGCAACTATGGCGAACTCAAGTTCCTGCAGCGCGAGTACCCGGCGGCGGTGAGCCTGCTGCGACGCGCCGTCGAGCTCGATGCCGGCGACCTGCTGGTCTGGGGTAACCTGGGCAATGCATTGCTGGCGGAATCGGGAGGCGCCGATTCGGCGGCGGCAACCACCGCATTCGGTCGCGCGGTCGAGATCTCCACGGACTATCTCGCGCTCAATCCCGACGATGCGGTCGCGATGGCCGCCACCGGCTGGTACATGGCCAACCTGGGCATGACCCGGCAGGCGCGTGAGATGGTGGCGCGTGCCGAAGCGCTGGGCACGGCAGCGGGTGAGGCCAGCCTGCTCAATGCGCAGACCCTGCACGCGCTTGGTGATGAGGAGGACGCGCGCAAGCGCCTGGACACGGCGCGCCGTGCAGGGATCCCGGAAAGGCGGATTGCCGGCAATCCGTTTCTGGCCGTGTCCGTGGCGGAGCGTCGGCAATAGGCGCGGCATTTCGAACAGAAGAAACAGCGGAGCACCACCGCAGGCGCGCCAGGGTACGAAGGCTTCGGCAAGCGCATTACGGCAAGCGCACTACCGCAAGAGCGGCAAGGCAAGAGCACCACGGCTGTACACAGATGCGCGACGCTGGAGTTCCGGACGTCGCTTCACGAGACGATGGCATCGCGACAGATGCCGATGGAGGTGGAAGATGGTGTCCCCGACAGAATCCGAAACGGCGGCAGGCGCTCAGCAGGACGTGGTGATCGACATCGCACGCGATGCGAATGGGGGATGGACGCTGCAACCGGAGGCGGTCCATCTGCAGGATGTCGACCGCGTCGTCTGGCGCAGCATTGCGTCGGATGGCGGTGCCGCCGCTGCATTCCGCGTCGTGTTCCAGTCGGGTCCGGCGCAGCCATTCGCCGAGGCCGCTGGTGCGCCGCTGCCGTTGTCATCATTGCCCGGCGACGAGGCGGATGCGGACGGGAACGGTAGTCCCGCTGCGTGGCGACTGGTGTTGCGTTCGGGCGCCGGCCATGCGGTCGCGGCGAAGATCGCGCCGGGCCTGGCAGACGGGCGTTATGTGTTCACGGTGATCGTCGGCGCGGATGCCGATTTTCCGGAAGGCCAGGTGCAGGGCGTGCTCGACAAGACTCCGCTCGCAGGTACGCCGATCATCGTGGTGTCCTCGGATCCGCCGCTGATGTAGAGCGCGTTCGCGTCCTGCACCCGGGCAAGGCCGCTGCGACTACCAGGGCAACGATTGTTGTACCGGCGAGAAGCTGCGGCGATGTTGCGGGCAGGGACCATGCGCGCGCAGCAGGGACAGGTGCGTGGCCGTGGGATATCCCTTGTGCTGGTCGAAACTGTATTGCGGCCATTGTGCGTGCAGTTCCAGCATGTGGCGGTCGCGTGCGACTTTGGCCAGGATCGACGCGGCCATGATCGCAGGGTCGATCGCATCGCCACCGACCAGCGCTTCCGCCTCGCATGGCAGATCGCGCGGCAGGCGGTTGCCGTCGATGCGCGCCAACTGCGCGGCCGGCGACAGCGCCTGCAGGGCGCGGCGCATGCCGATCAGCGTGGCCTGCAGGATGTTGAGCGTGTCGATCTCGGCGACTTCGACGAACTCGATGCGCCAGGCCAGGGCCTGTTCGACGATCAACGGATACAGCCGCTCGCGACGTTTTTCCGAGAGTTTCTTGGAGTCGTCGAGCCCATCGATGCGGCGCGCGGGATCCAGGATCACCGCAGCGACGACGACGGGGCCTGCCAGCGGGCCGCGGCCGGCTTCGTCGACGCCTGCGACCAGCACCGTGTGACGTGGCGGCGCAACGATCATGCAGGCATGCCGCCCATCGTCGGTGCAGTCGGTAACAGTTCGGCGATCGCATCGGCCGCCGACTGCGAGGCGTTGCGACGCAGGGCCTGGTGCAGCGACTGGTAGCGGGGTTCCAGCGCGACCACCGCGTCCGGCGAGCGGAACCAGTGCAGGATCGCGTCCGCGAGTGCGTCGGGCGTGCAGTCGTCCTGCATCAGCTCCGGTGCGATGGTCTCGCCGGCCAAGACATTGGGCAGGGCGTAGCGATCCACTTTCAGCATCCCCAGGCCCTTGACGATGCGATAGGTCGTCGGCGCGATGCGGTAACCGACGACCATGGGCCGCTTGGCCAACATGGCTTCGAGCGTGGCGGTGCCCGACGCCAGCAGGATGACATCCGAGGCGATCATCGCGCTGCGGGCGTTGCCGTCGAGCAGATGCACCTGCCCGCTGGGCAGCGAGGCCTGTTCGAGCTGGCGCTCGATCGCCTGCCGGCAGGCCGCTGTTGCGGCGGGGATCACGATCTGCAGGCCGGGGACCTGTGCGGCGACGCGCGCCGCAGCAGCAAGGAAGATATCGCCAAGTCGCGCGATCTCGCCCAGCCGCGAGCCCGGCAAGACCGCAAGTACGGCCGCACCGTCAGGCAGGCGCAGCGCTTCGCGCGCGGCTGCGCGGTCGGGATGCATCGGCATGACATCGGCAAGCGGATGACCGATGAAGCGCGCATCGACGGCGTGGCGCGCATAGATCGCCGGCTCCATCGGGAACAGGCACAGCACGCGATCGGCGCTGCGTCCGATCTTCGCCGCACGCTTCTCGCGCCAGGCCCAGACCGACGGGCTGACATAGTGCACGGTGCGGATGCCGCGCTGCTTGAGCGCGCGCTCCAGGCCGAGATTGAAATCGGGCGCGTCGATGCCGATGAAGACACCGGGTCGCCATTGCAGCAGGCGTTTGCGCAGCGCGCGACGCAGGCCGAGCAGGCGCGGCAGGTGGCGCAGCACTTCGCTCAAGCCCATGACCGCGAGTTCGGACGCATCATGCCAGTCGTCGAAGCCGGCCGCGCGCATCGCGTCGCCGCCGACACCGGCAAAGACGGCGTCGGGGAAGCGCTCGCGGAGTGCATCGATCAAGCTTGCGCCCAACAGGTCGCCCGAAGCCTCACCCGCGACCAGGGCGATACGCAGGGGCGGCGCGCCGGGAGGGCGGGGCGCGAAAGTGGTGGTGTGGCTGGAAGCGGCGAGGGAATCGAGTGCGGTCCCTGCAATCGACCGGTTTGAGGCAAAGGGCGACGTCGTTCCGGCGCCCGATTCCGGATGCCCGGTTCCCTGTGTCATCTCAACAGCGGCCGTTCGCCGCGCTCGATGAAATCGAGGAATGCACGGACGTCTTCGCTGTCCGCAGCCAACGTCGCCAGTTGTTCGCGTGCTTCGGCGAGGCTGGCGCCGGACATGTACAACGCGCGGTAGGCGCGCTTGATCGCGGCGGTGCGCTCGCTGTCGAAGCCGCGCCGCTTCAAACCCTCGGCATTGATGCCGCGTGGCCGGCCATAACCGTCCTGCGCGACCATGACGAACGGCGGCACATCGCCGTTGACGAATGCGCCCATGCCGATGAACGCATGCGCGCCGATGCGGCAGAACTGATGGATCCCGGCGAAACCGCTGAGGATCACGTGATCGCCCACCTCGACATGTCCGGCCAGCGTCGCGTTGTTGGAGAACACGCAGTGGTTGCCGACGACGCAGTCGTGGGCGACATGCGTATAGGCCAGCAGCCAGTTGTCGTTGCCGATGCGGGTGACGCCGCCGCCTTCGCCGGTGCCGCGATTGATCGTGACGAACTCGCGGATGGTGTTGCGGTCGCCGATGTCAAGGCCGACGCGCTCACCGCGGAACTTCTTGTCCTGCGGCTCGCCGCCGATCGCGGCATGGCCATGGACATGGTTTTCGCGACCGATGCGGGTCGGCCCCAGGACGCTGCAATGCGGCCCGATGATACTGCCGTCGCCGATCTCGACATCGGCGCCCACGATGGTGAACGCACCGATGACGACATCCTTGCCGATCCGTGCAGACGGATCGACGATCGCGGAAGCATGGACCCGCGGGGCGGCCGCCATCGATCAGCCCTTCGACTCTGCGCAGAGGATCTCCGCGCGTGCGACCTGTACGCCGTCGACGCGGGCAACGCCGTCGTACAGCATCATGTTGCGGATCTCGCGCTTGATGGTGACATCCAGTTCCAGGCGATCGCCCGGCACCACCATCTTCGAGAATTTCGCCGCATCGACCTTGACCAGGTAGGAGGGCGTGCCGTCATAGACGGATCCGCGCACCAGGTGGCTGAGGATGCCGCCGGCCTGCGCCAGCGCTTCGATGACCAGCACGCCCGGCATCACCGGGCTTTCCGGGAAGTGGCCCTGGAAAAACTGCTCGTTCCCGGTCACATTCTTGTAGGCCACGATGTGGCGTGTCGCAGCGTCGAATTCGACGACGCGATCAACCAGCAGGAACGGGTACCGGTGGGGCAGCAGTACCCTGATGCGATTGATATCAATTGGAAGTACAACGTCCTGGCTCATTCGTCCCCCTTGCCAAGGGCGCCGACACGACGTGTCAGCGCATCCAGATGCTTGAAGCGCGCGGCGTTCTTGCGCCACGAGCGGTTGTCCATCAAAGGCGTACCGGAAGAATACTCCCCCGGCGCGCTGATCGAGTGGGTGACCAAGCTCATCGCCGTCACCACCACCCGGTCGCAGATTTCGATATGGCCGACGACGCCGGCGCCACCACCGATCATGCAGTAGCGTCCGATCCGCGCGCTGCCAGCGACCGCGGTACATCCGGCGATAGCGGTGTGCGCGCCGATGCGGACGTTGTGGCCGATCTGGATCTGGTTGTCGAGGCGGACATCGGCTTCGAGCACCGTGTCTTCCATCGCGCCGCGGTCGATCGTGGTATTGGCGCCGATCTCACAATCATCGCCGATGTCCACGCCGCCCAGTTGCGGCACCTTGATCCAGTGCGGGTCGCCATCCTGCGGCCGATCCATCGCCAGGCCGAAGCCATCGGCACCGAGGACCGCGCCAGGGTGGACCAGCACGCGGCGGCCGATGCGGACCCGCTTGACCAGCGTGACCCGGGCGACGAGCTCGCTGCCGTCATCGATCCGGCAGTCCTCGCCGATCACGCATCCGGGACCGATGCGGACGCCAGCGCCGACATGCGTGCGCGCCCCGATGCTGACGAAGGCGGCGATGCTGGCATCCGCAGACACGAGGGCAGTGGGATCGATGTCGGCACTGGCATGGATGCCCGGGGCAAACCGGCTGCGATGCTCGAACAACGCCGAAATCTTCGCGAAGGCGACATACGGGTCGCGCGCGACCAGTGCGGTTCCGGCGAAGGCGGCGGCATCGTCCGCGCGCAGGACCACGACGCTGGCCCTGGCCTCCGCCAGTTGCGGGCGATAACGCGGGTTGGCCAGGAACGCAAGCTGTCCTGCGCCGGCGGACGCCAGCGTCGAGACGCCGCTGACGACGACGTCGTCGTCGCCAGAGACCTCCAGCGCGAAGCGTTCCGCCAGTTCCCTCGCGGAATAGGACGGGGAAGCCGGCAGCGGATTGCTCATGCCAGGTGATGCGTCAGAACGCGCCGCCGAACGTGAACTGCAGGCGTTCGAGTTCGTCGCCGTCCTTCTTGCGCATCGGGAACGAGTAGCTGATCGAGATCGGGCCGACCGGTGCGCGCCACATCAGCGCGATACCCGCCGAGCTGCGCAGCTCGCTGGTCTCGAAGGTGTCGACGTTCTTGAAGACGTTGCCGAAGTCGACGAACGCCGAGACACGGGCGGCCGGCGACTTGATTAGCTGCGGGAAGAACATCTCCAGCGAGCCGACGGTCTTCAGCGCGCCACCGATCGGTTGCAGGTAGGTGCTGCCTTGAGCAGACTCTCGTGGACCCAAGGTGTTGTCGCGGAAGCCGCGCACCGAGCGCGCGCCGCCGGCGTAGAAGTTCTCGTAAAAAGGCAAGCCAGTCGCGACCAGCGTTTTCACATACTGCGAGCCGTCGGCGCAGCCATTGGTGCCGGCGTTGGTCGCTGCGTTGGTTGATCCGCCGGTTGGATCCAGCGGCTCTGTCGGCAGCGGTCGGCAGAAGGTCTGGAAGACGTCGTCGCCATAGCTGTCACCGTAGCCGACCTCGACACGGGTATTGAGCACCAGTGCGCGGGTGATCGGCCAGTACTTGGAGAACTCGTAGTTGAACTTGAAGTACTCGGCGGTCGAGCCGGGCAGCGTGGCCTCCAGGCTGACGCGCTGCATCGTGCCGCGCGTGGGCTGCAGGTAATCGTTGCGCGAATCGCGCGCCCAGGCGAGTTCTGCGCGCCAGGCGTGGAAGGTGCGCGAACCGAAGGCATCGATGTAGTCGACGATCGAATCCGGCGAGGAGCCGCGCCAGGCGTAGATCTGGTTGCGGTCGATGCCGAACAGCGCCGAGATGCTGTCGGTTTCGGTGATCGGGATGCCGAGCACGGTCTGCATCGCGGCGTTCGTCGACGAGTACTGCGCGGTGTTGAACTCGGAGTTGTCGAATTCGCGCCACCACAGGTTGTAGCCCAGCGACAGGCCGTCCTCGGTGAAGTACGGATTCATGAACGAGAACGCGTAGCGCTGCAGGTAGACGTTGCGCTGCGCCTCGACCGAGACCCGGTTGCCGCTGCCGAGGAAGTTGTTCTGCGACAGCTGGATCGACGTGGTCACACCGCTGAGCTGCGAGTAACCCAGGCCGAACACGAAGCTGCCCGACGTGGTTTCGGTGACGTTGAAGACGACGTCGACTTCGTCGTGGCTGCCGGCGACCGGCTGGGTCTCGACATTGACGCTGCCCGATTCGAAATAGCCCAGGCGTTGCAGGCGGATCTTGGAGCGGTCGATCGCGGCCTGCGAGAACCAGCTGCCTTCGAACTGGCGCATCTCGCGGCGCATCACTTCGTCGGATGTGCGGTTGTTGCCCTTGAACACGATCCGGCGGACGTTGACGCGCGGGCCCGGCACGACCTGCAGCTTGATGTCGACGGTGCGGTCGGTGCGATTGACTTCCGGGATCGGATTGACCTGCGCGAACGCATAGCCGATGTTGCCGAGCGTGGCCGTGATCGAATCCGACGTCAGTTCCAGCAACGCGCGCGAGAACGTCTGCTCGGGCTTGACCAGCACCAGGCGCTCGACGTCTTCCTTCGGCAGCACGGTGTCGCCGGTCAGTTCGACCGACGAGACCTTGTAGATCTCGCCTTCGGTGATGCCGGCCGAGATGTACATGTCGCGCTTGTCGGGGCTGATCGAGACCTGGGTGCTGTCGACGCTGAAGTCGATGTAGCCACGGTCGAGGTAGTAGTTGTTGAGCTTCTCGAGGTCGCCCGACAGCTTTTCCTTCGAGTACTGGTCGTCGCGGCGGTACCAGCTGAGCCAGTTGCTTTCGCGCGATTCCCAGGAATCGGTCAGTACTTCCTGTTCGTAGAGCTCGTTGCCGACCAGGTTGACGTGGCGGATCTTGGCGGCCTTGCCTTCCTTGATCTTGATCGCGACGTCGACGCGGTTGCGGTCCAGGCGCGACACCGTCGGCGTGATCTCCACGCTGTACTTGCCGCGGTTGTTGTACTGGCGCGTCAGTTCCTGGGTGACCTTGTCGAGCGCAAGGCGGTCGAAGGTCTCGCCCTCGGCCAGGCCGATGTCGGTCAGGCCCTTGGTCAGGTCTTCGGTCTTGATGTCCTTGTTGCCGTCCAGCGTCAGGCGGTTGATCGCCGGGCGCTCGGAGACGGTGACGACCAGGATGTTGTCCTGGCGGCCGATCTGGATGTCTTCGAAGAAGCCGGTCTTGTACAGCGCCCGGATGGCTTCGCCGATGCGGGTCGGGGTGACGGTGTCGCCACGCTCGATCGGCAGGTAGGTGAACACCGTGCCTGCGCCGATGCGCTGCAGGCCGTCGATGCGGATGTCGCTAACCGTGAAGCTGCCGGGGACGGGCGCCTGCACGCCGCCGGGTACCGCGAAGGCCGCGTTGGGGTCAACCGACTGTGCCCAGACTGGAGCGGCGATAGCCGAGGCAAGAGCGAGGGCAAGCAGTCGGCGGGAAGGCGTTCGCGTCATCATGAAGTCCGGATTGTGGTTCGATCCATTGCCTGACGCGCAATGGGAGGGTCTAAAGCAGGGCATCAGCGCACCAGTTGCAGGATGTCGTTGTAGAACGCCAGGCCCATCAAGCTAGCCAACAACGCCAAGCCGACATATTGCCCGGCGACCATCGCACGTTCGCTTAACGGGCTGCCTTTGACCAACTCGATAAGGTAATACATCAGGTGTCCGCCGTCCAAAAGCGGGATCGGCAGCAGGTTCAGGATCGCCAGGCTCAGCGACAGCATCGCCAGGATCGTCAGATACCAGGCAACACCCTGATTGGCATAGACATTCGCGGCCCGCGCGATGGTGATCGGGCCGGCGATGGTGTTCTCGATGGCGATCCGCCCGGTAAACGCCCGGCCGACCATGCCCACCAGCTGGCTGGTCAGATGTCCGATTTCCTTGAATGCCATCGGCACCGCGGCCACCGGGCCGTACTGCTGCAGCGCGTCCTTGTCCGGCAGGGCCAGGTTCGCCGGGGGCTCGACGCCAACGATCCAGCGGGTGCTGCCGTCGGTGTCGGTATAGCGGCCGGGGGTGAAGGGCAGGGCCAGGCGCTCGCCGTCGCGCTGGACTTCGATCATCGCCTCGCCGCCGCGCTCGCCCAGGGTCCGGACGGCGGGGGCGATCTGGTTGAACGCCTCGATCGGGGTCCCGTCGATGGCGGTGATCTGGTCGCCTTCGGCAAGCACGCCCCAGGCTGCGGTATCGGGCATGACCTTGCCGACCAGGGCCGGCATCAGCAGGTGCCGCGGTAGCAAGCCGATCGACTGGATCACCCGGCGCTGGTCGAAATCCTTTGGCAGGCGCGACAACGGCAGCACGACCGTGCGTTCGCGGCCGTCGGCATCGACGACCGCCAGCGGCACGTCTTCATGGTCCAGTGCCGCAGGCAGCAGGGCCATCTGCAGTTCCATCCAGGTCGGGGTCGCGCGCGCTCCGACCGACAGCACGCTGTCGCCCCGACGCAGCCCGGCTTCGGCCGCGATGCCGTCGACCTGGCCGACCACCGGCTGGTAGTCCGGGCGGCCGATGACAAACATCGCCCACAGCAGCAGGAAGCACAGCAGCAGGTTGGCCGCGGGGCCGGCGGCGACGATCGCGATCCGCTGCCAGACCGACTTGCGGTTGAAGGCCTGGTCGACGTCGGCGGCCGCGACGTGGCCCTCGCGCTCGTCGAGCATCTTCACGTAGCCGCCCAGCGGGATCGCCGCGAGCCGGTATTCGGTGCCGTCGCGGGCGGTCCGCGACCACAGCGCGTTGCCGAAGCCTACCGAGAAACGCAGCACCTTGACCCCGCAACGACGCGCGACCCAGTAATGGCCGAACTCGTGGAAGGTGACGAGAATGCCGAGGCTGACGATCAGCCACCATACCGAGCCCAGAAAATCAGTCATCGCACTGGCTCATCGAAGCGCTGGCTCATCGAAAGGCACCGGAGGTCACGGCATCCATGGCGCTGCGCCTGGCCTGCGCGTCGGCATCGCGCAGGATCTCCAGTGACGTGGCGGGCAGGACGGGAAACGCCGCGAGGGTGGATTCCACCAGCGCGGCAATGGACAGGAAACCGATCTGCTGCTGAAGAAACGCTGAAACGGCGATTTCATTGGCCGCGTTCAGGATTGCCGGGGCGGTGCCGCCGGCCGCCAGCGCTTCGCGGGCCAGCCGCAGGCACGGGAATGCGTCGGTATCGGGCGCCTCGAAGTCGAGCCGCCCCTGGGTCAGCAGGTCCAGGCCACCGACGCCGGAGGCGATCCGTGTCGGCCAGCCCAGGCCGACGGCCAGCGCGGTGCGCATGTCCGGCAGGCCGAGCTGGGCCAGGGTGGAGCCGTCGACGAATTCCACCAGCGAGTGCACCAGGCTCTGCGGATGCACCAGCACCGCCAGCCGGGTGTCGGCCAGCGAGAACAGGTGGTGGGCCTCGATCAGCTCCAGCCCCTTGTTCATCAGCGTCGCCGAATCGACCGAGATCTTCGGTCCCATCGACCACTTGGGGTGTGCCACGGCCTGTGCCGGCGTCACGTCCCGCAACTGGTCGCGGGTCCAGCCGCGGAACGGGCCGCCGGATGCGGTCAGCGTGACCCTGCGCACCTCGACTCCGGCGGGTTGCCCGTGCAGGCACTGGAAGATCGCGTTGTGCTCGCTGTCGATCGGGACGATCGTCGCACCGGCCCGGTGCGCAGTGGACATCAGCAGCTCGCCGGCCAGCACCAGCGATTCCTTGTTGGCCAGCAGCAGTCGCTTGCCGGCCGATGCGGCAGCCAGCGTCGAATCCAGGCCGGCGGCCCCGACAATCGCGGCCACCACGGTGTCGCAGTAGCGGTCGGCCACCAGCGCGCACAGCGGCGCCAAGCCTGCGTGCGCCCGGGTCTCCAGGCCCGCGGCCTGCAGGCCGTCGCGCAGCGCGACGAACAGCTCCGGATCGGCGATGACCGCGTGGTCCGGTCGGTGCCGGGCGCAAAGGTCGACCAGCGCCCCGACATTCGACCCTGCCGCGACCACACTGGCGCGCATCGTCTCCGGATGGCGGGCAATGACGTCGAGTGCGGACGTACCGATCGAGCCGGTGGCACCAAGGACGGCGATGCGCTGCATCAGAAGCCGAGCCAGATCTTTCCGACCGCGAACACCGGGAGCGCGGCCAGCACGCTGTCGAGGCGGTCCAGCACGCCGCCATGGCCCGGAATCAGGGTGCCGGAATCCTTGACCCCGGCATGCCGCTTGAGCAGGCTTTCGAACAGGTCGCCGACCACCGAGAACAGCACCGTCAGCAACGCCACCAGCGCCACCAGCGGCAACTGACCGAGGCTGGCGCCCGCCAAGGGCGCCGCGGCGACCGCGACCAGCACGCCTGCGACGACGCCGCCAAGCAGGCCTTCGATGGTCTTGTTCGGACTGATGACCGGGGCCAGCTTGCGCTTGCCGAACTTGCGACCGGCGAAGTACGCGCCCGAATCGGTGGCCCAAACGATCGCCAGCGCGACCAGCAGCCAGCGGTTGCCATGCTCGCCGGTGGGCTGGCCGGCATGGATCAGGGCCATCGCGCACCAGGCCGGGACGACGCTGAGCGTGCCCGCGGCGAGCTTGAACACCCGGGCATGGGTATCGTGGTCGGAAGCGAAGCGGCTGTGCCGCAGCCACAGGATCGCCAGCAGCCACCAGACCACGCCGATGACTGCGGTCAGCTTGAACAGCACCAGCGAGCCCCCGGAGTCGTCCGGCGAGGCCCAGACCAGCGCGGCCATCAGCAGCAGGTTGGCGACCAGCAGGATCGTCCGCGACAGGGTGTCGTCGATTTCGGCCAGGCGGAACCATTCCCACAACGCCAGCAGGAACAGCACGGCGCTGAGGGCGACCATCCAGGGCGTGGACAGCAGCAGCACGGCGGCGATCGCCAGCGGTGCCATGACCAAGGCGGCAAGTACCCGGGTTTTCGTCATCCGGTGGAGCTCCCCGTGATGGGTTGAACGGCAGGTGCGAGGGCGGCAGGCGGGTTTGAAGGCCCGGTCCTGCTGGATGCGACCTGTTCGCCGGTCAATCCGAAACGCCGTTCGCGCGAGGCATACGCCGAAATGGCGGCCTGCAGTGTGGCGGCATCGAGTTCGGGCCACAACGTCTCGGTGAACCACAGCTCGGTATAGGCGAGCTGCCAGAGCAGGAAGTTGCTGATGCGGTAGTCGCCACCAGTGCGGATGAACAGGTCGGGCGCCGGCAGGTCGGACAGTGCCATCCGCGACGCCACCGCGGCCTCGTCGATGTCCTGCGGCTGCAGCCGTCCCGCGGCGACGTCCTCGGCCAGGCTGCGTGCCGCCTGCGCGATGTCCTGGCGGCCGCCATAGCTGGCCGCGATCGACAGGTGCAGGCGGTTGTTGTGGCGGGTGCGGGTCTCGGCGTCGGCCATGCGCTGCAGGATCGTCGCGCTGAAGCGTTCGCGCTCACCGATGAAACGGATGCGCACGCCACGTCGTTCCAGTTCGCCGACCTCGCGCTCGAGCGCGTTGAGGAACAGCTTCATCAGCGCGCCGACTTCCTCTTCCGGACGCCCCCAGTTCTCGCTCGAGAACGCGAACAGCGTCAGCGCCGAGATGCCGGCATCCAGGCAGTAGTCGATGCAGATGTTGACGGCCCGCGCACCGGCGCGATGGCCGATCATCCGCGGACGCTTGCGGCGTGCGGCCCAGCGGCCATTGCCATCCATGATCACCGCCAGGTGGCGGGGCACGGGACCTGGGCTGGGAGAAGGGGAGTCGTTCAAGGAAAGTCCGTGGGCATCGCTGCCGGGCAGAAGGAAAGTGTCGCGGTGCGGGCTTCGATACCGCCAGCCGGACACCCCATGCACGGTCTCCTCAGACCGACATCAGTTCCACTTCCTTGGCCTTGATCACTTCGTCGACATCCTTGATCGCCTTGTCGGTGATCTTCTGGATCTCGTCCTCGCCACGGCGCTCGTCGTCCTCGGAGATCGACTTGTCCTTCAGCAGCTCCTTGACCTGCTGGATCGCGTCGCGGCGGACATTGCGGACGGCGACCTTGGCATCTTCGCCTTCCTTGAGCACCTGCTTGGTCAGGTCGCGACGGCGCTCTTCGGTCAGCGGCGGCAGGTTCAGGCGGATCACGGTGCCCATCACGGTCGGGGTCAGGCCGAGGTCGGAGGCGTAGATCGCCTTCTCGACGTCCTTGATCATGCCCTTGTCGAACAGGGTGATGACCAGCGAGCGGCCTTCCGATACCGAGATGCTGGCCACCTGGTTGAGCGGGGTGTCGGCGCCGTAGGCCTTGACCTTGATGCCGTCCAGCAGGGCCGGGGAGGCGCGGCCGGTCCGGATGCTGGTCAGGGTATGACGCAGCGCGTCAATGCTCTTGCCCATGCGCGCCTGCGCGTCTTTCTTGATGTCGTTGATCATCGCCGGAAGTCCATCGTGAATCAGAATCGGGCGATTATAGGTCAATCCACCTGCCAGCCGTGGCCGTGTCGGGGATCGTACCCGGCCGCGTGCGGCGCGCGCGGCTGTCGCCTGCGGGGGGATCGCCCGCAGGCGGCGTGGATGCTCAGAGGCGGCCGCGTACCAGGGTGCCGATCGGCTCGCCCTTGAGGATGCGCAGCAGTACGCCCGGCTGGCTCATGTCGAAGATCCGCAGTGGCAGGTCGCTGTCACGGCACAGCGCGAACGCGGCAGTATCCATGACCTGCAGGTTGCGCGAGAGCACCTCGTCATAGGTCAGCTCGTCGAAACGTTTGGCATCGGGGACCTTCTTGGGGTCGGCGTCATAGACGCCGTCGACCTTGGTCGCCTTCAGCAGCAGGTCGGCACCGATCTCGATCGCGCGCAGGGCGGCGCCGGAGTCGGTGGTGAAGAACGGGTTGCCGGTGCCGGCGGCGAAGATCGCGATCCGGCCCTTCTCGAGGTGGCGGATCGCGCGTCGGCGGATGTAGTCCTCGCAGACGTCGTTGATCTTGATCGCGCTCATCACGCGGGCGCGGGCACCGAGCTTCTCAAGCGCGTCCTGCATCGCCAGCGCATTGATGACGGTGGCCAGCATGCCCATCTGGTCGCCGGTGACCCGGTCCATGCCGCCTGCCGCAAGGCCCGCGCCGCGGAAAATGTTGCCGCCGCCGACCACCACGCCCACTTCGGCCCCGGCCTGCTGCGCTTCGATGACTTCGCGCGCCAGCCGGCTGATGATCTTGGGGTCGATGCCGTAGTCCTCGTCGCCCATCAGCGCCTCGCCGGAAAGTTTCAACAGGACGCGGCGATAGGCAAGTTGGGACATGGGACTCTCCGGGTGGGCAAACAGGATGATTCTATCCGATGCGACGCCCGCGCGTGGATCACACGGCATGTCGGGGCGCGTCGTCGGAAGGGTGGTGGGACGCGCTTGCCGGCGTGCTGGCCAGCGCGGCGCCGGGGCGATCGCGCAGGCGGTGTCCGGCATCCGGGTTGCTGCGGCAACCGTGGAAGCCAGACAACAAAAAACCCGCTGTCGCCAGCGGGTTTCTTGTACGCGCGGACCGCGCAACGCGCGCGGCGCGGTGATCAGGCCAGGCCGGCCTGCTTCATCACTTCGGCAGCGTAGTCTTCCACCACCTTCTCGATGCCCTCGCCGACGGCCAGGCGCTTGAAGCCGACGACTTCGGCGCCAGCGGCCTTCAGCACGGCTTCGACCGACTTGTCGGTGTCGAGCACGTAGGGCTGGCCGTACAGGCTGACTTCGTTGACGATCTTGGCCAACTTGCCGCCGATGATCTTTTCCAAGATGTCGGCCGGCTTGGCCTTGTCCTTCTCGGACATCTTGGCCAGCTCGATCTCTTTTTCCTTGGCGATGAAATCGGCTGGGACGTCGGCGGCCTTGTTGTACGGCGGGTTCATCGCCGCGACATGCATGGCCAGGCCACGCGCCAGGTCTTCGTTGCCGCCCTTGAGCTCGACCAGCACGCCGATGCGACCGCCATGGATGTAGCCGGCGATGTTGTTGGCGGTGTCGATGCGGACCAGACGACGGACCTGCACGTTCTCGCCGACCTTGGCGATGACGGCGGCGCGGGTTTCCTCGACGGTCTCGCCGGACGGCAGCTTGGTCGCCTTCAACGCGTCGGCATCGGCCGCGCTGTCGAGGGCGGCCTGCGCCACGGTCTCGGTGAAGGCCAGGAAGTTGCTGTCCTTGGCGACGAAGTCGGTCTCGGAGTTGATCTCGACCAGCACGGCCTTGCCGTCGGCCTGGGCCAGCGCGATGCGGCCTTCGGCGGCGACGCGGTCAGCCTTCTTGTCGGCCTTGGCCAGGCCCGACTTGCGCAGCGCTTCGGCCGCGGAGTCGATGTCGCCTTTGCTCTCGGTGAGTGCCTTCTTGCACTCCATCATGCCGGCGCCGGTGCGCTCGCGCAGTTCCTTGACCAGGGATGCGGTGATTTCCATTGGGACCTCTGAATTCGTGTGGAGTAGGGCGGGCCTTGGCCCGCCGTCTTGACACCGGCAGCCAGCGGGTCGCGGACGACCCGCCCGGGGCTGGCAGCGCGCTGCCATGCACGTTGGCATGGCAGCGTGTCGCGGCGATTACTCGGCCGCGGGAGCGTCCGTGGCGGCAGGGGCCTCTTCGGCCTTGCCTTCGACGGGCTTCTTGCCGCGCGGGGCGCGACCCGACTTCTCGCCACCTTCGGCGAACTCTTCCTCGCGCACGCTGGCGGCGCTCGGCGCGGCGGCCTTGCCTTCCAGCACGGCGTCGGCGGCGGCACCGGCGTACAGCTGCACGGCGCGGATGGCGTCGTCGTTGCCCGGGATGGCGTAATCGACCAGGGCCGGGTCGTAGTTGGAGTCGACGACAGCGATCACCGGGATGCCGAGCTTCTTGGCTTCCTTGATGGCGATGTCTTCATGGCCGATGTCGATGACGAACAGGGCGTCGGGCAGGCGGTTCATGTTCTTGATGCCGCCCAGCGAGGCTTCCAGCTTGTCGCGCTCGCGGCGCAGGCCCAGCACTTCGTGCTTGACCAGCTTCTCGAACGTACCGTCGGTCTCGGCCGCTTCCAGTTCCTTCAGGCGCGACACCGACTTCTTGACGGTGGCGAAGTTGGTCAGCGTGCCGCCCAGCCAGCGCTGGGTCATGAACGGCATCCCGCAACGCTCGGCTTCTTCCTTGATCGGCTCGCGCGCGCTGCGCTTGGTGCCGATGAACAGGATCATGCCGCGCTTCTGTGCGATCGACGAGATGAAGTTCATCGCGTCGTTGAACAGCGGAACGGTCTTCTCGAGGTTGATGATGTGGATCTTGCCGCGGGCGCCGAAGATGTAAGGGGCCATCTTCGGGTTCCAGTAACGGGTCTGGTGGCCGAAGTGGACGCCTGCTTCGAGCATCTGGCGCATGGTGATCTGGGGCATGGTGGAACTCCTGGATGGGAACCGGCCGCCCATGAGGTTGGGGCGGTGCACGCTGCAGGGCAGGGCGCGTGGTTCCGGGGTTGGGCCTCCCTGTCGCTCCGTGGCCAGATCCTCCGTCCGGATGGACGCAGGACACCCCGGCACGGGATGTTGCAACAGGTGTGTATTTGCCGGTGACGCCCGGCATCGGCGGCGGGTCGCCCCGCACAGCCCGCTGATTGTAGCAGGGCACGCGCCGGGCCGCGAGGGGCGGCCGGACGGGCCGGCTGAGGCGGTGGGCGGGATGCGCGAGATGGCAGGCGCGCGGCGGGCGCGGGTGCCGCTTCGGCCCTGCCGTGCTTCGTACCTTGTCTATTGGAGGCGCGATCGAGAGGCGTGACGGGAGTCAGGCCTCAGTACGTCACGGTGACCGTGATGGTGTCGCGGTAGGCCCCGGGCGCGGCGGTCTGACCCGCGGGCACCCGGCCGTGGACCGTCAGCGACTGGGTGCTGGTGCTGCCGGCCGTGGTGCCGGTCGCGGTATCGCTGTTGAGCGTCGCCCCCCAGCGCTGGCTGTGGCCGGCATTGCGATACAGCTCGTAACCGACGTAGTTGCTGCTGGTGCCCAGCCGCATGCGCCGGTTCGTGCCGCTGGCGTGGAGGCCATTGTCGAGTCCGACCTGCCAGGGCGTGCGCCCGGTGCAGGTGAACGTCACCGTCGAGGTCTGGTCGCGGTCGGCGGTGATGAACCCCGGCACGTTGCCGAAGTCCAGGTCGGTGGCGGTCGACAGCGTGCAGCGCGGCAGCACCGTCGCCGTCGCGGTGAAGCCGAACCCGGTGGTGCCGCCGTTGGTGCCGCCGGTCGTGCAGGTGGCCGGGTAGGCCGGTGTGCCGATCAGGGCTTCGGCGTAGCGGTAGCTCAGGCTGGCATGGGTGGCGTCGAAGGCGTTCTGGAAGGTGCCGGCGGCCAGGCCGACCTGTACCGGGACGCGGCCGTAGAGCGTGGCCGAAGTACCGCCGCTGCCCCCCAGCAGCGGAGCACTGTAGGTCAGGTCGACCTGGATCGGTGTCGGCGTCGACGGGGTGGTCGGGCTGCCCGCGATCAGGCTGCGGGCGGCATCGCGGTAGATCTGGAAGCCCAGCAGGTCGCCGAATCCGTTGGCCATCTGCCGCGGCGCGGTCTGCGTGCTGGCCGTGCCGCCGCCGTCGAGGTTCAGGCACATGCGCACGCGCACCTGTGCCAACGCGGTCAGCCCCGTGGTGGTACAGCTGATCGTGACTGTCGCGGTGCTGTCGCGCTGGGTGCTGCCGACATCGGCGAAGGTCATCGGCGTCGTGCTGGCCGTACAACTGGTCGCGGCCTGCGCCGGTGCGACCGGCAGCCCACATGCCAGCGACAGGGCGATCAATACCGGCAGGCCGGTCGGCAGCCATCGCGGGCGCATCATGGCGTCGCCTGCGTCGATACACACGTCAGCGGCCCCAGCCGGGGCACGGCATGGCCGGCCGGTGGCAGCGCGAACCCGGCCTCGCAATCGCGACCATCGGGCATGTGCACCCGGACCCGGCGTTGCTCGCCGGGGCCTTCGAGTCCTTCCAGGTAGACGATGCCGTCGTAGCCGACGATGGCCTGGCCTGCCGTTCCGTCGGTACCCGCCAGGACGGCCCGGCTGCCCATCGCCAGCGGTTGGCCGTCGGCATCGTGCAGCACCAGCAACGCCGCCCGGACCCGGATCACCGGGAACCGCACGCTGACGCCGGCGCGGTCCTGCGGCACGGTCAATTGCGACACTTCATCGACCCGTACGTCGGCCGGCAGCGCCATCGGGTCGAGTCCCAGCCGGTTCTGCTGCCACGCGCGCAACGGCGTCACCAGCAGGTGCCCGCGCGCGTCGGTGCTGCCGATGATCCGGTGCTCGAGCGTCACCGGCACGTTGGCGAATCCATCGGTGCTGACCACGGCGAAGGCATCGTCGACCCGGCGTGCCGGGAACAGGCCGCCGCCCATCCAGACGAGGGCGCCATCGGCCTGCGCATAGGCCTGGCGCAGATCGTCGAAACGGCCGGCACCGAGCATCAGGCGGCCATGGTCGTGCAGCCAGCCTGCTTCGACCAGGCCGCCGCCGGCGTCGCCGAGCCGCAGTTGCGTCCGCCAGCCGAGACCGCCGTCGCCGGGGATCGGCTGCGAGACATCGAGCAGCGCCTGCGTGCTTGCCTGCTGGCGCTGTACGGCGATGCTGGCCTGGCGCTGGCGCGCCAACGGGATCAATACGCTGACGAACAGGCTGCGGTCGCGACGGTCGTCGAGGTTCTGGTTGAGGCTGAGGTTGGCCGACCAGCCGCTATCGAAGCTGCGGTTCCAGAAGGCGCCGGCATAGCGTGCCGGCAGCGTGTCGGGCTCGGAGCGGTCCAGGCGCAGGTAACTGAGGTTGAGGCTGCCGGCGCGGCCGGTGAAGCCCAGCAGCGCGCGATCGGTGCGCGTCGGCGGAGCTGGCGCGTACAGCGCGGCGATGTCGCGGTAATCGCCATGGCTGCGCTGGCTCTGCAGCGACAGGTGCAGGCGGCCGGGCTGCCAGTTGTAGGCGAACGCACTTTGTCCTCCGCTTGCATCGCCGATCCGGCTGCGCACATGCGAGACCGACAGCACGCCCGCCATGCCGAGCAGCCAGGCACCGCCAACGCCGGCGTTGCGCAGGCCGCCACCGCCTTCGGCCTGCAGTTCCAGCGTGATGCGGTCGCTGACGCCACGTCGCAGCGTCGCGCTGGCGATGGTATCGCCGTAGTAGGCGAAGGAATCGATGCCATAGTGGTCGCGCACCCGGCCGACCGCGAGCGACCAGTCGCTCAGGCCCTCGGCCAGAAGCCGCTGGGTGGCATAGAACGGGAAGTCCAGCGTGCGCACGCGGCCGAAGGCGTCGGTGATGACCACCTGCGCATGTCCCGCGCCGCTGATGCCGGGCAGGGTGGTCATCTCGAATGGCCCGACCGGCAGGCTGCCCTGGTACTGGCGCAGGCCATCGACGTACAACTCGACCTCGGACGGCAACGCGACCTCTCCGGGGAAGACCGGCAGCGGCGACGTCACGCGATAGGGCTGCAGGCCGAAATCGCGTCCGACCCGCAGGCCGCCCAGGCGCACCGGTCGGCTCCAGTCGACGAAGCCGGTCAGGGTGTCGCCGATGGTCAGCGACACCGCCGACTCCGGGAACGAAAAACGCCAGTCGGTGTCGAGCCGCACCGAGGCATGCCGCCAGCGCCCGCCATTGGCGGCCAGCGCGCCGTCGACACCATCGCCCGAGTCGGCACGCAGGCGATCGCTGCGCAGCACCGCGGTATTGCGCAGGATGCCGCCGGCGACGCCGAAGACCCGCAGCTCGGTGCCGGTGGTCAACTGCGTGCCGTCGCCGGTGTGGCTGGCGTAGATGTCGTAGTTGAGCAATACGCCACGCGGACTGGCGCTCGCACGCGCCTGCATCGGGTCCTGCTGCCAGCCGACACGGGTCGTGTCCAGGCTCAGCTGCGACAGGGGTGCTTCGATGGCGACATGTTGCCGCGCGCTGTCGAAGCGCACTTCGACGCCCGGGATCGCGTCCAGCGGCAACAGGCCGGCCGTCGCGTCGGCAGCGGCGGCGAAGCCCAGCGCGCGCAGGGTGTCCGGGCCGGCCAGCAGGCGGCCATCGCGCGACACGAACGGCAAGACGCGCGGGTGCGGGACCTGGTTCAGGACCACCGCCAGATGCAGCGGCGTATCGCCGGCCGCCTGTGTTGCCGTCGTCGCGCGGGGGATCGCCGACAGACTGGTGACCCCGTCTTCGGCGGCGGCCGGCAGGGCGATCGCGCCGGCCACCATCACTTCAACGATCCGGCGCCAGCGCACGGGCCCGGGGCTCGCCGTTGAGCGTGGCTTGCACGGTGCCGGCGCTGGCGTCGATGTCCGGCGGCAGCGGCCAGCGTCGTTGCTGTCCCGGCATCACGTAGCCCGCCAGTCCGCGGGCGATGGGCGTGCGCGTGCCGGCGGCATCGACATGCACCAGGTCAGCCAACTGCGCGATCGCGTCCCCGCTGTTGCGGACTTCGATGGCCGGCACGCCGTTGGCGGCGACGATGCGGGTCGACAGCTGCGGGTTGCCACGCCTGTCGGGGTCGGCGACGACGAAGACCGGGATCGAATAACGCATCGCGAAGCGCAGGCCCGTGCGCGGCGGCGCGTCCTCCTCGACCGGCAGTTCGTCGACGACAACGCGGTAGGTCGCATCATGGCCGGGCGCGGGCGGCGTGCCGACATGGACGATACGGACCAGTTGTTCGGCGCCGGGCGCCAGCGTCAGCATCGGCGGACTGACCGCCAGTGCATCGCTGGCTTCCATCTGGTCCTCGCCGTGGTCCTGCCACCAGCGGAACACGCGGATCTGCACCGGCAGTGGCGAGCGGCCGCTGTTCTGCAACAGCAGGCCCTCGGCGCCCTTGCGGGCATCGATGACGATCGTGGTCGGCGCCACCTGCAGGCTGGCCGCGCCTGCCTCCTGCTGCAGGCCCATCGCCAGCAGCAGCGACAACATCAGGGACGCAATGAGGGACGGCGCGATGCGGAGAACGGGGCTGGCCCGCATGGCCATCGTCAATAGACGACGGTGGCGGTGACGACGTCGAGATAACTGCCGGCCGGGACATTCGCACTCGGTACCCGGCCGAAGACGGGAATGGTCTGGGCGGCGCCCGTGCCGGTTCCGGCCAGTGTATTGGTCCCCACCGTGTCGCCCCAGACCAGCGACCGTGCACTGTCGCGATACAACTGGTAGGGCAGGAAACTGGTGCCATCACTCATGCGGCGGTCGGTGACGCCGCCGGTGCCGGCGTTCTGGCCGCCGTCCAGCGCCAGGTTGTAGGCGGTGCCGGACGTGCACTGCACGGTCAGCGCGCCCGCCGCCTCGATATTGACGTCCGTGGACGGATGGTCGCTGAAATCGACGTCTGTCGCGCCAGGGGCGGTGAACAGGCAGGTGCTGGTGATCGACATCCGGACCTGGAAGGTCGTGCTGGTCGATTGCGCCAAGGCTGGCTGGACGACCCCGGCGGCGGCGATCAGGACAAGGCTGGCAAGCAGTCTGGACAAGGACATGCTGGACAAGGACATGGACATCTCTCCGACGCAGGTGGACCCCTTCGACCACGCCGGGATGCTGCTGTCGGCGCCGATCGTCGCTCTTGCATTGCGATCGATTGTGGCGTGAATGCGGACCCTGTTCCGTGACAGGAGTCCGTTGTTGATGAGGGCTCTGTCACAGACATGGATATCACTCGTGGCCTCCCCCGGACGACGCGACAGGGCGCTCGCGCCCTCGGATGGGCCGATGCAGACCATCGCGCGGGCAGGGTCAGCCGTTCAGGCAGCGTCGATTTGGGCGATAATGCGGCCATGAGCATCCCCCTGAAGACCCCCGACGAGATCGAGAAGATGCGTGTGGCCGGCCGTCTCGCGGCCGAAGTGCTGCAGGTCGTCGCCGAACACGTGAAGCCCGGCGTGACCACCGAGGAACTGGACCGCATCTGCCACGACCATATCGTCAATGTGCAGGGCGCGATTCCGGCCAACGTCGGCTATCGCGGTTATCCCAAGACCACCTGCATTTCCGCCAACAACGTCATCTGCCATGGCATCCCCAGCGAGGCCAAGGTGTTGAAGGACGGCGACATCATCAATATCGATGTCACCGTCATCAAGGATGGCTGGCATGGCGACACCAGCCGCATGTACTACGTCGGCGAGCCCTCGGTGATGGCACGACGCCTGGTCGAGGTGACCCGCGAGGCGCTGTTTCGCGGCATCCGCGCCGTGCGTCCGGGCGCCACGCTGGGCGATGTCGGCCATGCGATCCAGCAGTACGCCGAGGGCGAGCGCTTCAGCGTTGTCCGCGAGTACTGCGGCCACGGCATCGGCAAGGTCTACCACGACGATCCGCAGGTGCTGCACTACGGACGCCCCGGCGAGGGCGTGGTGCTGAAGCCGGGCATGACCTTCACGATCGAACCGATGATCAACGAGGGCACGCGCTACACCAAGCTGCTGCCTGATGGCTGGACCGTGGTGACCAAGGACCGCAAGCTGTCCGCGCAATGGGAGCACACGGTGGCGGTGACCGCCGATGGCGTAGACATCCTGACCCGGTTGCCCGGGGACGACAACGACCTGTGACGGCGCCCGCGGCGGGGACACAGGACGCGACTGGCCGCACGGATGAGGTCGACGACGCCACCTGGGTGAGCAGGGCGTCCGCGGCGCTGGCCGCCAATGCCGTGATGCTGGCCCAGCGCTTCGATGCCGAGGACGATCCCAGCCGCCTGCTGATGATCCGCGCGGTGGCGGTTGACAACTGCGTCCGCCAGGCCTGGGCCCGCTGCATCCCGGCGAGCGCCGACATGGCGCTGTTCGCGATCGGCGGCTACGGCCGCGGCGAGCTCTACCCGCATTCGGACATCGACCTGCTGGTGCTGGCCGGCGAGGGCAGCAAGGAGCGCAACGCCGACGCGCTCGGCCGCCTGTTCGCACTGCTGTGGGACGTCGGCCTGCCGATCGGCCACTCGGTGCGCACGCTGGCCGAATGCACGCAGGCTGCCGGCGACGACATCACCGTCATGACCGCGCTGATGGAATCGCGCCCGCTGGTCGCCGACGGCGGCACGATCGCCGCGCTGGCCGAGGCCAGTGCGATCGACAAGGTCTGGCCGCCGCATGCATACTTCCTCGCCAAGCGCGAAGAGCAGCAGAACCGGCACGCGCGCTACGGCGATACCGCCGACAACCTCGAGCCCAGCATCAAGGGCGGCCCGGGTGGGCTGCGCGACATCCAGACGCTGCGCTGGATGTCGATGCGGATGTTCGGCACCCGCGACCTGGAATCGCTGATCGCGATCGGCCAGATCGGCATCGACGAGTATGCGACGCTCGAACGCGAGCACCGGGTGTTGTGCAAGCTGCGTTTCGGCCTGCACTTGGTCGCCGGCAAGGCCGAAGAACGCCTGCGTTTCGATTTCCAGAAATCGCTGGCCGCCCGCCTCGGGCACTCGGGCGATGCCGACAACCTGGCGGTCGAGCAGATGATGCAGCAGTTCTATCGCAGCGCGGCGATGGTGTTGCGCATCAACGATCGCCTGCTGCAACGCTTCGAGGAGCATCTCGAAGGCGAGGCCGAGGTCCAGCCGCTGGACTCGGAATTCGCGATCAAGCGCGGCTACCTGCTGGCGCGCGATGACTTCTGGCCGGGCGGCGACATCGGCCGGGTCTTCGAGATGTTCGCGCGCTGGGCCGACCAGCCACAGGTCCGGCGCCTGCATTCGCATACCGCGCGCGCGCTGGCCGAGTCGCTGCATGCGTTGCCGTCGTACACCAATGCCAGCCAGGAACTGCGCGACGCGTTCATGGATCTGCTGCGCGGGCCATCGCCGGTGCTGACGCTGGAACGCATGGCGCGTACCGGCGTGCTCGGGCGCTGGATCCCCGCGTTCGCGCAGGTGTCCGGGCGCATGCAGTTCGACCTGTTCCATGTCTATACCGTCGATCAGCACACGCTGGCGGTCCTGCGCAACATGGCCTCGTTCGCATCGCCCGAGCGCGACGAGCGCTTCTCGATGGCGCAGGACGTCTGGCCGTTGCTGCCCAAGCCCGAACTGCTGCTGGTGACCGGCCTGTTCCATGACATCGCCAAGGGCCGTGGTGGCGACCATTCCGAACTCGGCGCCGTGGATGCGCGTGAGTTCTGCGAGGCGCATGGCCTGTCGGTGGCTGATACTGCACTGGTGGAATGGCTGGTGCTCAAGCACCTGCTGATGTCGACGACCGCGCAGAAGCAGGACATCTCCGATCCCGGCGTGATCCATCGCTTCGCGACCCTGGTGGCCGACCGCGAGCGCCTGGACTATCTGTACCTGCTGACCTGCGCCGATATCGCCGGCACCTCGCCCAAGCTGTGGAACGCATGGAAGGACCGCCTGCTGTCGGACCTGCGGATCGCGACGCGTTTCGCGCTGCGGCGCGGGCTCGAGAACCCGGTGGCCGCCTTCGAGCGTATCGCCAGCAACCGCGAGCGGGTGCGCGAGCTGCTCGAGGACGAACGCGACATCGACATCGACGCGCTGTTCGCGCGGATCCCCGACGAGACCTTCCTGCGTGCGCGTCCCGACCTGATCGCGTGGCAGGCCCTGGCCCTGCACGGGACCGATCGCGGCGAAGTCGTGGTCAGGGTCCGGCGACTGGCCGGTGCCAACGATGCGCTCGACGTTTTCGTGCATTCGCCAGATCGCGACGGCTTGTTCGCAGCCATCGTCATCACGCTCGATCGCCTTGGCCTGGAAATCCTGCAGGCGCGCGCGCTCGACGGCCCGCAGGCGACGATCTTCGATACCTTCCAGGTCCTGCCCAACGACCGCCGGCAGGCGCCGGACCTGCTGGCGATCGAGCGCAAGCTGGCGACCGTGCTGTCGGGTTCGCTGGACGTGCGTCCCGCGCGTCGCAGCCAGCCACGACACCTGCGGCATTTCCGCACCAGCCCCGAGATCGGCTTCGACGGCAGCGCCGACGGCCGGCGCACGATCATGAGCCTGGTCTGCACCGATCGCCCGGGGCTGCTGGCCGACGTCTCGCATGTGCTGCGCGAGCAGGGCATCCGCGTGCACGAAGCGCGCATCGCGACCTTCGGCGCACGCGCCGAGGACGTGTTCCGGATCAGCGACGAACACAACCGCAATCTTGAAGAACCACGGCGGCAGGCCTTGCATGACGCCCTGTACGCCATCATCGACGGAGACCCCACGCAATGACCGCAACGCCCCCCAATGCCGCCACCGACGTGCTCCGCCAGGACATCGAGACCGCGTGGGAGCAGCGCGCCGGACTGGATGCCGCCCAGGCCCGTCCTGCGGTGCTGCGTGCAATCTCCGGACTGGAGAGCGGCGACCTGCGCGTGGCCGAGCCCGACGGCGTTGGCGGCTGGCGCGTCAACGAATGGCTGAAGAAGGCGGTCCTGCTGTACTTTCGCGTCAACGACATGGCCGTCGTCGACGCGCAGCCGGCGCCGTTCTGGGACAAGGTGGAGTCGCGCTTCGCCGGGTATGACGAAGCCGCGTTCCGCGCCGCCGGCGTCCGCGTGGTGCCGGGCGCCGTCGCCCGCCGCGGCACCTACTTCGGCCGCGATGTTGTGCTGATGCCGAGCTTCGTCAACATCGGCGCGCATGTCGGAGAGGGCACGATGGTCGACACGTGGGCCACGGTCGGCAGCTGCGCGCAGATCGGCAAGCACTGCCACCTGTCGGGCGGCGTCGGCATCGGCGGTGTGCTCGAGCCACTGCAGGCCTCGCCGACGATCATCGAGGACCACTGCTTTGTCGGTGCGCGCTCGGAGGTCGTCGAGGGTGTTGTGGTCGGCCATCACAGCGTCATCGGCATGGGCGTGTTCCTGGGCCAGAGCACCCGCATCTACAACCGCGCGACGCGCGAAGTGTCCTACGGCTACGTGCCGCCGGGCAGTGTCGTGGTCTCGGGCTCGCTGCCCGCCGCCGACGGTTCGCACTCGCTGTACTGCGCGGTCATCGTCAAGCAGGTCGACGAGAAGACGCGCAGCAAGACCTCGGTCAACGAGCTGCTGCGCGGCCTGGCCGACTGAGGTTCAGACGGACGGCGGCCTGCGTTGCCCGCGAGGGCGGCGCAGGTCCCGACACATGTTCCCTTGCGTGATTCGATGGATGGATGCGTGCTGCGATGACGACCAAGATCTACGGGCTGAAGAACTGCGATACCTGCCGCAAGGCGCTGAAATGGCTGGACCGCTTCGGCATCAAGTACGAGTTCGTCGACTACCGCGAGCATCGCCAGGCGCCCGAGGCGTTGACGGCGTGGGCGCTGAAAGCCGGCGGCTGGGACGCGCTGATCAACAAGTCATCCACGACCTGGCGGCAGTTGCCCGACAACCGCAAGCAGCCCGGCTCGGAAGCCGAGTGGAAGCTGCTGCTGCGTGAACAGCCGCAGCTGGTCCGCCGGCCCGTGGTGGTGACCGAGGACGGCGAGCTGACGCAGGGGTTCACCGACAACGGATTCAAGAAGCGCTTCGACGTGGGCTGACGGCGCGAGCCGCGGCATGCGCGGTGAAGTGCGCATGCCACCCGCGTGCAAGCCCCCCACATGCAAGTCATCGACACACGGGTCGTCGAGGCCATGCTGTCACCTTGCGTTCGACACACCCGAAGCATCCACCGATAGCGAGCCTGCCATGAGCGATGTCCTCGCGCTGACCTGCGAACTGATTTCACGCCCCTCGGTAACGCCCGACGATGCCGGCTGCCAGGCCCTGCTTGCAGCGCGCCTGCGTCGCGCGGGCTTTGCGATCGAATCCCTGCGCCACGGAGAAGTCGACAACCTGTGGGCGACCCATGGCACGGGCGGGCCGGTGCTGGTGTTGCTGGGTCATACCGACGTGGTGCCCTCGGGACCGGTCGACGACTGGACCAGCGATCCGTACTCGCCGCAGGTACGCGACGGCGTGCTGTACGGGCGCGGCGCCGCCGACATGAAGGGCAGCGTCGCCGCGTTCGTGGTCGCGCTCGAGCAGTTCGTCGCTGCGCATCCCGACCACCCCGGCACCCTCGCGCTGCTGCTGACCTCGGACGAAGAAGGCGATGCGATCGATGGCGTGCGTCGCGTCGCGGCGACATTCCGCGAGCGCGGCCAGCGCATCGACTGGTGCATCACCGGCGAGCCGTCGTCGACGGCGGTGCTCGGCGACCTGCTGCGCGTCGGCAGGCGCGGCAGCCTGTCGGCGACCCTGGTCGTCAAGGGCATCCAGGGCCATGTGGCGTATCCGGAAAAGGCGCGCAACCCCATCCACCAGGCAGCGCCGGCCCTGGCCGAACTGACCGCGCGCGCATGGGACCAGGGTTACGAGCAGTTCCCGCCGACCAGCCTGCAGATCAGCAACCTGCAGTCGGGCACCGGCGCCAGTAATGTCATCCCTGGCGACCTGCGGGTGCTGTTCAACCTGCGCTACAACCCGCATTGGGATGCCCCGCGGCTGGAAGCGGAATGCGAGGCGATCCTCGATCGCCATGGGTTGGACTACAGACTGCACTGGCATCGCAGCGGCGAACCGTTCTACACGCCCGAAGGCGAGTTGCGCGCGGCGTCGCGCGACGTGCTGGCCGCGTTCGCGGGACATGCGCCGGAAGAAAGCACCGGCGGCGGCACGTCCGATGCCCGCTTCATCGCGCCACTGGGCGCGCAATGCGTCGAGATCGGTCCGGTCAATGCCAGCATCCACCAGGTCGACGAGAACATCCGCGTTGATGCCCTTGAAGCCCTGCCGGTGCTGTACCTGCGGCTGATCGAACGCCTGCTGCGCTGACATCGCAGCGCCGGGCAGGGCATCGGTCAGGTGGTTTCACCTGCGCTTTCAGGTGAAACCAATCCCTGTCCACGCTGGCGGCGGATTTTCCTTGCCAAGTCCGCGAAACCGGGTTAGCGTCGCATCCATGTCGATCCTGTCCACCAACGCCCGCCGCAATCCCAACGGAAACTCCAACCGCAATCGCGGTTCGAATAACCGTGTGCGCTTGTCGCGGGAAGGTGTCCAGGACTAGTCGAACCAGGCTAGACCCAGAACCCCGAAACCCGCGCCTGGCGCGGGTTTTTTGTTGCTTCCGTTTTTCCACGCCAATGCGCTCCATCCCGACCGTTCTTCATTCACCCGCTGCCCTCCCAGGCATCCGGTTCCCATCCAGGAGATTTCCCCCATGTGTTCGATCCTTGGCATTTTCGGCCTGCAGGCAGGCGACGACATCGCGGTGCTGCGCCGGCAGGCGCTGGAGCATTCGCAGCGTCAGCGCCATCGTGGCCCCGACTGGAGCGGCGTCTATGCCGACGACGGCGCGATCCTCGTCCATGAGCGCCTGGCGATCGTCGATCCCGCCGGCGGTTCGCAGCCGCTAAAGTCCGACGATGGCGAACTGGTGCTGGCGGTCAACGGCGAGATCTACAACCACCGCGAACTGAAGGCGGAACTGTCGGCACCCTACGTGTTCCTGACCGGATCGGATTGCGAGGTCATCAACGCGCTGTATCGCCAGAGCGAGGCCGATCCGCAGGCGCCGGCCGATTTCCTGAACCGTATCAACGGCATCTTCGCGTTCGCGCTGTGGGACAAGGCCAAGCGCCGCACAATCATCGCGCGCGATCCGATCGGCGTGGTGCCGCTGTACTGGGGCCATGACCGCGAGGGCCGCCTGCGCGTGGCCTCGGAAATGAAATCGCTGGTCGACAGCTGCGCCGATGTCGCCCAGTTCCCGCCGGGCCATTGGTACGACAGCGCGACCGGCGTGCTGACCCGGTACTACCACAAGGCCTGGCGCGACTATGACGCCGTGCAGGGTGTCGAAGTGGCCAGGCAGGAACTGCGCGAAGCCTTCGAGCGTGCCGTGCATCGCCAGCTGATGACCGACGTGCCCTACGGCGTGCTGCTGTCGGGTGGCCTGGACTCGTCGCTGGTCGCTGCGGTCGCCGCGCGCTACGCCCGCCATCGCGTCGAGGACAACGACACCACCGAAGCCTGGTGGCCGCGCCTGCATTCGTTCGCGATCGGCCTGAAGGGCTCGCCCGACCTGGCCGCCGCGGAGGTCGCCGGCGAAGCGCTCGGCACCGTGCACCACGGTTTCGAGTACACCTTCGAGGAAGGCCTGGACGCGCTGCCCGAGGTCATCAAGCACGTCGAGACCTATGACGTCACCACGATCCGCGCATCGACGCCGATGTTCCTGCTCGCGCGCCGGATCAAGGCGATGGGCGTCAAGATGGTGCTGTCCGGCGAGGGCAGCGACGAGATCTTCGGCGGTTACCTGTACTTCCACAAGGCGCCCAACGCGCGCGAGTTCCATGAGGAGCTGGTGCGCAAGCTCGACGCCTTGAACAACTACGACTGCCTGCGCGCCAACAAGTCGATGATGGCCTGGGGCGTTGAGCCGCGCGTGCCTTTCCTGGACGTGGAGTTCCTCGACGTCGCGATGAAGATGGACGCCCTGCACAAGATGATCGGCACGCGTGCCGACGGCAGCAGGCGCATCGAGAAGTCGATCCTGCGCGAAGCCTTCGAAGGCTACCTGCCCGATTCGATCCTGTGGCGCCAGAAGGAACAGTTCAGCGACGGCGTCGGCTATGGCTGGATCGATGGCCTCAAGGCGCATGCCGAGGCGCAAGTCAGCGATCGTGAGCTGGCCGCCGCGGACAAGCGCTTCCCGGTCAACCCGCCGCAGACCAAGGAAGCCTATTACTACCGCACGCTGTTCGAGCTGCACTTCCCGACCGTGGCTGCGGCCGAGACCGTGCCGGGCGGCAAGTCGATCGCATGCTCGTCGCCCGCGGCGATTGCGTGGGACGCGAGCTTCGCCGCCGCCGCCGATCCTTCGGGCCGCGCCATCGCCGGCGTCCACGAGCAGGCGCTCGCCTGACGCGGGATACGTGTGGGGCAGGTCTTCGACCGGCGACCGGTACAGCGGTCGCCATGGCGGAGGTTCGCGGGTCGAGACGCGCCCTACGAGCGTCGCGTGTTGCCGGCATATCGGGTGCGGTCGGATGCGGAAGGTTGGGGCAGGGCGGGTCCAGACCCGCCACGCGCATGACGTCCGCTCAGCCGCACCAGGCCTTGCGGATGACGTTGCCGGCATCGATGTCGATGTTGATGCGGTCCTGGCGATAGTCGCGCGTCACCGGCTGGTTGGGCGCGATCGGACGGATCAGGCCGGCATGGCTTTCGCGCCAGACGCGTGCGGTGACGTCCTGCGTGGCCTGCTCGCCGATGGCCCATTGCACCTTGTCGGCATGGCAAGTGCCCGACGCGGCGGCGCGTTCGTCGGGTGCGCCAGGCGGCGGTTGCAGCGACGAGCAGCCGGCGGCGAGGGTCAGGGTGGTGACGACGATCAGGCGGGCGAGTGACATGGCGGGCTCCGGCGGGATGTGAGGCCCATTGTGCGCCCGATCGATGGCCCTGATCGACGCGTCCTTGTGTTCGCCAGGACGCGTTCGCGGACATGTCGACACGTGCGTCATGGCGGCGCCAAGTCCGCCGTCCGCCTCGGTCATGATGCCGTTGCGAGCCGGTCGCATCGAACGTCCGGCAGACCGCTTGGCCGGTTCTCCTGGGGCATTGCTTTTTCCGGCGGCGACGTCCGGCGATGGTGCGGTTCGATGCGTGTCCGGACATGCTGCTAAGCAGCATCGACGATGTTCAAAAATGACATACGTATCCGTTCGGAAGTATGTTAGGTTTCCGTTGCCCGATCACGGAAGTGCGGGCGCGAAGGATCAGTCCCCCCACACGGATCCACGCGGTTCCTCGGACACGACGCAGTGACCTTCGCGGTCGCGGGTGTCATGTCATGCATCCGATCATCACCACATTCTGGCTAGGGGGACACCATGGCGTCAGGCCATCCGCAACGCACGCTTCTTGCGACCGCTTTGTTCACAGCGCTCGTTTCCACTTCGATCCCCGTCGTCCACGCGCAGAGCACGGCCGGCGAGGACCAGCCCAAGACCCTGGCGACCATGACGGTCACCGCGCAGAAGCGCGAAGAAGCCGCGCAGGACGTCCCGATCTCGATCACCGCGCTCGATGAGCAGCTGATCCAGGACACTGGCGTGCGCGATATCAAGGACATGCAGATCCTGGTGCCCGGCCTGACCGTCACCAGCACCCAGAACGAAGCGATCACCACCGCGCGCCTGCGCGGCATCGGCACGGTCGGCGACAACGTCGGCCTGGAGTCGTCGGTCGGCGTGGTCATCGATGGCGTCTACCGCCCGCGTAACAGCGTCGGCTTCGGCGATCTCGGCCAGATCGAGCGCATCGAAGTCCTGAAGGGCCCGCAGGGCACGGTGTTCGGCAAGAACACCTCGGCCGGCGTCATCAACGTCATCACCCGCAAGCCCAGCTATACGCAGAGCGCCGAGGCCGAAGTCTCGGTCGGCAACTATGGCGCGATGGGCGTGGCCGGCAGCTACAACGATGCCTTCAACGACCGCGCCGCCTTCAGCGTCTACGCGGCCAAGCGCAAGCGCGACGGCTGGATGGACGTGCGCACCGGCGCCGGTCCACGCGATGAGACCGAAGACTACGACCAGAACTTCCACACTTTCCGCGGCAAGCTGCTGTTCGAACCCAGCGACACGCTCGAGATCCTGTTCGCCGGCGACTACACCAGCCGCGAAGAGAACTGCTGCACCGCCGTGCAGACCACGGTCGGCGGCACTGCGCCGCTGATCAACGCGCTGGCCGGCGGCAAGGGCGTGGCCGCTCCGACCGACGATCCCTTCGATCGCGTGGCCTACAGCAACCGGCCGACCACCCAGGACATCAAGGAGAAGGGCGTTTCGGCCGAGGTCAACTGGGAAACGCCGTGGTTCGGCGGCGCGACGCTGACCTCGATCAGCGCCTCGCGCGACTGGCAGGCGATCAACGGCCTCGACTACGACTTCAGCACCGCCGACATCCTCTATCGCAGTGCCAACAAGGACGAGTCCTTCACCGGCTTCAAGACGCTGAGCCAGGAGTTCCGCCTGACCGGCTCGACCGATCGCGTGGACTGGATGGTCGGCATGTTCTATTCCGACGAAGACCTCAAGCGCAACGAGACCTATCGCGTCGGCAACGCCTACGAGCCGTACGTGTCGACGCTGGTGTACCAGCTGGTCGGACAAAGCCTGGCCGCTTCCGGCGTGCCGCTCAACAATCCGCTGAACCTGCCGCCGGCGGCGTTCCTGTCGCAGGTCGGCGGCCGTCCGTACGGCACCGGCTTCAGCGGGCTGGGCGCGCTGGATCGCTACCAGCAGGACGCCAAGAGCATGGCGTTGTTCACCAACAATACCTGGCATGCGACCGATGCGCTCGACATCACCGTGGGCCTGCGCTACACCAGCGAGAAGAAGGAACTCACGTCCGCCTACAGCAACCCCAACGGCAGCCTGGGCTGCACCGGTGCGCTGACCGACCAGAATCCGGCCAATCCCAACCGCTATGCCAACCTGCGTTCGGCGCTGGCCTCGCGCAGCTCGGTGTTCGCGAGCCTGCCCGCAGCGGCCCAGAACGCGATCATGGCCTCGGCCGGACCGACGATCGCCGGCTACATGTGCCTGCCGTGGGCGAACGCGCTGCACAACGGGCGCAACACCTTCCAGGAGATCGAAGACAAGGAATGGTCCGGCACGTTGAAGGCGGCGTACCGCTGGAACGAGAACGTCATGACCTATGCCTCCGCGGCGCGCGGCTACAAGGGCGGCGGCTTCAACCTCGACCGCGTGCAGTCGGCGGATGGCAACTCGGCCAGCGGCGCCGGCATCACCCCGGTCGCGGACACCTCGTTCGTCGGCGAGTTCGTCGACAGCTATGAGCTGGGCGCCAAGACCACGTGGGCCGATGGCACGCTGCTGCTGAACGCCACGCTGTTCCACCAGGAGTACGAGGACTTCCAGCTCAACAGCTTCCTCGGCACCAGCTTCGTCGTGCGCTCGATCCCGAAGGTCACCTCGTCGGGCCTCGATGCCGAGATCCTGTGGCAGCCGCGGCAGGTCTCCGGTCTGATGCTGCAGGGCGGCTTCATGTATGCCGACACCAAGTTCGGCAACGACATCCCGGGTGGCGACTTCGTCCAGCGCACGCCGCTGAGCACGTCGGGCGCGTTGTACAAGCTGCCCGGCGCGACGATGCCGTTCGCGCCGGAATGGTCGGGTTCGCTTTCGGCCACCTACGAGTGGGACTTCTCGAACAAGCTGATCGGCCGCTTCAACATCGGTGCCAAGTACATGGGCGACTACAACACCGGCTCGGACCTCGACGTCGAGAAGCACCAGGACTCGTACACCGTGGTCAACGCGAGGATCGGATTCGGTTCCAGCGACAAGCGCTGGATGGTCGAGCTGTGGGGGACCAACATCACCGATACCAACTACGTGCAGGTCGGTTTCGATGGTCCGCTGCAGGCGCTGTTCCCGGATCCGGGCAACCCGCTGAACACGTTCAATGCGTTTCTCGGCGCACCCCGGATGTACGGTGCGACCCTGCGCGTGCGCTACTGACGGCATCACCGGCTGATCGATTGACGGTCCGGTGCAACCGGACCTGCGGCCCGCGCGTCTCATGGATGCGCGGGCTTTTTTCTGCCCGTGTCCTTGGTCGGCGACGACGGATCGGTTACAACAGCGGCTCCCCGCAGTGCTGACGACGATGCCCTCGACTCCAACGGACCAGGCCCCACCCGACGACGACACCCTTGGTCGGCTGGCCGAACATGCAGGCGAGCGCCTGCGCGCGGCGCGGCAGATGCTGGTGACCGCGGAAAGCTGCAGCGGTGGCTGGATCGCCAAGACCATGACCGACATCGCCGGTTCGTCGGAATGGTTCGACTGCGGCATGGTCGTCTACAGCTACGAGGCCAAGCAGGCGCTGCTCGGCGTACGCCCGCAGACCCTGGAAACCTATGGCGCGGTCAGCCGCGAGACGGTGATCGAGATGGTCTCGGGCGCCCTGGTCAATTCCGGCGCCAGCGTCGCGGTGGCGGTGACCGGGATCGCCGGGCCCGGCGGCGGCAGCGAGGACAAGCCGGTCGGTACCGTCTGGATCGGCTGGAAGCGTCGCGGCGGTTATGCGCGTGCGCAGCTGTTCCAGTTCGACGGCGACCGCGATGCCGTGCGCCGGCAGACCGTGGCGGCCGCGTTGCGCGGGCTGGAACCGTTGCTGGACTGACGGGCGGCGGAGGCGGGTCGGCCGGAGGCGGGCGGCTGGTCCTGCTCGAACAAACCGGTTGAATTCCGCAAACGTTAGTAGTATTACTACTAACCATGAACCTGACCGACACCCAGCGCAGCATCCTCGAGTTGATCGCCGAACGGATTGAAGCCGAGGGCGTTCCTCCTTCCCAGACCGAGATTGCCCGGGCCTTCGGGTTCAAGGGGATCCGCGCGGCCCAGCATCACCTGGAGGCCCTGGAGGCCGCTGGTGCGATCGAGCGGGTGCCCGGACGCGCCCGCGGCATCCGCATCCTGCATGCACCGCAGCCGCCGCAGCGCACGCTCGCGCTCGAGGGCGCCAACGACGATGTGTTGCGCCTGCCGGTGCTGGGACAGGTCGCGGCTGGTATGCCGATCGGCTCCGGCGCCCACGACGGCATGTCGTCCAGCGACGACTATGTGGTGCTCGATCGCGTGTTCTTCTCGCCGTCGCCGGACTACCTGTTGAAGGTCAAGGGCGACTCGATGCGCGACGAGGGCATCTTCGAGGGCGACCTGATCGGCGTGCACCGGACCAATGACGCGCGCTCCGGCCAGATCGTCGTCGCCCGGATCGAGGATGCAATCACTGTCAAGCTGCTGAAGATCGGCAAGGACCGGATCCGGCTGCTGCCGCGCAATCCCGACTACGCGCCGATCGAAGTGCTGCCGGACCAGGATTTCGCGATCGAAGGCCTGTATTGCGGCCTGGTCAGGCCGAACCGCTGATGCGGGGTTTCCTGACCGGGCAGGGCGTTGTCGTCTGCTGCCCAGGGCCTGCAGATCCCATTAATTTGAATGCCACGCAGGGCGGTCGCAGCCCTTGCGACCGGCGGCTGCGAGGATGCAGCCATTCCCAGAACGAACCCACCAGGACATGACAATGGACGAGAACAAGAAGCGCGCACTTTCGGCGGCACTGACCCAGATCGAGAAGCAGTTCGGCAAGGGGTCGGTGATGCGCATGGGTGACGGCAATGTCGAGCCGGCCGAGGTCATCGGCACCGGCTCGCTGATGCTGGATATCGCGCTGGGAATCGGCGGCCTGCCCAAGGGGCGGGTGGTCGAGATCTACGGCCCGGAATCCTCCGGCAAGACCACGCTGACGCTGCAGACGATCGCCGAATGCCAGAAGGCTGGCGGCACTGCGGCCTTCATCGACGCCGAGCACGCGCTCGATCCGGGCTATGCGCAGAAGCTGGGTGTCAACATGGACGACCTGCTGGTGTCGCAGCCCGATACCGGTGAGCAGGCGCTGGAAATCGCCGACATGCTGGTGCGCTCGAATGCCGTCGACATGGTCGTCGTCGACTCGGTCGCCGCGCTGACGCCGCGCGCCGAAATCGAAGGCGAGATGGGCGACCAGTTGCCCGGCCTGCAGGCCCGACTGATGAGCCAGGCACTGCGCAAGCTGACCGGCAACATCAAGCGCAGCAACTGCATGGTGATCTTCATCAACCAGCTGCGCATGAAGATCGGCGTGATGATGCCGGGCCAGAGCCCGGAAGTGACCACCGGCGGCAACGCGCTGAAGTTCTACGCCTCGGTGCGCCTGGATATCCGCCGCATCGGTGCGATCAAGAAGGGCGACGAGATCATCGGCAACCAGACCCGCATCAAAGTCGTCAAGAACAAGATGGCACCTCCGTTCAAGCAGGTCATCACCGAGATCCTGTACGGCGAAGGCATCAGTCGCGAAGGCGAACTGATCGACATGGGCGTGGAGGCCAAGCTGGTCGACAAGGCCGGCGCCTGGTACAGCTACGGCGATGAGCGGATCGGCCAGGGCAAGGAAAACGCCCGCAACTATCTGCGCGAGAATCCGCAGGTCGCGGTCAGGCTCGAGTCCGAGCTGCGCGAGAAGTTCAAGCCTGCGGAAGCGCCGCGCGAAGAGAATGCGGCTGCTGGCGGCGGTGACGAAGAGTAAGCGCTCGATGGCAAGCGGGTCCTTCCCTCCGGCGAGGTCCGGATCGCGGAGGGGCCTTGCCGGCTCGGCGGAGGCTGCGGACAGGCTGTCCACGGCCTCTGTCCCGGAATCGGGCGCCGCAGCGGACGGCCATGGCAGCGCAAGGCTGCCCGATGGCGACGATCATGGCGTCATGCCCCGGCCTGTCCTCGCTGCCGAGGCCGATCCTGATCCAGGCGCTGGCGCCTTTGCCGGACCTGCTGCCGGCCCAGAGTTGCATGACGACACCGAGGCCCTTGAGGCCCCAGATGCTCCTGCCGGGCCAACTGCCTCGCGCGGGCGCCGCAAACGTCCGGAACTGACCCCGGTCCAGCGGGCCCTTGGCCTGCTGACGCGACGCGAGCATTCGCGCAAGGAACTGACCCGCAAGCTGACCTCTCGCGGGCTGGACCCGCTGGGGGTCGAGCAGGCGGTCGACAAGCTGGCCGACGCCGGCTGGCAGGACGATGCGCGGTTTGCCGGCTCGCTGGTCCGCAGCCGGGCCGGCACCGGCTACGGACCGCTGCATCTGAAGGCCGAGCTGCAGACCCACGGCCTGGACCGGGAACAGGTGGCCCGGGCGCTGGACGAGTTCGAAGGGGACTGGCGACAGGTGGCCCGCGATCTGGTGCTCCGGCGCTTCCCGGACGCAGCCAGTCCGACCGACATGGAACCGGCTCGACGGCGCAAGGCGGTCGAGCTGCTGATGCGTCGCGGCTTCGACGGCGATTGCATTCGGGCCGCGCTGGCGGGTGCGGAGGCCGGATTCGACGACTGAGGCGGCCGCTTTTGCTACTCTTGGCGGTCTCAGGGCTGTCCGCTTTCCTTGTCGCCGCAGATGCGGACCAGGTGAGACGGTACCGCCTGCCCGCATTTGCCAGCCAATGACCACGCAATCAACCTACAGCACTGCGAAGATCCGCAGCGATTTCCTCGAATTTTTCAGTGGCAAGGGCCATACCATCGTTCCGTCCGCACCGCTGGTGCCGGGCAACGACCCTACCCTGCTGTTCACCAATTCGGGCATGGTCCAGTTCAAGGACGTCTTCCTGGGCGCCGAGAAGCGCAGCTACGTGCGCGCGGCCGACGTCCAGCGCTGCCTGCGTGCCGGTGGCAAGCACAACGACCTGGATGCGGTGGGTTACACCGCCCGGCACCACACCTTCTTCGAGATGCTGGGCAACTGGTCGTTCGGCGACTACTTCAAGAAGGATGCCATCGCCTGGGCGTGGGAGCTGCTGACCGAGGTCTGGAAGCTTCCGGCCGAGCGCCTGCTGGTCACCGTCTACCACACCGATGACGAGGCCTATGCGCTGTGGAACGAGGTCATCGGTATTCCCGCCGAGCGCATCGTCCGCATCGGCGACAACAAGGGGGCGCCGTTCGCGTCCGACAATTTCTGGCAGATGGCCGATACCGGTCCCTGCGGCCCCTGCACCGAAATCTTTTACGACCACGGCGAGCACATCGCCGGCGGCCCGCCGGGTTCGCCCGACGAGGACGGCGATCGCTTCATCGAGATCTGGAACCTGGTGTTCATGCAGTTCGACCGCCAGCCCGACGGCACCCTGGTGCCGTTGCCGGCGCCCTGCGTGGACACCGGCATGGGTCTGGAGCGCCTGGTGGCCGTGCTGCAGCACGTGCACAGCAATTACGAGATCGACCTGTTCCAGCGCCTGATCCACAAGGCCGCCGAACTGACGGCCACCGCGGACGTCGAGCACAAGTCCCTGCGGGTCATCGCCGATCACATCCGGGCCTGCGCATTCCTGATCGTGGACGGGGTGTTGCCGTCGAATGAAGGTCGCGGCTACGTGCTGCGCCGGATCATCCGCCGGGCGCTGCGCCATGGCTGGATGCTCGGGGTGCGCACGCCGTTTTTCCACAAGCTGGTCGGTACGCTGGACGAGGTGATGGGCCAGGCCTACCCGGAGCTGACGGCCAAGCGCGATCTTGTCGAGCGCGCCCTGCTGGCCGAAGAGGAGCGCTTTGCCGAGACCCTCGATGCCGGCATGCGGATCTTCAACGACGTCGTGGCCCGCAGTGGCGACGCGATCCCGGGCGAAGATGCGTTCCGCCTCTTTGATACCTATGGCTTCCCGCTCGACCTGACCCAGGACATCGCCCGCGAGCGAGGTCTGGCCGTCGATACCGCGGGCTTCGAAGTCGCCATGAACCGGCAGCGCGACACCGCGCGCAGGGCCGGCAAGTTCGGCGGCGGCGTCACGCTGCCAGCCGACCTGGTCGCCCAGCTGTCGCCGACTGTTTTCCTGGGCTACGACAACCTGCAGGCCGGCGGCCTCCAGGTCGTCGCGCTGCTGCGCGATGGGCGCCCGGTCGAGCACATCCAGGCAGGCGACGACGCCATCGTGATCCTGGACCGGACCCCGTTCTACGCCGAGTCCGGCGGGCAGGTCGGCGACACCGGCGAACTTGATGCCCAGGGCTTGCGTTTCCGCGTCTCCGACACCCAGAAGCTCGCAGGCCAGTTCAGCGGCCATGTCGGTACGCTTGAAACCGGCGCGCTGGCGGTGGGCGACCACCTGTTGGGTGCCGTGGCCGGCGAGCGCCGGGCGGCGACTGTGCTGAACCATAGTGCGACCCACTTGCTGCATGGCGCGTTGCGGGGGCTGTTGGGCACCCACGTTGCGCAGAAGGGCTCGCTGGTCGCGCCCGATCGCCTGCGCTTCGATTTCTCGCATTTCCAGCCGGTCAGTGCGGAAGAGCTCGCCGAGATCGAGCGGCTGGTCAATACTGAAGTGCGCGCCAACCATCCGGTGCAGATCCGCGAGATGGCGATGCAGGAGGCGCTGGATTTTGGCGCCATCGCCCTGTTCGGCGAGAAGTACGGCGAGCGCGTGCGCGTAGTCAAGATGGGCGATTCGGTCGAGCTGTGCGGCGGCACCCATGTCGCCGACACCGGCCGGATCGGACTGTTCAAGCTGGTGTCCGAGGGCGGTGTTTCCGCCGGCGTTCGCCGCATCGAAGCAGTGACCGGACAGGGCGCCCTCGACCATGTCGCCAGCGACCAGCGCCAGCTGCAACAGATGGCCGGCCTGCTCGGCGGGACCTCGGCCGAGGTCGGCGACAAGTTGCGCGGCCTGCTGGACCGCCAACGGCGGCTCGAGCGGGAGCTCGACGCCCTGAAGGCCAAGGCGGCCAGCGGCGCCACCGCCGACCTAGCGTCGACGGCGGTGGACGTGGCGGGTATCAAGGTATTGGCGGCGCGGATCGAAGGCCTTGATTCCAAGGCATTGCGCGACGCCGTGGACAGGTTCAAGCAGCAATTGGGCGATGTGGTGGTCGTGCTGGCCGGTGTGGTTGACGGCAAGGCGACCCTGATCGCAGGTGTTTCAGGTGCAGCGGCGGGACGGGTACGGGCAGGCGATCTGCTCGGGCATGTCGCGGCGCGCATTGGCGGAAAGGGCGGCGGCCGGCCTGACATGGCGCAAGGCGGAGGCCCGGATGGCCCGCAGCTGGTCCAGGCACTGTCGGAAGTACAGGCTTGGGTGGCTGAACAAATGCATTGATTTGGTGGTCTGAGAATGGTTTTAGTGTGTTGACCATCTCGTTCAACCAAAGCATGCTTCACGTTTGTGAACTCTGGCGGGCTGCGAGCGCATCCTTACGATGCGCCAAACTGCTGGGCAAGGCCCTGGGCCTACGGAGATTGTGATGTTGATATTGACCCGGCGGGTCGGTGAAACCTTGATGATTGGCGACTCGGTCACCGTGACGGTGCTGGGCGTCAAGGGTAATCAGGTTCGCATCGGCATTACCGCGCCAAAAGACGTTGCCGTTCATCGCGAAGAGATCTACCAGCGTATCCGCCGTGGCGAGGGTGCCGATCCTGGCGCCGGCGAAGACGCGAACGACTAAAAGTTTGCCGCCGTCGACATGACCCGGTATCCTTTGCACCCTGTTTCGGGACGCCAGTCCCGGGGCAGATGATCGAAACCCGGAGAGTTGCCCGAGAGGCCGAAGGGGCTCCCCTGCTAAGGGAGTATGGGGTCAAAAGCTCCATCGAGGGTTCGAATCCCTCACTCTCCGCCAGTTTCGTTTGTCCATCCCGATCTGCAGAAATTTGTTTTGAATGATTGGAAAAATGGATTGACGAAGTGAATCTGGTTTCGTCATAATTTCGCTTCTCAGTGCGCCCGTAGCTCAGCTGGATAGAGCACCAGGCTACGAACTTGGGGGTCGGAGGTTCGAATCCTTCCGGGCGCACCACTAGAGACAAGCCATCAGGCCGGACAGTCCACTGTCTGGCCTTTTTGCTTTCTGGGCGATGCATTCCTTAGATGCATTCGGTGCATTCCGACGGATGCATTGCGTGCAGATGCCCTTGCGGCTGACGTCACGCCGAATCACGCGGTGTGTGCCGATTTGATGCAGGCAGACGTGGTTGCGCGCATGGGCAAGTCGCGCATGACTTGCAGGCATTGCGTCCCTGAAGACCACGATCCACAGGACGCGTTTTGGATGGCGGCATCGATGGTATCGCCGAACGCAGCCATGCCTGCGCTCGCACACACGGCTGCATGTCGACGTCATCGTCGAAAGCACCCGCAATCCCTTCTTCGATCAGCATGTCAATCAAGCGCGGCTCGCATGCGTGACCGAACGTTCGATGACAGTGCCGTTGATGATCGTTCTGCCGTCGATCGGGCAGGCGATCCGGGAATCCACGTCATCCCGTTGGCCCGTTTTGTCCGTGGATTCCTGCCTGTTTCCACATGCGGGACCACCGCCTGCTGGATGGCTGTCGATGCGGGCATGGCCGACAACGGCGGCCCCAGTTCGTGGGCGCTGAACGCTTGCCTGAAGCATCTGGTGATGGTCGCCGAGCGGAACGCCGGCCGATAACGCGCTTATCCAACACAGACGCGCATGGCGCAAATGCGATATGCGTCACATATTTTGCCGGCCCCGTTCGCGGTTGCGGGCCGCGATCGCCGTGACACCGGGCTCATGCATTGGCGGTTAAGCCTTGATGTGTCAGATTCGCCGCTGGTCGAGTTGGACAGAATCACTGCGCTTTCAAGCGATATTGCTTGGTTGAAGCGACCTTGGCTTCGAAGCAAGGGTAGCTTGCAAGTGATTCTGGACGGCTTCACCGATCGAGCGGCGAAACAGGGGCGCTGCGGCATTCTCTCCATTTGGGAGTTTTTGATGCGCTTTGCCCGCTTTGCCATGCCCCGTCTTTCGCCCAGGCCGCTCGCACTTTCGATCGCAGCCCTGTCCCTCGGTCTTGTCGCAGGACAGGCTGCTGCTGCCGAATGGTTTGTGTCCAATACCGGCAACGACTCGACCGGCAACGGCTCGCTGGCCAGTCCCTACAAGACCATCAAACGCGGAATATCGGCGGCGCGTTCGGGCGACATCATCACCGTGCGTGGACCTGCCGGCAACAACACCTATGTCGAGTGCGAGGTCAGGTTGCGCGTGCCGCTGACGCTGCGCTCGTACACTGGCGAACGTGCGCATATCAGCTGCCCTGTGACGACGGCCGACAGTTCCACCGTGGTGATCGATCCCGCGGCGTCCGGCAGCAAGGTGTCGAATCTTGAGATCAGTGGCGGCCAGTATTACGGCGTGATGATGCGGACCAACTGGGAGCAGGGCGGTCCTGCCTCGGCAACCGGTGCGTCCGACATCTTGCTCGAGGATCTGCTGATCCACGATACCGGTCGTGATGGCATCAAGATCACCCCGAAGTCGAACCGCGTCACCGTTCGTCGCGTCGAGATCTACAACACTGGCGCCGCCTATCCGGCCGGGACCCCCAGCGAAAGCAAGAACGCCGACGGCATCGATAATGTCAACGGCTCGGGCATGCTGGTCGAGGACAGTTACATCCACGACACCGCGACCACTGGCCTGTATTTCAAGGGTGGTGCAGCGGACGTCGTGATCCAGCGTAACCGGATCGAGAACACCGGCGATGCCGGCATCCTGGTTGGCTTCGATACCAGCCCCGAGTTCTTCGACCTGGCTGTCAATCCGCAGTACTACGAGGCGGTCCGCGGCATCGTGCGCAACAACGTGGTGCGCAACACCGGCTATGCGGGCATCGGCCTGTACGCCTCGCGCGATTCGATCGTCGCCAACAACACGATCATCAACGCCGCGCAGAAGGGCCATGCCGCGATCTACCTGGGCGTGACGTTCCAGGACTGGGTAGCGAACGCCGGTCGCCCTGCCAACATCAATCCCAGGCTGGTCAATAACCTGGTACTGCAGGGCAGTGGTCGCTGTATCGACATCCGCTACAGCAGCGAGCTGGGCGGCCTGTCGGGACTCAGCGGTTCGATCAACAGCGACTGGAACGGTTACCTCAATACCGGTTGCACCTTCCGTGACGGACGCCCGGGCAGCGCGATCTCTTCCGGCGGCACATTGGCGCAATGGCGCACGGCGATGAACGCCGACGGCAACAGCAAGCTGGCGGCCTATACGGTCACGGCTACCGGGCGATTGCCAGCCAACAGTCCGGCGATCAATGCCGGCACGACCGTGGCACAGGTGTCCGACGACATCGACAAGCAGGCCCGGGTCGTTCCCTACGATCTCGGTGCGGACGAGTACCAGGGCACCACCTCCGCGGTGACAGTGCGTCGCACCGGTTCGCAGCCGCTGGTGGCGACCACGGCGGCCACCGCCAACAGCCTGCCGACGACCGCCGCCTCGGTGCCGGTCGCAGTGGCGTCCAGCACGACTGCAGCGACCGGCAATACGGCCAGTGCGGTGGCAGCGACGCCGGCGGCGACATCGTCGTCCAACGTCCGCGTTACCGCACCGTTGACGCTGGCATGGTTGCGGTTGAAGGTCTGGGCGAATCATCTGCGGACGCAACTGCTCGACTGAGCGTCATCCGCCGTTGACCAGGAGGCCGCGTCCCGCGAGGGCGCGGCTTTTTTGTTCTCTGCCGGATTCCGGATGCTGGTTCATTGTGACTCGGGCTGACCGAGCCGAGGAGTAATTCCCGGACGGGGCGATGCTGCCTCCGAAGCCGACAAAGTGTCTGCTTTGCTTCGCTTGGAAGAGAGGAAATGCGAAAGCCGGATCGCCGATGCTGGATCTGCAGCGACGCGTCGGGCTGCGGTTGCTCTTCCCTCGGTCAGGGCATCCTGCCCTGACTCTGGCGCACGCCATCCATGGCGTGCTTGGCGCAACCTCCGCCCGACCCGCCACTGCCGCGAGCGTCAGGAATGCGGCGTCGGTTGGTCTTCAGCGCACGACGCCTCCAGCTCCGAAGACATCGGCCCCTCCGCCATCAGTGCGTCGCCTCGGCCGGGGATTGCGGAGAGCGGGCCTTGGATGGCCCGCGGCGGCGAGCCAGCCATGGGTGAGCAGGGGCTGCTTTCGCGGCACTGCCGCGCAGCCCATGCGAACGCCCGCCGTGCTGGGCCGGGCCGAACCGGGCCGCACAGCGGCACGGGCTGACCGGGCCGAGCAGCAAGCCCTGGACGGGGCGATGCAGATTCCGAGGCCGACGAACCCAAGCCGTTGCCCTCAACCCCGAGAAAAACAGAGCCCAAAAGCAGATTCGTTGCACCCGGATTTGCAGCAGCGTGTCGGGCTGCGGCTGCTTTTCCCTCGGTCAGGGTATCCTGCCCTGACTCGAGCGCACGCTGTCCATGGCGTGCTTGGCGCAGCCTCCGCCCGACCCGCCACTGCCGCGAGCGTCGGTATTTCGGCATCGGAAGGCGCTCGACGCATGCTCCTCCAGTGAAGACCTCGACCCATCCCACATCAGCCCGTCGCCTCGGCCGGGGATTGCGGAGGGCGGGTCAGGGGAGACGGGCGGTAAGTCAAAGATGAATGGTCGGGCGAGCGGCGCAGCCATCCTTGTTCGGGTGGGGGCGGCTCCGAACACGACGATGCCGACCGACCCTCCCCAGGCGCATGCGCGTCGCTTGGCTTGGCCGCTCTGGTGCTCCGAGTACGTATCTAGAGGCTACGGATGAAGGCAGCGCGGAGGATCGTCACCGCGACTGTCGATGGCGCTGGATCAGCCACTTTCGACAATGCGATCGTGCAATGACAGGGGATGGTGGTGAACGTGGACGCTTTTGCTGCGGATGCAGGGCAATGCCGGCTGTTGCGACAGGTTTCCCTCAGGGACACGCATGACATGATCGATGGCGACATCGTGGGAGGCCAGGCATGACCGGTCCCTTCGCCAGCCGTGCCAATCGCACCGTCCGCCTGCTGTGGCTGGTCGAACTGATGATCCTGGCGCTGGCGGTGTCCGCCGCGGTCTGGCTGCGCTACATCCAGGACCCGGGTGACCACGGCTTCTTCCTGCAGACCTCGCCGATCCGCTCGTTCCTCGTCGCCCTGTCGGTGACCGCGTCGATGGCCGCGTTCGGCCTCTACCAGCCGCACGTGCGCCACAACAAGATCGATTTCACCCTGCGCGTCGGCCTGGCCTTTATCTTCGGCGGCATCGGCCTGCTGGTGATCTACTACCTGTTCCCGCAGAGCTACATCGGCCGCGGCGTGCTGCTGATCGCCCTGCTGCTTGGCTTCGTGCTGGTCTGCACGCTGCGGCTCGGCGTCTATGGCGTGCTGGGTATCGAAGCGTTCAAGAAGCGCATCCTGATCTATGGCGCCGGCAACAATGCCGACCTGATCAACCGCCGCCTGCGCAGGCGCAGCGACCGCAAGTCGTTCTCCGTCCTGGGTTTCGTGCCCATCGACAACCAGCCCGTCGTCGTGGCCGACAGCATGCTGGTGAGCCGCAAGGACGGCGGCAACCTGCTCGACCTGGTCGAATCGCTGGGTGCGCATGAGGTCGTCATCGCCCCCGACGAGCGTCGCGGCGGATTGCCGATGGACGAGATCCTGCTGTGCGTGCAGCAGGGGATCTCGGTCGTCGACCTGCCGGGCTTCTTCGAGCGCGAAGCCGGACTGATCAAGCTGGAGGTCGTGGACCCGTCCTCGCTGATCTTCTCGGGCGGCTTCGACCACTCGCTGCCGCGGCGGCTGAGCAAGCGCTTCTTCGACCTGGCCGCGGCCTCGCTGTTGCTGCTGCTGGCGTGGCCGTTCATGTTGATCGTGATCCTGTGCATCTGGGCCGAGACCGGCCGGCCGATCCTGTATCGGCAGACCCGGGTCGGCGAGGGTGGCCGCAACTTCGACCTGACCAAGTTCCGCAGCATGCGCGTCGATGCCGAGAAGGATGGCGTGGCGCGCTGGGCCACGACCAACGACGACCGCACGACCCGCGTCGGCCGGTTCATCCGCCAGACCCGCCTGGACGAGCTGCCGCAGCTGTTCAACGTGTTGTCGGGCGACATGAGCTTCGTCGGCCCGCGTCCGGAACGCCCCCAGTTCGTGCAGCAGCTCAACGATGAAGTGCGCTATTACAACGTCCGCCACTCGGTGAAGCCGGGCCTGACCGGGTGGGCGCAGCTGCGCTACCCGTACGGCGCCTCGGTCAAGGATGCCCAGGAAAAGCTCAAGTTCGACCTGTTCTACGTCAAGAACCATGGCCTGATCTTCGACCTGATGATCCTGTTGCAGACCGTCGAGGTGGTGCTGTTCCGGCGTGGCGCCCGTTGAGGGCAGGGGCGCTGCCGTCGCCGGCGGCGGCGCCCACCATCGATTCGCACCGTTTCCGTCAACACAGCAGGTCCGTGGGCATCCGCCCAGCCGGGGCCGGGCGTGGCGGGTAGCGGCGATATAATCCCCGTCTTAGCTCATGTACTCAGGAATCCGTGTGGACACCACCCAAAGCCGTATCAGCGCCTTCATCCTGGACACGTTCCCGCCCGCCGGCGACGAAGCCGACTATGCCCCGACGCAGAGCCTGCTCGACACCGGCGTGATCGATTCGATCGGCGTGCTGACGGTCGTGACCTGGCTCGAACAGGAGTTCGGCATCACCGTGGATGACGAGGATGTGGTCCCGGAAAACCTGGACAGCATCGCCAGCCTGACCGCCTACGTCGACGGCAAACTCGCCGCATCGGAGGACTGATGCGTTACGAGCGCTATCTGGCCGACAGCGCGCAGCGGTTCGCGGCGCGTGCGGCGATCATCCAGGGCGACACGCGCATCAGCTATGCCGAGCTCGACCAGGCGGTCGACCGCTTCGCCGATGCGCTGGTCCACGAAGCCGGCTTCGCCAACGGCGAACGCTGCATCGTGTTTCTCGACAACCGCATCGAAACCGCGGTCGGCATCTTCGGCACCCTGCGTGCCGGTGGCGTGTTCAGCGTCATCAACCCGACGACCAAGGCCGACAAGCTGGCCTTCGTGCTGGGCAACTGCGATGCGTCGGTACTGGTGACCCAGGCCAGCCTGCTGCCGGTCGCGCTCGCCGCCGCGGCGCAGGCGCCGACGGTGCGCCGGATCGTGGTGCTGGACCAGGCCGAGGCACAACCCGGCACGCTGTCCTACGAGGCCTTCATCGCCGCGGCACCGGCCAATGCCGGTCCGCGCGCCGATATCGGTATCGATATCGATCTTGCGATGCTGGTCTACACCTCGGGATCCACCGGCAATCCCAAGGGCGTCATGATGACGCACAAGAACATCGAGCATGCCGCGACCTCGATCACCACGTACCTGGAATCGCGCGACGACGATATCGTCCTCAGCGTGCTGCCGCTGGCGTTCGACTACGGCCTGTACCAGTTGCTGATGTGCGTGAAGATGGGCGCGACGCTGGTGCTGGAGAAGTCGTTCGCATTCCCGCAGAAGATCCTGCCGCTCCTGGCGTCGGAAAAGATCACCGGCTTCCCGCTGGTGCCGACGATGGCCGCGCTGATCGTGCAGCTGCGCAACTTCAATCCCGAATGGGCGAAGACGGTCCGCTACCTGACCAATACCGCGGCCGCGTTGCCGCCGGCGCACATCCTGAAGCTGCAGGAGCTGTTCCCGAACGCGCGCGTGTTTTCGATGTACGGCATGACCGAGTCCAAGCGCTGCACCTACCTGCCGCCGCACCTGCTCACGCGCAAGCCCGACAGCGTCGGCATCGCGATCCCGGGTACCGAGGTCTGGGTGGCCGGCGACGATGGCAAGCCGCTGCCTGCCGGCCAGACCGGCGAGCTGGTCGTGCGTGGCGGCCATGTCATGCAGGGCTACTGGAACAATCCCGAAGCGACCGAGCGCACGCTGCGCACGGGCCGTTACCCGTGGGAGAAGGTGCTGCATACCGGCGACCTGTTCCGCATGGATGACGAAGGCCTGCTGTATTTCGTCGGTCGCAAGGACGACATCCTGAAGTCGCGCGGCGAGAAGGTCAGCCCGAAGGAAGTCGAGAACGTGCTGTATGCGTTGCCGGGCATCCGCGAAGCCGCGCTGGTCGGCGTGCCCGATCCGATCCTGGGGCATGCGCTGAAGGCAATCCTGGTCACCGACCGCGACGACCTCGATGCGCGTGCGATCATCGCGCACTGCAAGACCCATCTCGAGGAATTCATGATTCCGCGTGAGGTCGAGTTCCGCGATGCCCTGCCCAAGACTGGCACCGGGAAGATCCGCCGCAGCGTGCTGCAGGCCGAAGCCGAAGGGCGCACGTTGCCCGGCGAGGACGAGTAGGGCGCGAAGGAGTAGGGCGAGGCGACCGCACAATGCCGGGGCACGACCGCGGCGATGTGCGGCGTCGCATGCACGGCGCGCATGTGGCCTGCCATCGCCGGCGGGGCTGACCGGATTGCGTGGGTTTGGACGTGTCCTGAAGCAGGCGTTGCGGCGACCGCTGTCGATACGGTGGGACGATCCCGATGATCGTCGCCGGTAACGCGCACGCCAGCGTTCGCCATTGCCGGAAGCCCACGCATGCCTGCTCCAAGCCAGTCTGCTCCAAAGCCGTCCGCTCCAAGCCCGTCCGGACACGGCTGCTCCGATCACGACCGGTCTGGTCGCAGCCACGCGCTCCGCAAGCGCGATGTCCTGTTCGTCGTTGCGCTCACCTGCTGTTTGATGGCCGCCTGCCGCCCCGGCAGCGAAGCCCCTGCCGTTTCGGCCGAGCGCGTACTCCGCTTCCAGGCCGATGGAGCGGCGCGTCCGCAGGCCAGCGAGCGCGGCGATGTCGTCGTGCGCGAACTGCTCGGCGGGCTGTCGCATCCCTGGGGCCTGGCCTTCCTGCCCGATGGCGCGATGCTGGTCACCGAACGTCCCGGCCGGCTGCATCGCATCGCCGCCGATGGCACGATCACCACCCTGCTCGACGAGGTGCCCCGGTTGTTCATGCGCGGCCAGAGTGGCGTGCTCGACGTCGCGGTGTCGCCGCAGTTCGCCGAGGATCGCCTGGTGTATGTCTCGTATGGCGAATCGAACTTGCGCGGCAACAAGGGCGGCACTGCGGTCGCGCGTGCGCGGCTGGAGGGGGATCGGCTGGGGACGCTGGAGGTGATCTTCCGCCAGGAGCCCAAGTTGTCCAACAGTTCGCATATCGGCTCGCGACTGACGTTCGATGACCGTGGCTACCTGTTCGTCAGTGCCGGCGACAACCGCGACAGCGGCAAGGCGCAGTTGCTCGACCATCTGCAGGGCAAGGTCGTGCGCCTGCATCCCGACGGTCGCATACCCGACGACAACCCCTTCGTCGGGCGTGCCGATGTGCGCGCCGAGATCTGGTCCTATGGCCATCGCAACATCCAGGGCATGGCGATGCACCCGACGAGCGGGCAGGTGTGGACGCATGAGCATGGGCCGTTCGGCGGCGACGAGATCAACCTGGCGCAGGCCGGACTGAACTACGGTTGGCCGCTGGCCACCCATGGCCGCGAGTACTCCGGCGACAAAGTGCCCGAGGCGATCGGTACGCATGTGCCGGGCACGCAGCCGCCGCACCACTACTGGCAGGTCTCGCCGGCGCTCAGCGGCATGGCGTTCTACACCGGCGAGGTGTTTCCGCAATGGCGCGGCAACCTGTTCATCGGCGCGATGGCGGGACAGCGGTTGATCCGGCTGGAGCTGGACGGCGACCGCATCGTCCATGAAGAAGGCTTGCTGACCGATCTGGGCGAGCGCATCCGCGACGTGCGCATGGGCCCGGATGGATACCTCTATCTGCTGACCGACGATGCCGCCAATGGCCGGCTGTTGCGGCTGGAGCCGGCCGCTGCAATGTCGTCCGGTGAAGGCCCTGCGGTTGAAGCGCCTGCACGTGACCTGCCTGCGGTTGAAGTCGCCGGGAAGCCGGCCGCCTGACCGACGCCCTGCGGCCTGCGCCGCGCCGGCGTCAGTGACCGGCGTGCTGGCGTTGCAGCAGCAGCGTCGACAGGATGCCGACGAAGGCCTGGTTGTCGGCAAAGCTCGTGGTGCGCCCGGCGCGTGCCTTGGCATACAGATGGCCGACCGCGCCGGCATCGAACAGGCCGCTGGCCTTCAGGTGCGCCGGGTCGAACAGCTCGGCGACATAGTCCAGTGGTTCGCCGTCGACGAAGAAGCAGCGACTGTCGGGTGCGCGATAGGGTTGCTTGGTCCGGTGCAGGATGTCGGCGGGCAGCAGGTCGGCCAGCGCCTTGCGCAGCAGGAATTTCTCGGTCAGGCCGCGGATCTTGTACGAAGGCGGCAGCCGGTTGGCGAATTCGATCAGCGTGTGGTCGAGGAACGGGAAGCGGGCCTCGATCGATCCGGCCATCGCGACACGGTCGCCCTGCGATGCCAGCAGGTAACCGGCGAGCAGGGTCTTGGCCTCGACGTACTGGTCGCGCGCCAACGGCGACCAGCGTCCGATCGCTTCGGGCAGGCGCGATTCGGCCAGTGCCAGGGCGTCCCATTCGCCCACGCGCGCGCGCAGTTCCGGCGACAGGAACGACAGCGCACGCTGCGACGTGGTCCAGCGCGGCACATGCGCGAACACCGGGCGGCCGAGATGTTGCATGCCCTGGCCGAAGAACGCGGCGGCGAAGGCGGGATTGCTGGCCGGCGAGTGCTCGAGGTAGCCGTAGAGCTTGCCGAGCAGTTTCGGACGCCAGGCAGAATCCGGTTGGCGCGCCCAGAAACGGCGGATCTTGGCTTCCTTGAACAGGTCATAGCCGCCGAACAGTTCGTCGGCCCCTTCGCCGGTCAGCACGACCGTGTAGCCATGTGCGCGCACGGTGTCGGCCAGCAGCATCAGCGGTACCGCCGCGGTGCGCAACACCGGCGTCTCGGTATGCCGGATCAGGCGCGGAAACGCCTCGCCGATCTGGCGCGGCGTGACCCGCAGCGTGGTGTGCTCCGTCCCCAGGTGGCGCACCATCGCCATCTGGTGTTCGCTTTCGTCGAACTCGGCTTCGTCGAACGCGACCGAGAACGTGCGCACCGGTGTCTCGGTGAAACCGCGGATCAGCGCGACGATGCCCGATGAATCCAGTCCGCCGCTCAGATACGCACCGACCGGGACATCCGCGCGCAACTGCAGGCGGACCGCATCGATCAGGCGTTCGCGCAGTTCGGCCGCGGCGTCCTCGATGCTCGCGAAGCGCGCCGGCGACGTCTCGGCGGCATCCGGGAACACCCAGTCCCAGTAGCGGGTCAGCGTCTCGCTGCCATCGGCCTCGATCGCCAGCGTGTGCCCCGGCGGCAGGCTGCGTACGTCCTGGTAGGCGGTGTCGGGGTCGAGCGGCGCCCAGTAGCTGAAGGCCTGCACGATGCCGAGCGGATCGAGCTGCGCGCGCTCGGGCACGGCGGCGAACAGTGCCTTCATTTCCGAGGCGAACCACAGCGCCCCGCGCGCGCGGGTGTAGTACATCGGGCGGATGCCGGCGCGGTCGCGTGCCAGCACCATCCGTCGACGCGTGCTGTCCCACAGCGCGATCGAGAACTGGCCGTTGAGGTGCTCGACGAAGGCATCGCCGTAGCGGTCGTACAGGTGCACGATCACTTCGGTGTCGGAATGGGTGTAGAAGCGATGGCCCTGCGCCTCGAGCTCGGCACGCAGTTCGATGTAATTGAAGATCTCGCCGTTGAAGACCGTCCACACCGTCTGCGTCGGGTTGTGGATCGGCTGGGCGCCGCCGCTGAGGTCGATGATCGACAGCCGCGCATGGGCCAGGCCGACACCGGGTGCGACGTGATAGCCATAGCCGTCGGGCCCGCGGTGGGCGAGGGTATGGATCATCCGTTCCAGCAATGCCTGCGCCTGCGCGTCGGCAACGTCGGTCCCCAGGAATCCGGCCAGGCCACACATCGGGTCAGGAGCCTTGCGTGTGCAGTGCGGGATGCGCCGGCGACGGCACCACGCCGGCCTCGCGCAGCAGCGACGGCGGGCAGTGATCGCCCCGGCGCTTGTCGTGCGGCGCCGGCTGGGCGTGCTCGGGACGCGGGGCGTCGACCGGCAGCGGTTTCAGGCGCGAGCTGTACCAGTCGACGACGCGGTCGCATTCGAACTCGACCCACGACGGCCCATAGATCCAGCGTTCGCTGTCTTCGTCGCGCCCGACCGGTTCACCGAGCAGGCGGGCGACATCGCCACCGGGCATGCCCAGCGCGAGGGCATCCAGATGCAAGGGCGTCGCCGAATCCGCGCCGGCCGCGGGTGGCCGTTGTTCGTAGCGACGGTCGGCGTCATCGCTGGGCAGGTTGCTGAAATACCAGACGGCCGCCAGCAACAGAACGCCGGCGACCAGCCAGAACTTGCGCGAGTGCAGGAACTTCGGGTCCGACGCCGCCGGCGAAGGCGGCGGTGGACGGCGCCGGCGAGGCGACGAGGTGCCGCTGGGTGTCGATGCAGCTGACGCTGAACCAGATGACGCTGACGCCCTCGATGCAGAGCGGAACTGTGCCGTGCCTGCCGCGCTCCCTTGCGTCGTGGTTGTGGGGTTGAGGTCAGCGGTCGGCGTGCTTGTGCCTGTTCCGCGGCCATTGCCCGCCGCTGTGCCCGTCGTGGCCGCGTGCGGCAGCGAGCCCGGCAGGCGGCCGTGCTGGCGATGGAAATCCAGCGCAGCCGAGTAGCACAGGTTCAGGTCCTTCAGCGTATTGACGGCGTTCGCGTTGTCGTCGGTGCGGTCCGGATGCAGCTCGCCGACGCGGCGACGATAGGCCTGCTTGAACGTGTCCAGCGAACAATCGGGCGCGATGCCGAGTTCGCGATACAGGCGGATGAAGTCGATCATCGTGCGCCGCCTGCCAGCTGCCGGCCACGGCGGGTACGCGCCCGCGTCCAGGATCCCTGGCGGCGATCGGAGAAGCCGGATCTGGGCGGGGGTCCTGCCATCGTTGTCAGGTATAGGCGCGGCGGCAGAACACGCCGGGCAGGCGTGTCATCGCCCGGAACAGGTCGGTGCCGACCGAGGTTTCGATGGCCACGCGCGGCATGTCGTACTTCGTGCTGGCACATGTCGCGAAGCCGCCGTAATACGAGAATGCGTGACGCACGCCCTGGTCTTCCAGGCAGGCCCAGGTATCGGCGTTGAAGGCGTCGCGTCCACCTACCGGGTAGGCGAAATAGCTCATCTCGGCGCCGAGTTCGGCATTGATCCTGGCCCGGCATCCGGCGATTTCGGCCAGTTGCTGTTCGCGCGGCATCCGTGCCAGCACCGGATGGTGCACGGTATGCCCGCCGATGGTCATGCCGTTGGCATGCATCTCGCGGATCATGTCCCAGTCCATCCAGTGGTCGCGAGTGATGCACGGGGCCGCGATCTGGGACTCGGCGCGCAGCTGCGCCAGGAACGCGGCGTTGTCATGCGCGGGCAGGGTCTTGTAGAACTCGAGCGTCTGCCGGATCGGGCGCGCGCGGTCGCCCGGCTCGATCAGCAGCGGGGTACGGAACCATGGCGCCATCGTCAGCGCGCTGGCCGACGTGTTGCGCAGCAGGGCCGCGATCTCATCCCACCACGGCAGCGTGGGTTTGTCGATGAAGCCGGTGGTGACGAAGAACGTGGCCGGCACCTTGTGGGCACGCAGGACGGGAAACGCGAGTTCGTAGTTGTCGCGATAGCCGTCGTCGAAGGTGATCATGACGTGGCGGCCGCGCGGCTTGGCCAACGCGTGGTCGAGGTCGGCCGGCGAGATCACATCGCAATGCCGCGCCAGGAACGCGACCTGCTCGTCGAAGGCCGATGCGCTGGCGCTCCACAGCTCGCGGTCGTATGGCGACTGGCTGCCATCGCCGATGCGGTGGTAATTGAGGATCAGCACGCCGTGCGGGCGCTGGAAGAAGGCCAGCAGGTCGCGCAGACCGGTGGAGGCCAGAACCTTTGCCGCCAGGTCTCTCTTCATGCGAACCTCCCTCGGCCGCCATGGCCCCGCCTTCGCGGCGCCGGCAGGCAGGTGCCGTGGTATGGCACTACCCGTAGACAACAACATGCGTGACTGCAGGCTGGCCATCGGCGCCGGGCACAGCTCGCCATCCTGCGCGCGCTCCCGACGTCTCCGCGAGGACGCCTGAAGGGCATCCGACCGTTTGCTGCAATTCCCCACATCCCCAGCCATGTAGTAAACCCAATCGATTCCTGAAACTCAACCTCGGGCTCAGCCGGATTGTCCTGCTCTCTCCCCCAATGACGTTTTTCATGGAACGATCCGGCCAATGCGGCGACGGGATCGGCCACGCATCCCAGGGAATTGCATGCACCGCGGCCCGATACAGACGTTCTGCCTGCTCCTGACGAGGTCGGCCCCGATCGGGCCAGCCTCGATCGGGTCTGCCTTCAGCAGGCGCGCCCCGCTGAGGCATGCCCTGGGCGGGATGGCGCTGCTCGCCCTGGCGGCACTGTCGTTGCCGGCGGTGGCGGCGGAGTGGTTCGTCTCGCCGACCGGCGACGACGCGCGCGGCAACGGCTCGGAGGCCCGCCCGTTCCGCAGCATCATGCGCGTCATCAATACCTCGACCGGGGTCGCCCGACGCGGCGACACGATCACCCTGCGCGGGCCGGCCGGTAACAACACCTATCCCGAATGCGATGTCCGCCTGCGCGTGCCGTTGACGCTGCGCTCCTATCCCGGCGAGCGCGCGCACATCCAGTGCCCGATCCGCACCAAGGACAGCGTGGTCGTGCAGATCGATCCGGGGGCGTCGGGCAGCCGCCTGTCGAACCTGGAGATCAGCGGCGGCCAGTACTACGGCGTGATGATGCAGACCGACTGGTACCAGGGCGGGCCGGACAGTGACACCGGCGCGTCCGACATCGTGCTCGAGGACCTGCTGATCCACCACACCGGACGCGACGGCATCAAGATCACGCCCAGGTCCAGGCGGATCACGATCCGGCGCAGCGAGATCCACAACACCGGGCAGGCCTATCCGCCGGGCACGCCGCACGATCGCAAGAACGCCGACGGCATCGACAACGTCAATGGCGATGGCATGGTCGTCGAGGACAGCTACATCCACGATATCGCCACCACCGGCCTGTACTTCAAGGGCGGCGCGACGGATGTGGTGATCCAGCGCAACCGCATCGAGAACACCGGCGATGCCGGCATCCTGGCCGGTTTCGACACCAGTCCCGAGTTCTTCGACCTGGTCGCCAATCCCGGCTACTACGAGTCGGTGCGCGGCATCATCCGCAACAACGTGGTGCGCAACACCGGGTATGCCGGCATCGGCCTGTTCGCGGCCAAGGACGCGCTGGTGGTCAACAACACCATCGTCAATGCCGCGCGCAAGGGCCATGCCGCGATCTATTTCGGGCTGACATTCCAGGACTGGGACGAGTCCGCGGGCCGGCCGGCCAGCGTCAATCCCAGGATCGTCAACAACCTGGTGATGCAGAACAACGGCCGTTGCGTGGACATCCGCTGGTCGCATGAGCTGGGCGGCATGTCGGCGCTCGATGGCGCTGCCGGCCTGGACTGGAACGGCTACGGCAACAGCAGCGGACTGTGCCGCTTCAACGACCAGCGTCCGGCCTCGGCACCGGGCCTGTCGACCAGCCTGGCAGGCTGGCAGCGTGCCAGCCATGGCGATGCCAACAGCATCGATGCCCGGTTCGACCTGGATGCGGACGGGCGCCCGGTCGCCGGCAGTCCGGCCCTTGGCGCGGGCACGCCGTTGCCGGAGGTGACCGACGACATCCAGCGCCATACGCGGGCGCCGCCTTACGACCTCGGCGCGTTCCAGAGCAATGGCGAGCCCGCCGCGGTCGATGCCGCCGCGCCGCAGCCCTCCGTTGCCCCCCGGGACGAACAGGTACCCATGTTGGGTACAACCCCGGACAATGTCTCCCTATTCGTCAAACTGGTACCCGATCCAATGACCCTGTTGCCCTGGATTCTCCTGGCCGTGGCCGTCGTCGTCCTGCTGATCGGACTGGCGGTGGCGCTACACCTGGTCCGCAAGCGCAATGTCATGGGCTGGCTGATGGGCTACCTGCGCGGCGGCTGGAAGGCGCCGGTACCGCAGGGCACCACGCGCCACCTGATGTTCTGCTTCGTCGATCATTACGAGCCTGCCTGGGGCAAGCCCGACTATGCCAAGGAATGCGAGCGCGTCGCGCGCTGGCGGCGTGACCTGCCGACGCTGTGCGCCCCGCATCGCGACGCCGACGGTCGACCGCCGGTGCATTCGTTCTTCTATCCCGAAGAGGAATACCGGCCCGAGCACCTGGATTCGCTGGTCGACCTGTGCCGGATGGGGTTGGGCGAGATCGAGATCCACCTGCACCATGACGGCGATACCGAAGCCGGGCTGCGCGAGAAGCTGTCGCGCTTCACCGAACTGCTGGCCAGCCGCCATGATGCGCTGCCGCGCGATCCGCAGACCGGGCAACCGCGCTGGACCTTCATTCATGGCAACTGGGCGCTCGACAACTGCCATCCCAGCGGCCGCCATTGCGGCGTCGACAATGAGCTGATCGTGCTGCGCGAGGAGGGTTGCTACGCCGATTTCACGCTGCCGGCCGCACCCGATCCGTGCCAGACCAGCACCGTCAACCGCATCTATTACGCCAAGGACGACCCGCATCGCGGCAAGTCGCACGACAAGGGCGAGCGCGTCCGTGTCGGCGGCCAGCACGACGCCGCGGCGACCGAAGCCGACCTGATGATCATCCAGGGGCCGCTGGGCTTCCGCTGGAACAGCCGCAAGTTCGGCATCATCCCGCGCATCGAGAATTCAGACATCCGTGCGGTCGCGCCGCCCAGTCCCGACCGCATCGATGCCTGGGTCGAGACCGGCATCCACGTCGAGGGCCGGCCGGAGTGGATCTTCGTCAAGATCCACACCCATGGCGCCGAGGACTGCGACATGGACACCTTGCTGGGCAAGTCGATGGACCAGGCGTACCGTTACCTGGAGTCGCGCTACAACGACGGCAAGGACTGGAAGCTGCACTACGTCAGTGCGCGCGAGACCTACAACATCATCAAGGCCGCCGAAGCCGGCGTCGACGGCGACCCGGGGCAGTACCGCGATTTCGTGATCCCGAGGCCGCTGTACCGCGCTCCCGCAGCTGATGCTGCCCACTGATCGTCGCGCGCGGGCCATTGCTTGCGGGTCCTCCCGCAGCGATCGTCCCGCACTGCGCTGCAGGCTGCCCGGTACCCATGCGGGTCGCCTGCGTGGCCGCCGCCACCTCTATACCGACGTTGGAAACACAAACATGTCATCTGCAATGAACAGCGCCCACCGGCAATACCGGACAGCGCGGGATATCGACGGCTGCACCCTGCAGCCACCATTGGCGCGCGCCGCGCAGGCCGCGCGGGGACCGGCATGCTGAAGATCGCCGTGATCGGTTGCGGCAAGATTGCCGACAGCCACATCGAACAGATCCGTGCCATCGGCTGCGGCGACGTGGTCGCGGTCTGTGATCGCGAGCCGCTGATGGCCGAGCAGCTGGCACAGCGCTGGTCGGTGCCGGGCATCCATACCGATGCGCTGGAGATGCTGCAGCGCGTGCGCCCGGACGTGGTGCACATCGCGACGCCGCCGGACTCGCATGTCGCGCTGGCGACGATGGCGCTGGAGCACGGCTGCCATGTCTTCGTCGAGAAGCCCTTCGCGCTGACAGCCGCCGATGCGGCGGTGATCCTGGATGCAGCAGCACGCGCGGGCAAGCGCGTCAGCGTCAATTACCTGTACAACTTCGAGACGCCGGCGCTGGAGCTGCAGCAGCTGCTGGACGATGGCCGCATCGGCCGCGTCGTGCATCTGGAAAGCAACTACGGCTACAACCTGGCCGGTGACTACGGCGTGGCCGTGCTCAGCGATCCCGAGCACTGGGTGCACCGTTTGCCGGGCAAACTCTTCCACAACGTGCTCGACCACGTGCTGGCCAAGGTGGCGCCGCATGTCGGCGACGACTTCACGCTGCAGGCGACCGCGTTCCGGCTGCGGCCCGACAGCGGCAACCCGGTGCTCGATGCGATGTCCGACGAGCTGCGTTTCATCGTCAAGGGCGCCAATGGCGTCACCGCATCGGGATCGGTCAGTGCGCACGCCAAGCCGGTCGCGCATACGCTGCGGGTGTTCGGAACGGCCGATTCGGTCGAACTCGACTACGCGGCCCGGACCCTGGTGCGCAGTGCGCGCCAAACCCAGCCCAGCGCGATCGGACGGCTGTTCCCGCCGTTCGTGCAGACGCGGCAGTACTGCCGCAACGGCTGGCGCAACGTCGCCGATTTCGGACGTGCGAAATCGCATTATTTCCAGTGCATGCGGGTGCTGTTGGCGCGCTTCTACGGCGCCATCGAAGGCCGGGACGAGGATCCCGTCGCACCTGCGCATGTGCTTCGCGTATGCAGGATGATCGACATGATTGTGGAACAGACGAGGCGGCCGGCATGAGGGTGCTGGTAACGGGAGCCGGTGGATTCCTCGGCCGACGGATCGTGGTCAGCCTGCTCGAGGCGGGTGCCGACGATGTCTGCCTGCATTTTCGCGACCGCGCGCCGGAGCGTCTGCTCGAAGAACTGCGCGGGCGTTTCCCGCAGGCTAGGATCGAGGCGCGGGGCGCCAACCTGCTGTCGCGGACGCGCCTGCCCGCGCTGGTCGAGGGCATCGATTGCCTGGTGCACGCGGCTGCCGGCATGCGCGGCTCGGCAGCGGACATGTTCGCCAACACCGTGGTCGGGACCCGCAACCTGCTCGATGCCGCTGGCGCCGCGGGTGTGCGCAGGATCGTGCTGGTCAGTTCGTTCTCGGTCTATCGCACCGAGCAACTGGCGCGCGGCGCGCGGCATGACGAACAGGTGCCGATCGAGGCCACCGGCATCGAGAAGGGCGCCTACGCCTATGCCAAGACCCGCCAGGAACACCTGTTCGAGGAGTACCGTCAGCGGTTCGGCTTCGAGTCGGTGGTACTGCGCCCGGGCGTGATCTATGGGCCGGCCGGCGGGCGCTTGTCGAACCGGATCGGGTTGCGCGCGATGGGCGTGTTCTTCTCGCTGGGCGGCTCGGCGGCCTTGCCGCTGACCTATGTCGACAATTGCGCCGATGCGATCGCGCTGGCGGCCCTGAAGGCGCCCGATGGCGGCCGCTACAACGTGGTCGACGACGACCTGCCGAGCTGCCGGGGCTACCTGCGCGACTACCGCCGCAAGGTGGAGCCGCTGCGTACGCTGCCGGTGCCGTACTGGGCGTTCCTGCTGGGGTCGTCGATGCTGCTGAAGTACCACAAGGCATCCAAGGGCCAGCTGCCGGCGGTGTTCACGCCATACATTGTGCGTTCGATGTACCGCCCGCTGCGCTATTCGAATGCCGCGCTGAAATCGCTGGGCTGGACGCCGGCGGTCAGCACGGCCGAAGGCATGGAGCGTTCGTTCCGCTTCTGGCGCGAAAACCCGCAGTAAGCAAACGTGCCGGGGTCGTCGCGAACCCGTGTCCCTGTGACCGGGGCCGCATCGCAGGGTGAACCGCCTGGCCCGGCCTGGTGAACAGACTTGGTCGGGGTTGGCCTGACGTGGCGGGCCTGGCGTGGCCCGCGCGGGCAGGCGCGTCCGCGGCCTACGCGTGCCCGCGCGCCGCCGCGTAGACGGCGTCGTACTGCGCGCGCATCGCCTGGATCGACGCGTGGCGCTCGACTTCGTCGCGCGCGGCGTGTCCCAGTCGCGCGCGCAGCGCGGGATCTGCCAGCAGCGTGTCCAGGTGCACTTCAAGCTGTGCGCCGTCTTCGGAGGCGAACAGCAGGCCGGTGTCGCCGTCGCGGATGATCTCGGGGTTGCCGCCAACATCGGTGGCCACGACCGCGAGCCCGGTCGCGCAGGCTTCCAGCAGCGCGATGGACAGGCCCTCGGTGCGCGAGGGCAGCACGAAGACATCGAGTGCCGACAGCAGGTCGGCGACATCGGCGCGCGCGCCGGTGAACAGTGCGCGGTCGCCCAGGTTCAGCGCGGTGGCCAGTGCGCGCAGCTCGGCATCCAGCGGACCGTCACCGATCAGCACGGCCTTGAGGCGTGGATGGCGCTGCAGCAGCGAGGGCAGCCGTGACAGCAGCAGGCGATGGTTCTTCAGCGCGACCAGGCGACCGACACAGCCGACGACGCATTCGTCGTCGGCGATACCCAGCAGCGTGCGCGCACGTGCGCGCCGCGTGCCGTCGTCGGCGAAGCGCTCGACCGGGATGCCGTTGCGCACGGTCACGGCCTTCGACGCGGCAATCATGCCGCTGCCGACCAGGTGGTCGTGGACCTGGCGTCCCACCAGGGCGACCTTCGCGGTGCGCGCCAGCGACCCGCGATACAGCCAACGCAGACGCCGGTTGGCCAGCCGCGTGCCCATGTTGTGGCAGGTGTTGACCAGCGCCGGGGCCGGTCGCACCAGCAGCAGGGCCGCGGCGGCGTAATAGTTGGGCACGAAGTTGTGGGTATGCACGACGTCGATGTGCTGGTCGACGACCAGGCGGCGCAGCGCGCGCATGACCTTCAGGTCCAGCGCGCCCTGCTTGTTGCCGACGATGACCGGTACGCCGGCGGCTTCCAGCGTCTGCCGGAAGCCATCCGTGGCGCAGATGCTGAACACGAACACGCGATGGCCATGGGCGAGCTGCGCGATCGCGGTGTCGGTGACCACGCGCTCGAGCCCGCCGGTCTCCAGGGTGTCGACGACATGGACGATGCTCAGGGGGTGTTCGGATGCCATCGGGAGTCTTGGTCGAAGAAGGGGAGGCCGTGCGGATGCCGGGGAAGTATTGCAGAGCGCGCCGGCGGCCGATGGCCCGTCGCGACGTGACGGCCTGCGGGCGCCCGCGTTGGGCACGCAGCGGGCGTCGCTCATCGCTTTGGTGGATTGCCTTGCACCGACGGAGCACCCGCGCGGCTTGCAGGTACCTGGCGCCGGACATGAGCGGACCTGCAGCCGGGCTTGGCCGCTGTTCCCCGATTTGAACGTTATCGGGATCAGCAGCAGGACATCGGTGGCGACCTTCGGGCGCTGCCGCGGGGTCCTTGCGTGTGGCCTGCTGGCATGCCGACCGATCGATCGGTCGCGGGCGGCGGGTCAAACCTTTGGCATAAGCTGGTCCGTCAGGACGACGGGTCGACAGGAGAACGTGGGATGGGGAGCTGGTTGGTGGGGAGTGGGTTCAGGTGACGGACGCACTGACAATGGTCTTTCGCCCGCCGGCCACCGCCGGGCGGATGCTGCCGCCTGCCCACACGGGTATCGATACCCGCCCTCCGTACTGAGCCGCAGAGATGACGCAATCGTTCACTGGAGCGTCTGCCATCCGGGCGGCGATGATGGTCATGGGGTCGACCTATGTGACCTATGCGCTGGGGCTGGTGACCAGCGTGCTGGTCGCACGCAGCCTCGGCCCGGACGACTTCGGCCGCTATTCCTATGTGGTCTGGCTGGCCGGCCTGCTGATCGCGTTCGGCAACAACGGCCTGACCACGACCGCGATCCGGTTCGTGTCCGAAAGCCTGGGCCGTGCCTCGGTCGAATCGGCCAACGACATCCATGGCTGGCTGCGGCGACGGCAGTACCTGTGCCTGCTGCTGGTCTCGGCGTTGTTCGTCTGCGCGATCCCGTTCTTCCTGCCCGCGGGCTGGGAGGGGCACCTGGGGTTCTTCGTCGCGGTGGTGCTGGTGGCCAGCGTCGCCAAGGCTCTGTTCCTGTTCGACGTGTCGATCGCCAAGGGGCATGGCAGCTTCGGCGTCGAGGCCAAATCCACCGTGGTGATCAGTTTCCTGAACATCATCGCGGTGGCGATCCTGTTCCAGCTGGAGGCTCCGCTGGAGGCCTATCTCGTGCTGTTCGCGACGGTCGGCGCAGGCTACGCGCTGCTGTCGCGCTACATGTTGTGGCGTGGCGGCTTCCGGCCGTCGTCGCAAGCGCCGGAACCGGCACTCAAGCAGCGCGTGGGGCGTCACCTGGCATGGACGGTGGTGCTGACCTTGACCTATGCGATCAGCAACAAGTCGATCGAGACCTGGATGCTCAACGCACTGGTCGGTTCGGCTGCGGTCGGCTACTTCGCGATCGCCGGCTCGCTGACCAAGGGCGGCATCGACCTGCTGTCGTCCGGCCTGGCTGCGGTGGTGATGCCGGCGATGTCGCACGCCTTCGGTGCCGGCGGTACCGAGCGCGCCAATGCGATCATGGCCAGCTCGCTGCGCTACTTCCAGTTCCTGGGCCTGCTACTGGCCGGTGGCGGCGTCGCGGTCGCCGAGTTCGCGGTCTGGCTGATGTATGGCGGGGACTACCAGCCGGTGGTGCCGGTGCTGCGCATCATGATCCTGGTCGGCGGCCTGATGCTGGTCGAGGGCGCGTTCAATGCGCTGCTGTCGACGACCGACAACCAGCGCCTGCGGGTGATGTTCACGGTGATCTCGGTCGGCGTCGCGGCCCTGTTCGCGATCGCGCTGATCCCGACCTATGGCCTGATGGGCGCGGTGGTCGCGCATGCGGCCTCGCGGATCATCGTGTCGGTCGCGTTGACGATCTTCGCGATGCGCATGCTGCACCTGAAACTGCCGTGGCGCGAACTGGGGCTGCAGTACCTGTCCGGCATCATCGCCGCGCTGCCGGCGATTGCGCTGATGATGTCCACTGAGCGCCGCTGGATCGGCCTGGTGGCCGCCGTGGTCTACGGCATCGTGTTCGTCGGCTGTACCGTGCTGCTGAAGGCCTGGCGTGCGCAGGACGTGCTGCACGTGCTGGATTTCCTGGAGCGTTACCCCGCCATCCCGGCCGGCCTGCGCGCGCGCATGCATCGCTGGGCGATGCGGCTGCCGGCGGACGCATGATGCCGGTGCGGGTGGGCAGCAGGGGGCTGCGATGACGATGACGACGATCTGGACGCTGGTGTTCTGGCTCAGTGCCGCGTTGGTGGTGCACGCCTTCGCCGGTTATCCGCTGTGGGTGCGCCTGCTGGCAAAACTGCGTCCACGTCCGGTGGTCGTGCGTGACTACCTGCCGACCGTCACCGCGATCATGTCGGTCTACAACGCCCGGGAGCAGGCGTTGCAGAAGCTGCACAACCTGCGTGCGCTGGCGTATCCCACGGGCCTGCTGGACATCATCGTGGTCTGCGACGGTTGCAGCGATGGCACCGCGCAGGTGATCGCCGACGCAGGCCTGCCCGGGGTCCGGGTCATCGACTCACCGCAGCGTCGTGGCAAGAGCCAGTGCCTGGACGATGCGGTGGCGCTGGCCGAAGGCGAGCTGCTGCTGATGGTCGACGTGCGCCAGCGGCTGGAGCCGGGCGTGCTGCGCGCACTGGTCGCAAACCTGTCCGATCCCGCGGTCGGCGCGGTCAGTGGCGAGTTGCTGTTCGAGGATGCCGACAGTGGCTTTGCCGCCAGCGTGGACGCTTATTGGCGCTACGAGAAGATGATCCGGTTGGCCGAAAGCCGGAGCGGCTCGGTGGTCGGCGTGACCGGCGCCTGCTATGCCATGCGACGCGCGTTGTACCGTCCGCTGCCGCCGGGCACCGTGCTCGACGACGTGCTGGTGCCGATGCAGGTGGTCAAGGCCGGCAGCCGGGTGTTGTTCGAACCCGCTGCGATCGCCTGGGACCGGGCGTCGACCGACTCCACCCGGGAGGGTGTCCGTAAGGTTCGCACGCTGGCCGGCAACTACCAGTTGCTGGCGCTGGCGCCGTGGCTGATCGATCCATTCGCCAACCCGCTGTGGGCGCGTTTCGTCAGCCACAAGCTGCTGCGGTTGGCGGTGCCGTGGCTGCTGTGCACGCTGCTGCTGGCCACGGTCCTGCTGGCGCCACGGCACCCGTTCTACCTGGCCTGCCTGGTCGCGGCGATCGCTGCGGTGCTGCTGGTGCTGGTGGCCACGTCTGTGCCCGCGGTCGCCGCGCTGAAACCGGTGCGCCTGCTGCTGGCGTTCTGGCACATGAACCTCTACGCCGCCCGTGCGCTGCTGGCGTATCTGCGCAATCCGGGACTGCACCTGTGGTGAGTCGCCTGGCTGGCTGCGGGGCACGACACGCGGTCGTGCGATCATCGCCTGGTGTCCAGGCCGCACCGCGTCCGCGCCGTTCTTCGCGCGGTCGCCGCAGTCCCCGTCTTTGAGGCGCCTTGCATGCTTTTGTACCTGCTGACCGTCTTCTACCTGTTCCTGGTGCTGGTGCGCCCGCAGGAATACCCGGCGATGACCGGCTTCGGCGTGCCGATCCTGTCGTTGACGCTGATGGCGGCATTCGGTGTGTGGCTGCTGTCGCGCAACAAGCGCTTCGACGCGCCGCAATACCTGTTGCTGGTGCTGTTCCTGCTGGTGACCTGCTTGTCGATGCTGGCCAGTGGCTGGTCCGGCGGTGCTGCGCTGCAGTTCCTGAACTTCTATCCCACCGTCATCGCGTTCCTGCTGCTGGCCAATGCGGTCGATACGCCGCGGCGGATGGAAATCCTGATGACGGTGTTCGTGGCCTGCGCGGTGTTGCTGGCGGTGCACGGCATCGAACAGGCCGCGCTGGGGGTTGGCTGGACCGGCATGACGACCGTCGAGGACGGACGCATCCAGTACCTGGGCATCTTCAGCGATCCCAACGACCTGGGCATGCTGTTCGTGCTCAGCGTGCCGATGGCGGTCTACCTGAGCAGTCGCGGCGGCATGCTCGGATTGCGCAGGGTGTTCTGGCTGGCGGCCTGCGCGGCGCTGCTGTACGGCATCTTCCTGACCAATTCGCGCGGCGGCATGCTGGCGGTGGTGACGATGGCCGGTGTCTACATCTGGCTGCGGCGCGGCGCGGTGATCGCAGGTGTCCTCGGTGCGGGCGCACTAGTGGTGTTGAAGATGCTGCCTTCGCGACTCAACGAGCTGGACGTGCAGGAATCGTCGGCGGCCGGTCGCGTCGATGCCTGGTATGAAGGCTTCCAGATGTTCATCGCCAACCCGGTGCTGGGCGTGGGCACGCATCGCTTCACCGAGTACCACCACCTGACCGCGCACAACTCGCTGATCCTGGTGCTGGCCGAGAACGGCATCATCGGTTTTACGATCTGGATCGCGTTCGTGGGCTACGGCTTCATGATGATGTACCGCATCCTGCGCCACGAGCCGGAACTGGTCGACGACGAGCATGCCGAAGAGTGGCGGCAGGCGCGGGCCATCGCCCAGGTGCTGATGATCTCGCTATCGGGATTCTTCGCGACGGCGTTCTTCCTGAGTCGCAGCTACATCATCCTGCTGTACCTGGTGGCGGCGATCGTGGTGGCGCATTTCAGCATCGTCCGTGACCGTTTCCCGGAGATCGAACCCTTCCGGCTCAGCAAGGACCTGGTGCGCTGGCCGATCTATTCGGCGATTGCCGTCGTTGGCCTGTATGCGGTGGTGCGATTGCTGCTGGCGATGGGCTGAGGGGCTGTGTGCAGGGGCTGGAACGGGGGGGGCTGGAACGGTTGCGGGGCGCCGAAACGCTGCAGTCGTGTGATTTAACAGCTGCCATCCACTGGCCTTGATCCAGCCGCTCTGCTCCAATCGCTCTGTTCCAATGACTTTGCTCCAATCACGCTGCTTCAACCACTTTGCTCCGGCAGATTCGATCCCGCCCACCACATGCTTCAATCGCAGCAAGCGTCCATCACGCCCGTGTTCACCGAGGTTCTAGAACGAGACATGTCATGCGTATCGCCCTGGTGACCCCGATCCTGCCCGTGCCGCATGACCAGGCACGCGGCCGCTACATTCATGAGACCGCGCGTGCGCTGAGCACGATGGCCACGGTCAAGGTGTTCTTTCCGCAGGTGCGCTATCCACGTCTGCCTGGCCTGGCACCGCGCAGCTTCCTGCAGGGTGAGGTCGGCGCCGATTACAGCCTCGACGGCATCGACATGGAGGCCTACACCTATCCCGGCTTCCCGGGCCTGTCGCGGGGTACCAACGGCATCGTCGGCAGTTGGACATTGACGCCCCGGTTGCGCGCGTTCGCGCCCGACCTGGTGCTGGCGTACTGGATCTATCCGGACGGTTACGCGGCGGTACGCGCGGCCGCGCGCGTCGGCGTACCCTGCATCGTCGGCGCACGCGGGTCGGATATCCATGTGCGCTCGGGCATCAACAAGGTCATGACGCGCAGGACGCTGGCCGCCGCCGATACCGTGCTGACCGTCAGCCATGCGATGCGCGCTGCGACGATCGCCGACTATGGCGTGCCTGCCGGAAAGGTGCACGCGATCGTCAACGGCATCGATACCGGGATCTTCCACCCGCGCGACCAGGCGCAGATGCGCCAGAAGCTGGGCGTGCCCGCGCAGGCCAAGGTCATCGTCTATGTCGGCCGGTTGGTCGAAACCAAGGGCATGCGCGAACTGCTGGTCGCCTTCCAGCGCCTGGCGGCAGAGGACGCCTCGCTACACCTGGCGCTGGTCGGCGATGGCGTCATGCGCCAGGAACTGGCGACGCTGGTGCAGGACAGCGGGCTGTCCGGGCGCGTGCTGATGCCGGGCGGCATGGAGCCCTCGGAGGTCGCCGAATGGATCTGCGCCTCCGACGTGCTGACGCTGCCGAGCTGGTCGGAAGGCTATCCCAACGTCGTCGTCGAAGGCATTGCCTGCGGCTGCCCGGTGGTGGCCACCGACGTCGGCGGTACGCGCGAGATCATCAACGCCGACAACGGCATCATGGTCGCGCCGAAGGATGTCGATGCCCTGACGCAGGCCTTGTCGGACGCGATGTCGAGGGCCTGGGATCACCAGGCGATGGCTTCGGCGATGCGCCGCGGCTGGCACGAGGTCGCCGTCGATACGCTGGCGGTTTGCCGCAGCGTGCTGGAGGACGCCGGGGATACGCGGCGGGCGGGACAGGTTTGAAGAAGGGCATTCGATGACGGGGGATGGCACCCATGCGTTCGCGGCCGCGAGGGAGGTCGAGCTGATGCAGGCCGGCCTGCCGCTGCAGGTCGCGCTGGAGCGGATCGATGCTGTCGATGCGCTCGCGCACGACTGGCGCCGGCTCGAGGCGGTCGCCGACGGCAGCCCGTTCCTGAGTTGGCATTGGGTATCGGCCTGGCTGCGCATGCTGCCGTCGCAGGTGCAGCCCTGGTTGTTCAGCGCCCGCGATGCCGGTGGCGTGGTGGCATTCGGCCTGCTGGTCGAAGTCGCCGAGACCGGGGTCAAGCGGATGTTCGGCAATTGCTCGCTGCACCTGCAGGAGACCGGCGATCCCGAACTCGACGAGATCACCATCGAGTACGCGGGCCTGCTGGTGCGGCCCGGCCAGGAGACGCGGGCCTATGCCGCGCTGCTCGAGCTGGTCAATGCGCGCTTTCCGTCGTTGCGTGCCCTGCATGCCAGCGGTTCGATCCACGGCCACTGGATCAGCGATGCCCTGCCGGACGGCCTCAGCGCCTACGACCTGCACGCTGACATGTCGTGCTATGTGGACTTCGATCACGTGCAGGCGCTGGGTGGCGATTACCTGAAGGCGCTCAGCAAGAGCACGCGCGCGGGGTTGCGCCGCACCGAACGTGCGTATGCCGAGCTGGGCGCGCTGGAGATCGAGGTCGCCGTCGATCCCGGACAGGCGCTGCAGTGGCTCGATGGCCTGCGCGAGTTGCATACGCGCTACTGGCAGGCTAAGGGCGAGGGCGGTTCGTTCGCCAGTCCCTTCTTCGGCGACTTCCATCGCGAACTCGTGCGCGAAGGCACTGCGGCTGGATTCACCCAGTTGATGCGGATCACCGCGGGCGAGCACATCGTCGGCTACCTGTACCACCTGGTCTGGAACCACCACGTCTATTTCTATTCCAGCGGATTCGATTACGGACTGGCGGTCGCCGAGAATCGTCCCGGTTACCTCGCGCAGTTGCTGGCGATCCGGCATTACGCCGCGCTCGGCATGCACGCCTACGACTTCATGGCCGGCGAGAGCCGTTACAAGCGGATGATGAGCACGCATGCGCGGCCGATGCACAACATCCGCATCAGTCCTGCGTCGTGGCGCCTGGCGCTCGAACGCCAGGTCGTCGAGGTCGCGCGTCGTGGCCCGCCGCCGCCGTTGCTGGCGGTCGTCGACCAGGGGCGCGCCAAGGCCCTGCGGCATGCGGACGCCAAGCCCGGACGCGGCACTTCCGCCGGGGGCGGGCAGCAGGTCTAACAGAAGGCGGAACCGCGCCGGCCATCGCGCCGCTCCGCCGGTTGTTGCCGCAGCTGCCGCCGCCGGTCAGGCGCGTGCGCGGTGCCCGTCGTTCGGGAATGCCTGCTGGATCCAGTCCGTCACGCGCGCGATCAGCTTCTCGCGATGCTCGGGCAGGTAGAACGTGTGATCGCACTGGCGCCAGTGTTCGAAGGCCATGCCCGGGTGGCGGGCGGCGCGTCCGAAGGTGGCGTTGAACTGCCAGCGATGCATGAAATACGCCGTGCCGCCGGTGTACAGCGCGAACACCTTGACGCCGCGATCGAGCATGGCCTGCAACTGCGCGCGCTCTTCGCCTTCGGCTGGCCAGTCGCGCAGTTCGGCATCGGTGATGCGCTTGCCGCCGGCGAAGGGCGTCGAGGACGGCAAGCGGCGCTGCATGGCCGCGATCCAGCGCGCGGGTGACCTGCGCAGCAGCCGGCGCAGCCGCACCAGGCGACCGAGGGTCCGCGCCCGCGACACGCCGTCGAGCAGGATCAGGCCCTCGATCCGTGGATCGGTCTGCGCGGCCTTCCAGCTGGCGTCCGCCGCCGAACACAGCCCGCCGACGATGAAGCGCGTGCAGCCGGTCTGCGCCTGCAATCGGTCCAGGACCTGGCTGAGCACGACGTTGTCGGGCTGCTCGCTGGCCGGGATCGCGTCACCGATGCCGGGCGCATCGAAGCGCAACACCGGATAGCCCGCGGCGGAAACCGACCGCGCCAGGCGCGTACTCATCCGGAAGGGACCGCTGCGATGGATGAAGCCGGCATTCAGCAGTACGACCGCAGTCCCGCCGTCGCCATTGCCCCCGCCTGCGCGTTGCGCCTGCGGCATTTCCAGCAGCCCGAACAGGTCCGCACCGAGCGGAAGCAGGGTGGTCATGGGCGGTCGGCCCTCTGCAGGGAAACGAGATGCGGGGCCAGCACGGGCGCGAGGTCGCGGATCGGCCTGGACGGAAACTGCGCCATGTCGACTTCGCCGGCCCATTGCGACAGTGCCGTCGGCAGGGGCAGGTAGAGGGCGGCATCCAGCGGCGGTGCGGGGGCCTGTCCGGACAGCACGACCCAGGTGGACAATGCATCGGGCGGTGGAAGCGTCAGGCGGTGGTCGCGCAGCTGCGAGCGCAGGCGGGTCGTACACGGGAATCCCATCAGCGATGTCGAGGTGTCGCCCTTGGTCAGTCCGGGCACGGTCAGGCGCTGTTCCGCATCGAGCTGTTCCAGCGCCAGCACGTACTGCGTCCAGTCGAGCACCGGTTGCCAGAGCAGCCGGCGATGCACACTGTCGACGCCGCCAGCCTGCAAGGCTGGATGGCTGCCGGCACGCACACCCATGATCGACAGCGGAGCGTCCGGCCAGCGTTGCCGCAACCATCCGGCTGCGATCGTGGCGTCCGAACACGCGCCGTCGAGCGTGAACTGGTGGTCGTCGCCATCGGAATCGCCGGTGCCCACGTAGTCGAAACGCAGTACCGCGATACCGGCGTTGGCCAGGGCTTCGCCCAGCAGCGAGAACAGCCGGTAGCTGCGCGCATGTTCGTGGAAGAACGGTGGACACACCAGCAGCAAGGCGCGCGGCGTGTCGACGGGTTGGTGCAGCACGCTGAACAGCTGGCCGCGCGGCGTGGACAGGTACTGCGGCAGCACGCGTGCGGTCATGGCGTATTGTCGCCGCTGGAGCGGCCGAACAGGCCTCGCATGCGCGCCAGCAGTCCGCGCGGCGCCGCAGCGTGCGTGGCCGCCGATTGCGCCGGCAGGCGCGGCAAGGCCAGCGCGATGACGCGCAGGTTGCCGTTGGCGACCTTCAGCAGGTTGAGCCGGGTGCCGGTGGCCTGCTCGATGCGTTCGATCATCGACATCGCCAGCAGGGAATGCCCGCCGAGGTCGAAGAACGTGTCGCGGACATCGATGTCGTCGATCTCCAGCAGTTCCGACCAGATGCCGGCTACCAGGCGTTCGGCCCCGGTGGTCGGCGGCTGTCGATCCACGGAGATCCCGCCTTCAGCGACGGCAGTCGTGGCGGGCACGGGCGGCGCGTCGGCAGCGAGGGCAACGTCGATCGCGGCGTGGCCTGCGGGACTGTCGTTGCGTGCATCGCCTGCGGCCGCCAGCAACGCGCCGACGGTGATGCCGGGATCGGCAACGGCGGCCGCCAGCAGTCGGCCATGGCCGTCGATGAAGGTCTGAACCGTGGCGGGCTGCAGGCGCGCGGCGTCATACATCAGATGGCCCTGCAGGCGCTCGCCGTCGTCGAACCACCACAGCATCAGGTCTTCGGTGAGCTGTGCCGGCAACGCGGGCAGGGCCTCGACGGCCAACGCGCCCCAGGCAGCCGGGCGGCTGCGCACATCCTCGAACGACAGCTGCGCCTGGTAGGGGCTGTGGCGCGTCGCGAACGCGCGCAGGTCGGGCTCGCGCAGGATGTCGTCGAGCTGGACCTCGACGCCATCGAGCCCGTCGAGCACGCGGGTGCGCGCCTGGGCGATCAGGTCGGAGAATGTCCGCTCCGGCACGATGTCCAGCGACACCGGCAACAGGTGGGTGAACATGCCCATCGTGCCTTCGGCGTCGGGATGGCCGCCGAGACGGACCGGCGAGCCGGTCAACGGATGGTCGCCGCCACCGATGCGCTGCAGTAGCAGTTGGCACAGGCCGAGCAGCACGACGAACAGCGTGGTGTCGTGGCCCGCGGCCAGTGCACGCGCGTCACGGGTCTGTGCCGGTGTCAGTGCGAACAGCGAGACCGTGCCGGCGCGCGGGCCTGCGATCGCGTCGTTGTTCTGATTGCCGTGGGCGACATCGGCGGGCAGCGGCACCGGCGCGCCATGCGCATGCAGCCATTGCCGCCAATGATCGATCCTGCGCTGGCGTCGCTGCAGATGCGAGGGCGTCGACAGCCGCTGCCGGTGCCAGACGGCATAGTCGCCGTACTGCGCCGGCGCGGCATCGCTCGTCGTGGTGGCTGCGGCGGAGGCGCCGGCCAGCATCGACGGATAGGCCTCGGCCAAGGCCAGGCACAGCAGCGTCGTCGAGCCGCCATCCCAGAACAGATGGTGCGGCATCAGGACCAGCACATGCTCCTGCGGTGACAGCCGCAGCAGGCGGGCCAGGGAGGTCGGTGCCCGCGTGGTGTCCAGGCGCTGGCGCGACCATGCCTGGATGTGGTCGGACACTGCCTGTTCGCGCAGTTCCGGCGCGATCGGGCCCAGGTCTTCGATCGGCAGCGGTGTGGTCGTCGCATCCGCGTCGACCTGTTGGAACACGCCGTCGCTGTGCTGGCCGGCATACGAACGCAGCGTGGGCTGGCGTGCCAGCACCGCATCCAGTGCGGACGACAGCGCCGCCACATCCAGTGCGCCGCGCAGGCACAGGGCGACCGGGATGTTGTAGGCGACGCTGTGCGGATGCAGCTGCTCGTGGATCCAGATGCGTTCCTGCATCACCGTCAGCGGATGCGGGCCGGGCGTTGCCGACGGCAGCGCCTCCACGCGCGTCGACGGCGCGTCCGCGTTGCGGACCACGGTGGCCAGCGCGGCGACGGTAGGCGCCTCGAAGATCGTGCGGACCGGCAGGTCCAGCGTGAAGGCGCGGTTGATGCGGTCGACGACCTGCGCACCGAGCAGGGAGTGCCCACCCAGCGCGAAGAAGCTGTCATCGATGCCGATGGCGGAATGGCCCAGCACTGCCGCGAAGATCGCGACGATGCTGCCTTCGATCGGGTCGCGCGGCAGCGCCTGTACTTGCGAAGGCGCCGCGGGTCCGGCGGCACCCGGCAGCGCCTGGCGGGCCTGGGCCGGCGACGGCAGGCTCTTGCGGTCGACCTTGCCGTTGGGCAACAGCGGGATCGCAGGCAGCGCGATGAAATGCTGCGGCACCATGTACTCGGGCAACTGGGCGCGCAGGTGCTGTCGCAATGCCTGGGGATCGATCTGCACGCCGTCGGTCGACACCAGGTAGGCCACGATGCGGACATCGCCGGTCTGGTCTTCGCGTGTGATGACCACGGCGCGCTGCACCCGCGGGTGCGAGGCTAATTGTGATTCGATTTCGCCCAGCTCGATGCGATGGCCGCGGACCTTGACCTGATGGTCCAGCCGGCCGAGGTGTTCGAGCCGGCCGTCGTCGCGCCAGCGGCCGAGGTCGCCGGTCGCGTACAGCAGTCGTCCGCCGCGCGCATCGAAGGGGTCTTCGATGAAGCGTTCCGCGGTCAGGTCGGCGCGGTGCAGGTAGCCCAGCGTGACGCCGCTGCCGCCGATCCAGATTTCGCCGGGAACGCCGATCGGGCAGGGATGGCGCCGCGCATCGAGGATCCACACCGTGGTGTTGTCGATCGGTGTGCCGATCGAGATCCACGCGGCATCGGCGTCGATGCGTTCGCAGGTCGACCACACCGTGGTTTCGGTGGGGCCGTACATGTTCCACAACTGCGCATCGTTGGCGGCGAGCTGGCGCGCGAGGTCGGCAGGCAACGCTTCGCCACCGCACAGTGCGCGGAATCCCGGCGATGGCCGCCAGCCGGTGTCGAGCAGCATCCGCCAGCTCGACGGCGTGGCCTGCATCATCGTCACCGCATGCGCCTGCAGCAGCTGCGCGAGCGCGCGGCCGTCCATCGCCTGTTCGCGACTGGCCAGCACGATGGTCGCGCCGGTCACCAGCGGCAACAGCAGCTCGAGCACGGCGATGTCGAATGACAGCGTGGTGATGGCCAGCAGGCGATCGTCCGCGCCGAGGCCGGGCGTGTGCTGCATCGACTGCAGGAAGTTGACGACCGCGCGATGCGGGACGCTGACGCCCTTGGGCTTGCCGGTCGAGCCGGACGTGTAGATCACGTAGGCGACGGATTCCGCGTCGGCCGAGCGGGCATCTTCGGCCAGCGGACCGGGAGGCATGTCGGCATCCGCGTCCGTGCCCGCGTGAGCACCGAGCAGCAGCGTGCGCTCGGCGGGCCAGTCGATGCTGTCGGCGGTCGCGGGTTCGACCAGCAGCAGGCGCAGGTCGGCGTCTTCGGCCATGTAGGCCAGACGATCGCGCGGATAGGCGGGGTCGAGCGGCACATAGCCCGCGCCGGCTTCGAGCACGGCGAGCAGTGCGGCGACCATCGTCGGGCTGCGGTCGAGGCAGATCCCGACCAGGTCGCCACGGCCGACGCCGCGCGCGCGCAGCTGGTGCGCGATGCGGTGGCGCTGGCGGTCGAGGTCGGCGTAGCGCCATTGCCCACTGCCGGCCCCGGTGGGTCCGTATTCGATGGCGATGCGCTCCGGCGTGGCGAGTGCCTGCCGCGCGATCAGGTCATGGATGCGCTCGCCGTGGACGCGTGGCGCCGGTGCCGGCTGCAGGGCATGCAGGGCTGCCAGTTGTGCAGGCGAGGTCATCGCCAGCGCGCCGGTCGCACGCTCGGGCGCGGAGAGTGCGCGCGACAGCAGCGCCTCCAGCGAGGCCAGCCAGCCGGCGATCGTGGCAGGTGCGAACAGCGCGACATCGTAATGGGCGAGCAGGGTCACGCCACGGTCTTCGATGACGGGTGCAAGCGCGATCTCGTAGCGGTCTGCGGCCGCTGGCGCACCGAACAGGGCCTGCAGCGTCGATGCCATCGGCGCATCGGTGGCAGCCGCGTCCGCCTGCAAGGGCGGGACCTGCCGCAGCAGGGCAAGGACGTCGGCGTCGGGATCCACCTGCAGCCGGAGCATTGGCGCAGAGGCGGCCAGTCCCGGACGGGTCCACGGTGCCCGCAGTCCGATGGCGATGTCGCGCTCGCCGCTCAGCCGCTGCAGCAGCAGCGCGAAGATCGCGAGCAGCACGCGCGGCGACGTTGTGTGATGGGTATCGCAGAATCCGGCCAGCGCCTGCAGGGTGGCGGCCGACAGCTCGTGACGTGACTGCGCCACCTGCAAGGTGGAGGAGGGCGCGAACGGCAGGTCGCGCGGAAGCGACAGCGTCATCGCCTCACCGATGGTGGCATGCGGGTGGCGTGGATCTTGGGCTTCGGATGCTGTCGAACTCACGAAAATGCCTGGTGTCCTGTTGATGCTGAAGCCGTGCGTCGCGACATCATGCCGCTGCGTTGCTGTCGTGCCGGGCCTGCGCACGCCGTCCATGCCGAGTCATTCCCTTCAGCTTCCCCTGTCGATCCTCTCGGCGGCTGGCAGGGTAACGTCTGCCGGGATGCCAGCCACGCCCCGATCATACGATGTCCGCGTTCTGCTGACGTCTTTTGCGTGTCGGGCATGCCGGTGATCGTGTCCTGGCAGGGAAGCATCGGCACCTGAACACGACAGTCGAAACAGCGCGACCTCAGGAATCATTGTCCAGGTAGGTCATGTGGATGCGTCCGGCGTCCAGCCCGTCGAGCTTGGGCGTGAATCCGGCGCCGGTGATCGGGCCGCTGCCGCGTTCGACGAAGCCCACGTCCTGCCAGCCTTCGTTGCCGTAGGCATGGCCCGACAGCGGAATCTCCACGGTGTTGTAGCCGGCTGCATGCGCCTGCGCGAGCAGCGCCTGGATGGCGTTGGCCTTGTGCCGCTGCGGCATGTCGATCAGACGGTAATCCAGGAGGGTGAGGCGGCCTGCGATCGCGGTGCTGTCCTCGCAAGCGAACCAGCCCAGCGGCCCCTGCGCCGATGACACCAGCAGGTAGCGCACCTGGCCGACGATGCAGGGGTGGAAGCGCCATCGCAGCAGTTCGGTCGTGCGGATGGCCTCCAGCCGCTGGCCGCCCCCGGATTGCTGCCAGACCTGGTCGATCTCGGTGAAGGGTTCGCTGCTCCAGCGCGTGTCGAGGCCGCGGATATGGGGTCGGCGCCGCCATTGGCCGCCCACGGCCAGCGCATCCACCAGCGGCGCAGCCAGCCGCGCCAGCGGTGCCGGCAGGACCCGCCCGGCGTACTGCCCGAACTTCAGCACTTTGACGTAGCGCTTGATCTGGCCCAACTCCTGGTACTTGGCGCGCTTGAGCACGACCGCGTTGCGGGGATTGGGGTGTCCGTAGATCAGGTCGAACTGGCGGCTGCTGGCGGCGAAGATCTCCGCGTGCAGCTTCATCACCGGCCCCAGCGTGCGATGCCGCGGCGCGACCGCGACATGCGAGATCACGGCGGCGGTGATCGGCGTGCCGGCGTATCGCATCGGGCGCGGGATCGCGCCGATGACGCCGGCCGCCTCGCCGGTGCGGTCATCGCGCAGTATCAGGACCAGGGCCGGGCCGCTGGGGCCGTCGAGGTAGAGGTGCTGGATCTTGCGCGGATGATCGGCATCGGGACCGAAGTTGCCCCGCCAGACCGACTGGATCGCAGCAAGATCGTGGCGGGGGTCGGCCTGCACCAGCGAGTAGGCCGGTCGTTCGCCTGCGGTCATCGGCATTGGATCTCATTGTGGCGGGCGGGAGCATGCATGCTCCTTGCTAGAACGGCATCTGCATGCGGCACCGGTCATCGCCGGCGTCATGCGCAGCCCGTCAAACGGGATCGCAGCATCGCGTTGGCCTCCGTGCGCAGGCGGATGGCGCCATCACCGTCGCCATCGCCATCGCACTGCGTCTCGACGTTGCGGTTGCGTAGCCGCATTGCGACTATCGCGGGCGATGACGGCCATGACATCCACCTACGATCCGCGATGGTCCGCGCAGGCCTTGTCCACGCTGGTGGGCGACGCCTTGCAGCAGGCCGCCCCTGTGGCGTCCCGCGCGCAGGCGGCGCTCGCCGCATGGACCGACATCGATGCCTGGCGGCCATGGCGTTCGGCGGCAGCCGCATTCGTCGACGATGCGCAGTTGGCCCGGGCCGCGACGCTGCGACAACGCGATGAGCAGGAGCGGCGACTGCTGACCTATGCCCTGCATCGGCTGGTCGTCGCGCACTGGCTGCAGCGACCGCCGTGGCCGCTGGAGATCGGACGCGACGTCCGCGGCTGTCCACGCCTGCCGGGTGGCGTGGCCTCCACCAGCCTGAGCCATGCCGGCGCCTTCAGTGCGTTCGCGGTGTGCCCGAGTGCGCCGGTGGGGATCGATCTCGAGGTACGTCCGTCGCGGGTGGACCTGGTGGCCCTGGCCCATCGCATCGCCCATCCCGGGGACCTCGCCGAGATCGATGCGGGCGGCATCGACGGGCGTCAGCAGCGATTGCTGGCGTTGTGGGTCCGCAAGGAGGCCTGCCTGAAGGCTGCCGGTGTCGGCCTGACCCATCCAATGGAGGCCTTCGCGGCCGGACTCGACGGGCACGTCGTGCTGCCGGCTCTTGTGCGGCCGGGTCATGTGCCGCCAGTCCAGGTGCAGCCGCTCCATGTGCAGCTGCGGATGTTGCCGTCGCCTCCTGCATGGGTCGGTGCGGTCGCGCTGCCGCTCGGCGTCGAGGTCCGCATGATCCCGTTGCTGCCACCGGTGGACTGAGCGTGGTCGCAGGCATGCGGGCGCTGTTGTGGCGTTGTTGAGCAACCGCGGCTGCGGGCGGTCGTGCCGTCCATGCCACCTCCGGTCGCGACATCACGTGACATCCGGCACGACATCCCGCCAACGCAATCGGGCACAATCGGCACCGGCGCGCGCCGACAGCGGGATAGGGGTATTCCCGGCGCGGTCACGCCACCGCACCACCACCGCAAGGGGGCGGCCGTTTCCGGCCGCGGATCGCGTTCATAGACGACAGATGGACGCTCTCAATCAAACTACAGACCGCAGGTTGACCGATACGATGGACCACAAGGACAAGATCAAGCCCTTCATCCTCAAGAACTTCCTGTTCACCGAGGACGGTACGGCACTTGCCGACGATGCATCGCTGATCCGCGGCGGAATCATCGATTCGACGGGCATCCTCGAGCTGATCGAGCATCTCGAGCAGGCCTGCGGCATCCAGGTGAGCCCGGAAGAAATGGTGCCTGCCAATTTTGACAGTATCGATACGATCAACGCCTTCCTCGGGCGCAAGCTCGCATCCTGACGCTGGCGACGATGCCGACACTCGCCGCCAGGCTGTTGGCGACCGCACGGCAATCGCCGCAGCGGATCGCCCTGGTCGAAGGCGCGCGCCAACTCGACTACGCGGCGCTGGCCGCGCAGGCGCTGGCATTTGCCCGCCATCTGCGACAGGCCGGCTGTCGTGACGGCGACCGGGTCGCGGTGCTGCTGCCCAACTGCCTTGAAGCCGTGGTTGCGATCTATGGCAGCTGGCTGGCCGGTTGCGTGGCGGTACCGTTGAACGTGCAAGCGCGCGCGCGCGATTTCGCGCCGTGGTTGCGCCACAGTGGCGCTGCCGTGCTGGTGCACGAGGCCGGCAACCGCGAAGTCGATGCGACGCTGCCGGCATTGTCACCGCCGCCGCTGCGGATCGTGGTCGCTCCGGCTGCGGCGGGTGGCGCGGTGCCGTCTGTCGCTGCCATCGGTGCCGATGATGCCGGCCAGGGCGCGGTGGTCGCCTGGGATGCGGCGCTGGCCACGGAGACCGGTGCCGCTGCGGGCATGCCTGCAACTGCGGCTCCCGATGCTGTCGCAGCCATCCTGTACACCTCCGGGACCACCGGCGCGCCCAAGGGCGTGACGCTAATCCACGCGAATTTCTCGGCCAATGTCGATGCGATCGTCCAGTACCTGGCGCTGCGCGCCGACGACAGCATCCTGACGATCCTGCCGTTCTATTACTCGTATGGCGCCTCGGTGCTGCATACGCACCTGGCCGTGGGTGCGCGCCTGGTCATCGAGCAGAACCTGGTGTTCCCGCACCTGATCGTCGAGTCGATGGCGCGCGAACGCGTCAGTGGGTTCGCCGGCGTGCCGTCGACCTACGCCTTGCTGCTCGATCGCGTCGCCCTGGCCGAGCACGATCTCGCGGCATTGCGCTACGTCACCCAGGCCGGCGGCGCGATGCCGCAGGCGTTGACGCGCAGGCTGCGCGAGGCGCTGCCGCAAGCGCGCCTGATCGTCATGTACGGGCAGACCGAAGCCACGGCGCGATTGGCCTGGCTGCCGCCCGAGCGCCTCGACGACAAGCCCGGCTCCGCCGGCATGGCGATCCCCGGCGTGCAGTTGCAGATCCGCGACGACCACGGCCAGCCGCTGGCCGCCGGACAGCCCGGCGAGCTGTGGGTGCGCGGCGACAACGTGATGGCCGGGTACTGGCAGGACCCAGCGGCGACCGCCGAGGTGCTGCGCGACGGCTGGCTGCGGACCGGCGATATGGGCCTGCTGGATGCCGAGGGCTACCTGTTCCTGGCCGGCCGCCGCAGCGACATGATCAAGACCGGTGCCCATCGCGTGCATCCGCTGGACATCGAGGAAGCCGTGGCGGAACTGCCGGGCGTCGTCGAGGTCGCGGCGGTCGGCATCGACGATGCCACGCTGGGGCAGGCGATCAAGGTCGTCGTCGTGCTGGCCGCAGGCGCGTCGCAGGATGCCGACCGCATCCGCGCGCATTGCCGGCAACGGCTCGCCAGCTACAAGATTCCACGGCAGGTCGAGTTCGTCTCGTCGCTGCCCAAAACCGCGTCGGGCAAGATCCGGCGTGCCTTGTTGATTGCCCCGGCTGCCTTGCAGGAGGCCTCGTGAGCGTGCTCGTCCCCGAAGTGTTGTCGTTTGATGTCCTGGATCTGGATTACGCCGCCGAAGCGGACCGCATCGGTGAACGCCTGCGCGCGATCACCGCGCGGCAACTGCATCGGCGTGGCCTGGTGGTCGCGATTTCGGGAGGCATCGATTCCTCCTGCAGCATCGCGCTGGCGGTGCGTGCGTTGGGCCCCGAGCGCGTCTATGCGTTGATCCTGCCCGAGCGCGATTCCTCCGACGACAGCGCGGTGCGCGCGACGATCCTGGCCGAGCACCTGGGCGTGCGCGTGCAGACGGTGGACATCGCGCCGGCGCTGGCGGCGATCGGCTGCTATGCCGAGCGCGATGCCGCGGTGCGCCGCGCCCTGCCGGAGTACGGCGAGGGCTGGCGCTTCAAGATTGTCATCGATGGCGGTGTCGAGGGTCGCATCAACCAGTTCCGCATCGTTGCGGTGGACCCCGATGGCGGGCAGCACGACAAGCCGCTGGGCCTGTCGGAGTACCTGCAGATCGTCGCGGCGACCAACTTCAAGCAGCGCATCCGCAAGACGCTGGAGTACTACCACGCCGATCGCCTGAACTATGCGGTCGTGGGCACGCCGAACCGGCTGGAATACGACCAGGGCTTCTTCGTCAAGAACGGCGATGGCTCGGCCGACGTCAAGCCGATCGCGCACCTGTACAAGTCGCAGGTCTACGGCATGGCGCGGTTCCTCGGCCTGCCCGAGCGCGTGTGTGCGGCAGTGCCGACCACCGACACCTACAGCCTCGAGCAGGGCCAGGACGAGTTCTACTTCGCGTTGCCCTACCGCTCGATGGACCTGGCGCTGTGGGCGCTGAATCACGGCCGCACGGCCGAGGAACTGGCGCCGGCGCTCGACATCAGCGTGGCCCAGGCCAACGCGGTCTATGACGACATCCGCAACAAGCGCCGGACCACGCGTTACATGCACCTGCCGCCGGTGCTGGTCGGCGAGGTCGCGGAGCTGGACGACCTCGAGTGACTGCGCCTGCGTATCGCGTCGAGCCCGGCGAAGCCGCGCGCGACCGCGATGCACTGATCGCGATCTGGCGCGGCAATCTCGGTCGCGACGACCGCATGCGCGCCAAATTCGACTGGTTCTATCTCGGCTGCCCGTTCGGCGAGCCGGTGGTGCGGGTGCTGCGCCATGGCGAGCAGGCGTTGCCGGTGGGCGTGGCGACCGCGGCCCGTCGCCCGATGCGCTGGAACGGGCAGGCGCTGCGTGCCGGCGTGCTGGTCGATCTGGCGGTCGTCGCCGAACACCGCGCGCTGGGTCCGGCGCTGATGCTGCAGGGCAGCCTGCTGCAGGATGGCGCCACGCATTTCGACCTGCTGTACGGTTTTCCGAACCAGAAGGCCGTGCCGGCGTTCAAGCGCTCGGGCTATCGTCATCTCGGCGACATCGTCCGCTACGCGCGGGTGATCCGGCATTCGGGTTACCTCGGCGATCGCCTGCCGTCGGTGCTGACCGCGCCGGCCGGCGTCGTGCTCGATATCGGCCGGCGCGTGCTCGACGGCTGGAAGCGTCTTGGTGCCCGACGCCTTCAGGCGCAATGGAGCGACCACGCCGATGCGCGCTTCGATGCGCTGTGGGCACGCAGTGGCGAGGCCGATGGCCTGGTCGCGGTACATGACCAGGCGTTCGCGCGCTGGCGTTTCGACGATTCGCCGCTGGAACGGACGCGCTACCTGCTGCTGACCGATCCGGCCGACGGGCAACTGTGCGCATGGTTCGCCTGCCAGGTGCAGGGCAAGGTGCTGCATGTGCGCGACTTCTGGGCCGACGACGCCCGCACCGGGCTCGGATACGGCTACGTGGATGCGCTGGTGACCAACGCGCGCCGGGCTGGCCATGTCGCGGTGTCGATGGAATATGCGGCCGCACCGGACAAGCTTGCGGGCTGGCTGGCGGCCGGCTTCGTCGAGCGCGGGCGCAGGCCGGTGTACGGGCGCTTCCTCGACGGCGTCGAGCGCGACCTGGGGCAGTGGCACCTGACCGCTGCCGACGAGGACGAATAGCCCGTCGATGGCCCCCGGGTCGCGCATGGCTCGACCGGCCGTCGGCTGGTGCGCGATCCGTGGCCGCTTGCATCCGCCGCCGCCGTGCTTGAAGACATGGGCCGGTCCATGCCGGCCGTCCCGCATCGGCCGCTGACGACCGTTGCCGACGACAGGCATGGCGCGTCCTGCGGGACGGGCAGCGGGACGCCAGCAGGGGCCGGCGGGCGATGGCACGCAACGCGGGATGGCTCTTCCTCGATGAGGGAGGCGCGTGGATGTCGACGTACACCATCAGGAACTATCCGGATGGACAGGCGGGCAGCGAGGCCGCGAGAGCCGCGGCCAAGGCGGTCTGGCGCATCTCGCTCGGCCCGGAATCCGCGCTGGATGCGCGCTATGACGCGCTGTGCCTGCGGTCGCCGCAGGGACCGCCGATCCTGCGTTTCGTGGTGCATGCGCCCACCGACGACGTCGTCGGCGTCGCTGCGATCGCGCCGCGGCGCATGCTCCGCGACGGCCGCGAGATCCGTGCCGGCATCCTCGCGCATTTCGCGGTCAGCCCCGAGCATCGCTCGCTGGGCCCCGCACTGACTCTGCTGGGCCACCTGCTGGCGCAGGCGCGTGAAGACTGCGAGGTCGTGATCGGCATCCCGCGCAACAGTCCCGGTGCCGGTGCCGTGCTCAAGCGCGCCGGCCTGCAGCCCCTGACCGACCTGGTGCGCAGGGTCAAGCTGCTGCGCCATGCGCACTATCTCAAGCGCCGGTTGCCCACGCTGCTGGCCGCTCCCGCAGGCCGTTGTCTGGATGTGGTGGGCAGCCTGCCCGAGTGCTGGCGCCGCCTCAGCGGGCGTGCGCTGGAGGCGCGCTGGCTGCGCGACATCGCCACTGGCACAAGCCTCGAGCGCGACTTCGACACCCTGTGGAACAGCACCCGTCCGCAGCGCGGGCTGACCAGCGTGCGCGACGGCAGGATGCTGGCATGGCGGTTCGATCCGTCGACGGCCGGCGACATCCGCTACCTGTGCCTGCGCGACGCCGACGGTGGCGCGTTGCTGGCGTGGTTCGCCTGCAGCGTCGATCCGCAATGGCCGCACATCCTCAACGTCGAGGACTTCTGGGCGCGCGGCGCGCAGCAGGCGATGCCGCTGGCGTTCATCGATGCGCTGTCGCGGCAGGCGCGGCGCGACGGCTACGCCGCGATCAGCCTGGAGTTCGCCGGCACGGCAGGGCGCGACGCGTCGTGGATCCGTGCCGGTTTCGTCGAGCGCGAACGGCAGACGGTGTTCGCAGCGTTCCCGCGCGACGCCGGCATCGAAGACCTGCACCTGACCAACCTCGACCGGGACGGATGACATGGCCTCGACGCCGCACGCCGATCGCAATGCATCCCCCAACGCGTCGCTGGACGGCGTGTTGGCCCGGCACGGCGGCGCGCAGCGGCAGGCCGTCGCCCGGTCGACCGGCGTGCAGGGGCAACTGGTTGCGGTCGCGGACTATCCCGCGCTTGCCGCGGACTGGGCGCAACTCGAGGCCATCGCCGACGGTTCCCCGTTCCTGAGCTGGATCTGGATCTCGACCTGGCTGCACACCTTGCCCGCGGCGATCCGGCCGATCGTCTTCCGGGCCGAGGACCGCGATGGCCTGGTCGCGCTGGGCCTGCTGGTCGAAGTGCCCGAACACGGACTGCGACGGCTGTTCGGGCGCCAGTCGCTGCTGATGCAGGAGACCGCCGATCCCGATCTCGACGAGATCACCGTGGAATACGTCGGTCTGCTGTCGCGTGCCGGCGCACAGGCGATCGGCTACGTCGCGCTGTTCGACACCATCGCGCGTGATCGCCGTGGCTGGCGGCGGCTGCGCATCAGCGCGACGGCAGATGCCGCCGAGATCCGCGATGTGATCACGCCACCGCTGCAGGCCTACAGCATCGAATGCCGGCACTCCTACCTGGTCGACCTGGCCGACCTGCGCCGCTCCGGTGCGACCTACCTGTCGTCGCGCAGCCGCAACATGCGCGCGGCCCTGAACCAGACGCGGCGCGGCTACGAGGCATTCGGGGCGCTGCGCGTCGACATCGCGCCCGATCCGGCCACCGCCCGCGCATGGCTCGACGACCTGCGCGGCCTGCACCAGGCGCACTGGATGTCGAAGGGCAGGGCAGGTGCATTCGCCAGCCCGTACTTCTGCCGCTTCCACGAAGCGCTGATGGACGCCGGCATCCGCTCGGGCCTGGTGCAACTGGTCCGCGTCAGCACCGGGCCGCTGCTGATCGGCTATCTGTACAACCTGGCCTGGCACAACCGCCTGTACTACTACAACAGCGGCCTGTGCTACGGCCTGCTGCCCAGGAACGACCGCCCCGGGCTAATGGCGCACCTGTGTGCGATCGAGCATGCGCTGGCGGCAGGCTGGGACAGCTACGACTTCCTGGCCGGGGAACAGGACTACAAGCGTCGACTGGGCACGTCGGCGCGGACGCTGCACTGGGTCGACGTGCGTCCGGGCGGACGTGGCCCGCGCCTGGAACGGCTGGCCTTCAGCGTGGCCGGCAGGAGCTTCGGCATCCCGCTGGCGCAGGCCCTGGACGTCATCGCTCCGATCGCTGGCCTGTAGCGCGGGCCAGCGTCCGCGGTGCTTCGAACAGACCCCGCTCTCTCATTGCCGTCGATCCGGCGATCCTGAGGCACCGCCGCCTTGCCTCCCGACGCAGCAGCGCACCGCCTGGTCCGCCATCCGATGGCCGTCCCGCGCCACGAATCCCGTTTGAGTATCGACCGTCCAGCCGTCCATGCATGCCGCATGGATCGATGTGCTGGCAGAACCATTCGGCAGGCCGCGCCTGTTCGATGACAGGGGCGATCTACATGTTGGGCAACATTTCCGTACGCAAGGTCCTCTATCACCACCGTACCCAGGGCAAGGCCGTCGAAGGCGTGCATATCCGCGGCATCACCGATGCGCTGCGGGCCGAGGGCGTGCATGTCGACATCATCTCGCTGCCGGGCGCCGATCCGTATTCCTCGCCCAAGGCGATGTCGCCGACCAAACAGGCGCGTCCATGGATGGGACTGATCGCCAAACTGCCCGAGCCGCTGTTCGAACTGGCCGAGATGGCCTACAACGCCGTCGCCGGCTGGCGCATCTGGCGCTACCTGGCCAAGAATCCCGACGTCGACTTCATCTACGAGCGCTATTCGTTGTTCATGTTCGCGCCGATCTGGATCGCGCGGATGAAGAAGATCCCGCTGATCCTCGAGGTCAACGACTCGGCCACCGTGTACCGCGTGCGCCCGCTGTTCTTCCAGCGCATCGCGATGGCGATCGAGGGCTGGACCTATCGCAAGGCCGATGGCCTGGTGTTCGTGTCCACGGTGTTCCGCGACCGCGCCAGGGCCGCGCACGGCACGCTGGCGCCGACGCTGATCACGCCCAACGCCGCCAATATCGACAAGTTCACCTTCACCCAGAAGCAGCGCGACGACGCCCGCCAGCGCTTCGGCCTCGAGGGCTCGGTGGTCTGCGGTTACCTCGGTGCGTTCGTGCCCTGGCATGCGATCGACGGCTTCGTGCACCACATCGCCGATCGCCTGGCCGATGCCCCGCACCTGAAACTGTTGCTGGTGGGCGATGGCGCGACCTTCCCGGCGCTGCAGGCCTTCGTCGAGGAGCGCGGGCTGTCGCGCCAGGTCGTCATGACCGGCCGCGTCGGCCATGATGCCGTCCCCGGCCTGCTGGCGGCGATGGACATGGCGATCCTGCCGAGCGCGGGCGACTACACCTCACCGGTCAAGCTGTTCGAGTTCATGGCCTGCGCCGTGCCGCCGATCGCGCCGGATTTCGAGCCGATCCAGGAAGTGGTCGTCGAGGGCGAGACCGGCTGGATGTTCAAGGCCGGCGACCTCGATGCCGCGGTCGACCAGGTGGTCGCACGCAGCCGCGATTCGGCCGAACTGGCGCGCGTGGGGCACAATGCCCGTCGCTACGTCACCGACCACCGCCAGTGGCGCAACAACATCATGGAACTGGTGGCGTTCCAACAATCCCTGCAGGAGTCGCGGTCTTGAGTGAGCACGCCAATCCCTTCCAGTTGACCGTGCCGTGGCCGGCGGATGAGGCCGGCGAACTGCTGGTGGGCGGCAAGCGCCTGTCGCAGGTGGTCGATGCGATCGGCAGCACGCCGTGCTACGTCTACGACCGCGCCCGCCTGACCGCGCGCGCGCGCGGCCTGCGCGCCATCCTGCCCGACAAGGTCCTGCTGCATTACGCGATGAAGGCCAACCCGATGCCGGCGCTGGTCTGCCACATGGCGGGCCTGGTCGACGGCATCGACGTCGCCTCGGCCGGCGAGCTGCGGGTCGCGCTCGATTCGGGCATGTCCAGCGAGCACATCAGCTTCGCCGGACCCGGCAAGTCGGATCGCGAACTCGAGCAGGCGCATGCCGCCGGCATCCTGGTCAACCTGGAATCGTTCCGCGAGATCGGCGTGCTGGCGCGTGCCAGCGAGCGCAGCGGCGTGGCCGCGCGCGTGGCCGTGCGCGTCAACCTGCCGTTCGAGCTCAAGGCCTCGGGCATGAAGATGAGCGGCGGCGCGCGCCAGTTCGGCATCGACGCCGAACGCGTGCCCGACATGCTGCGCGACATCTCTGCCGCCGGCCTCGCGTTCGAAGGCTTCCACATGTTCGCCGGTTCGCAGAACCTGCGCCATGCCGCGATCGTCGAAGCGCAGACCAAGTGCTACGAGCAGGCGCGCGAATGGCAGGACATGCTGCCGGCACCGATCCGCAGCCTGAACCTGGGCGGAGGCTTCGGCATCCCGTATACGCCGGGCGAAGCCACGCTGGACCTGGCGCCGATCATCGACAACCTGGCCACGCTGTCCGAGCGTGTCGACGGCGACTGGCCGGATGCGCGCCTGGTCATCGAACTGGGCCGTTACCTGGTGGGCGAAGCCGGCATCTACGTGTCACGCGTGATCGACCGCAAGGTCTCTCGCGGGCAGGTGTTCCTGGTCGTCGACGGTGGCATGCACCACCACCTGGCGGCGACCGGCAACTTCGGCCAGGTGCTGCGCAAGAACTATCCGGTCGCGGTCAATGGCCGCGCCGCGGCCGGTCGCGAAACCGCGAACGTGGTCGGGCCGCTGTGCACGCCGCTGGACCTGCTGGCGGACCGCATGGAGCTCGATGCCGCGCAGCCGGGCGACCTGGTCGCGGTGTTCCAGTCCGGCGCCTACGGACGCAGTGCCAGTCCGCGCGCCTTCCTGAGCCACCCCGACGCGGTTGAAGCGCTGGTCTGAGCCAGACCAGTATGTGTCAGCATGCGCCCGCTTCGGCGGGCGCAGTCGTTTGCGGTCTAGACCGCTGCTGAAGACCTGACGCCATTGCGGCCGCGACCGCTGCTGCAGGCGTTACGCCGCCGGCGTGCTGTCGGCGGCGGCCTCGGGCGCGACCGGCGCCGACGGTTTGGGCTTGCTGACCACCAGGTGCTCGCGGCCGGGTGGCGGGGTCAGCGTGCTGATCCGGCGTGCCGGATTGCCGGCCACCACGGTATACGGCGCGACGATGCCGGACACCACCGAATGCGCGGAGACGATACTGCCTTCGCCGATCTCGGTGCCGGGCATCACCAGCACGTTGGAGCCGATCCAGACGTTGTCGTGCACGATGATCGGCTTGACGTCGGCGGCATCGGGCGGGGCGCCCGCCGCACGCAGGGCGGGGTCGGCGGGATGGCCACCGGAATCGCGGAAGACCACGGAGCCCGCGACCTCGACATGCGAACCGATGCGGATTTCCTTGCCGACCACGAAGCGGCTGTCGTGGGCGATGTCGGAATGGTCGCCGATGACCAGCAGCGGACGCTCGACGAAGCGCGCGGCGAAGGTGATGTTGAGCTTTCCGCTGATGCGAACATGGTCGCCGACGATCAGGTCACCGCGGCCCTGCACCCAGGGCACGTAGATGCCGGTGGTGACGCCCTTGCCGAAGCGCGTGCAGTAGGCCTTGAACAAAGGCTCGGCGATCAGCGTGCGGCGCAGGAAGAAGATCACTTCGCGAAGGCCGACATACAGCCACAGGTACGGACGGATCAGCACCCGTGGCGCCGGCAGCGTGAACCCGCGCACGCCGCGGCGCATCGCGCGCACGCCGGCCGCGGCCGGGTGGGGCGAGTTGGCGACCCAGTAGCGCAGGGAGGCGGACCATTTCATCGTGGATCAATCCTCGTCGACGGCACGCCCCGATGGCAAGTGCGGCGCGGTGCGATGGGCAGGAGCTGGCGGGGTTGTCCAATCGCCAATCGCGCAGGCATCCATCGTGGAGGCCTGCGCAGGGGCGGGGGCGCGTCGGCAGCGTGGCGTGACAGGGCCGGGGACCCGATCAGCGGTTGCGGTAGGCCACGCGCAGGTAGATCACGTTCTGCTTGACGTCGCCGAAGGCCAGGGCGTCGCCGTTGCGCTCGTAGCGGGTCACGCTGAGCGCGCTGCTCCAGTGTGTGGAGAACTGCTTCTCCAGCGACACCGTGAAGCGACGGGTGTCATAGCCGCCACCGGTGTTCACGTAGTCGCGGTTTTCCAGGTAGGCAAACCCCGACAGCGACAGCGTCGGGCGCAGGCGATAGGTCATGTTGGCGAACAGGCCGCGCCCACGCTCGTCGAAGACGTCGTTGTCGAGGTAAGCCAGGCGCTGCACGAACGGTTCGATCGCAAACGTGGTGCGGGCGCCGGTGTAGTTGTAGGTCACGCCGACGCGCTTTTCCTCGTACACCGAGGAGGTCACCGTCGCGCTGCTGATCAGCACGTTCTCGGGGACGCTGCCGGCGTCGCCGATCTCGGCCAGCGCGTTGTCGGCGGTATCGGAGAATTGCTTGATCGCCAGCAGCGTGAACGCGCTGCGCTCGCTCGGGCTCCAGCCCAGCTGGCCACGGAACAAGGGTCCTGAACTCGAGTCGCCATCGGCGAAATCGAGGTCGGAGTAGCCGACGTCGACGTTGAGGTTGAACCGGTTCAACGTGCGCTCGTGGCGCAGGTATAGGTCCGAGCGCTTGTGGTCGCGCGACAGCAGGTCGTTGTCGTAGTCGATGTCGCGGTACTGCGCGTTGGCCGAGAGGTTGCTCTCCGGGCCCAGGTCCTTGATCGCGCGCAGCGCGACGCCGAAGCGATCGGAGTTGAAATCCTCGGTGACCTCGGCGTCGGTGTTCATGTAGCGCAGTTCGGCCTGGCCGCGCACGGTCTGGCCCATGCGGAAGAACAGGTTGGGACCGGCCGAGAACACGTTGACCCGCTGGCGGTTCTCCGGCGAGTCCGGCGCGAATCGGTCGATCGACTGCATCTCCAGGCTGTCTTCGACGAAGAAGCTCAGGCGCTCGGGCACCAGCGTCCAGTTCAGTCGCCCGGTCAGCATGCCTTCGACGGTGTCGGAGTAGATGCTGTCCTCGTAATTGCGATAGTCCATCCGGCCGGTGACCAGGTACTGCAGGCGCGAGGTCTCCTCGCGTGCGGTGAAGCCCAGGCCGGTGCGGAAGATCGTTTGGCTGACCGGGTCGATCGCGACCACGCGGACGTTGTCGTCGTGCTCGATGCCGGCATCGAGCACGTAGTTGATGCGGACCGCCTGGGCGTTGCCATGCATCGAGGCAAGCAGGGCCGCGCTGAGGGCCGTGAGGCAGAGCCGGTTCCTGTTCATTGCGCGTACTCCTTTGACCACGGCAGGTGCGGTCATCAATTCACGTCGTTGAACACGACGCCTGCCAGTTTTTCCGGGTCGAAATTGGCCGCGGCCTTGTCGATGTTCTCCAGCGTCACCTTGCCGTAGCCGGCCACCAGCACGACCAGGTCGGCCAGGTCGGACAGGATGCGGGCATCGGGCGACTTCAGCGCCGAGGGGCTGTCGAGGATCAGGTAGCGGTTGGGATGGTTGCTGCGCAGCGAGTCGATCATCGTGCGCGCGCGCAACGAGCTGAAGTACTCGCCGGTGGTCTCGCGCGCATGGCCGCTGGGGATCAGGTACATGCGCGGGATGCCGGTGCGGTACTGGATGTCGGCGATGTCGGCGACGCTGTCTTCCAGGTAGTCCATCAGGCCGCCGGCATTGGCCTCGACGCCCAGCGCCGCGTGCTGCGACGGATACAGCGCGTCGCAATCGACCAGCAACGAGGTCTTGGTTTCGTCGAACGCGAACGCGGCAGCCAGGTTGCGGGCGACGAAGCTGCCGCCGCAGCCGGGCGTGACAGGCACGATCAGGGTCACGAAGTTCTGGTTGCCGCCCAGCGTCAACAGGCGCGTGCGCAGGTCACGGAAGGCGTCTGCCTGCACGCGCACCGAATCGTTGCGGTGGATCAGGCGGCGCTCTTCGAGCGAACGCGGGGTCAGCGCCTGGTTGTCACTGCCGCGCGTGATCGAGCGCGAAGAGTCGGGCGCGGGGACGACGGCGTGGCGATCGTTGGATGAGGTCACGGACGGTTCCGGGTATTGAGGGTTGCTCATGGCAGGCTCACGCAGCCACGATCCGGTAGGCAAACAGCAGTCCGTAGACCACGAAGATGCCGACGACCATCGCGATGCTGGCCGCGATGTTGGTGTACTGGCGACGACGCTCGCGCGGCGTCGGATACGCCGGGATCGAGGTCAGCAGCGGATAACGGCCCTGCTGTTCGATCAGCTGCGCCGAACGGATGCGCGGGTCGAAGCGCACCAGCAGGAACAGCAGGCCCAGCGGCAGCGCGATCGCGAACAGCATGCCGCCGGCGGCGATATGCATGAAGCGCAGGCCCGACGGGCGCAGCGGCATCGTCGCCGGATCCTGCACGCGCAGGGTCAGGCCGCGGTTCTCCTGGTCAAGGCCCATCGACACGCGCGCATTCTCGCGACGGCGCAACAGGTCCTGGTAGATCTCGCGGTTGACCTCGTAATCGCGGGTCAGCTCGGCCAGCACGCTCTCGGATGCGGCGATGCGGCGGCTGCGATCGAGCTCTTCGTTGAGCAGCGACGACGAGATGTCCATGCGCGAACGGGTCGCGGCGGCCTCGCGGCGGGCCTGCGACTGCTGGCTGCGTAGCTCCTGGTACAGCGGGTTCATCTGCACGTCGTTGGAGTTGGTCGCCACGTTCTGGCGCGGCTGCTGCTCGCGACGACGCTGCTCCTGCTGCAGGTTGCGCTGGATGTCCTCGATCTGCAGGTTGACGCGCACGACGTCGGGATGCTGTTCCGTGAAGCTCAGCAGCAGGCGGTCACGCTCGGCCTGCAGTTCCAGCAGCTGGGTGCGGTAGAAGGTTTCGCGGGTCTGCACCGCGGTCACCGCCGATTCGCCCGACAGCTGCGAGCCGATCGAGGATTCGCGCGATTCCTGCTCCATCAACGCCATGCGCGCCTGTTCGACCTGCGTCCGCAGCGAGCTGATGCGCGCGCTGACGTCGACCGCGCTGCCGGGCTGCGCGTCGGCATTGCGCGAGCGGTAGTCCTGCAGGTTGTTCTCGGCTTCGGTGAGCTTGCGGTGGTATTCCTGCACCTGCTTGTCGATGAACTCGTAGGCCTCGCGGCTTTCGCGTTCCTTGGTCGCCAGGGTCTCGGTGATGAACAGCTGGCCCAGCGCTTCGGTCACGCGGAACGTACGCTCCGGGTCGCGGTCGCGGTAGATGATCTCGACCAGGTCGGGACGCGGGCCGGTGATCAGCGTGCGGTTGCGGATCTGCTCCATCAGGCGGTCCTTCTCGACCGGCGACGGTGCATCCTTGTTCCAGCCACCCACTTCCAGGATCTGCTCGAGCACCTTGCGGCCATAGATGATCTGGCGGGCCATGCCCGCGCGATCGGCGACGCCGGTGGTCACAGCGCGGCCTTCCAGCAGCGGCTGGATGATGTCGCTGTCTTGGGCCAGGATCGTGACCGAGGTCGAGTAGTTGCGCGGGATCACGAACATGCCGATCAGCAGTGTCAGCAGCGCGATCGCGGAGAAGATCGCGCTCAGGCTCAGGATGCGCTTGCGTCCCTCCTTGAGCAGGATCAGGACGAGTTCGTTGGGCGACAGCTCCGGGGCCTTGGAGCGGGAGGCGGGGCCGCGCGGCCCCGGAAGCGCATTTGCCTGCATTAGAACGTGCGCTCCGGCACTGTGATCACGTCGCCGGGGGCGACCTTGAAGTTGGTCGACAGGTCGCCCTTGTTGAGGATCCTGTCGAGGCGCACCGCATAGGTGGTCGTGGTTTCGTCGGTGTTCCTGCGGAACAGGTCCGAACGGTCGGGCGCGGCGAACTCGGTGGTGCCGCCGGCGGCGAGCACCGCGTCGAGCACGGTCATGCCCTGGCGATAGGGGATCGAGATCGGCTGGCGCACGGCACCGGTCACGCGCACGCGCGACAGGTACTCATGGCTGCGCAGGTCGGTCAGGATCACCGCGACCTGCGGCGAACGCACGAACGCACCGAGCTTTTCCTCGATGTCCTTGGCCACCTCGGTCGGGGTGCGGCCACCGGCGGTGACGTCGCCGACCAGCGGGACCGAGATCTTGCCGTCCGGACGCACCGGTACGGTGATGCCCAGTTCCGGGTTGCGCCAGACGGTGACCTGGACCAGGTCGTCGACGCCGATCAGGTAATCCTTGACGGCCGCCTGGGTCTGTTCCGGTGGCGTGGTCGAGCGGCTGCCGCCGGAAGCGCAGGCGGCGAGCATCAGGGCAGCCAGCAGGCCGACGATGAGGTGTTTAAGGGTGTGCATGGGTATCCCCTGGGTGTTCGTTATTTCAGATTCGATGCAGACAAGAACGCGCAAACAGCTCGGATGCGGACAGGCCTGTGTGCGGTTCCCGGCCGCATGGACGCGATGATAGGCGCTTGCGCGACGGGATGTCGTGTTCATGCGGCGACTTCATGCCGCGATGGGCGCGCAGGCCGTCCGGGTGGACGGCATGCAAGGACCGGGCCTGCGACGGCGTTTGCGGTCGCGCAGGGGGTACCCGGAACTGTTCATGATCTGTCGCGAGCGCAGCCAACTGGCGTGTGGTGGAGCGCAGAAAGCGCAGTGTACGTGCAGGTACATGAGTATTCCGAGCACCGCACGCGCGCCAGATGGCACGCGCAGCAAGATATTGAATGGGTTCTCAGGCCTTATAGAACTCCCGGTACCAGTCGACGAACCGGCGGACGCCCGTTTCGATCGGCGTGGACGGTGAATAGCCGGTATCGCGTTGCAGGGCGCGCACGTCGGCATAGGTATCGGGGACGTCGCCCGGCTGCAGCGGCAGCAGGTTGCGCTCGGCCTTGCGGCCCAGGCAATCCTCGAGCACCTCGATGTAGCGCAGCAGTTCGACCGGCTGGTGGTTGCCGATGTTGTAGACCCGGTACGGCGCGCTGGAGCTGGCCGGGTTGGGCTGCATCGGGTCGTAGTCGGGGTCGTGGCCGGGGATGGTGTCCAAGGTCCTGATCACGCCTTCGACGATGTCGTCGATGTAGGTGAAATCGCGCGTATGGCGGCCGTGGTTGAACACGTCGATCGGCTCGCCGGCCAGGATCTTGCGGGTGAACAGGAACAGCGCCATGTCCGGGCGGCCCCAGGGGCCGTAGACCGTGAAGAAGCGCAGGCCGGTGGTCGGCAGGCCGAACAGGTGGCTGTAGGTATGCGCCATCAACTCGTTGGCCTTCTTGGTCGCCGCGTACATGCTGACCGGGTGGTCGACGCTGTCCTCGACCGCGAAGGGCAGCTTGCGGTTGGCGCCGTAGACCGAGCTCGACGAGGCATAGACCAGGTTTTCGACGCCGTTGTGGCGGCAGCCTTCGAGGATGTTCATGAAGCCGACGATGTTGCTGTCGATGTAGGCCTGCGGGTTCTCCAGCGAATAGCGCACGCCGGCCTGGGCCGCCAGGTTGACCACGCGCTCGGGCTTGAACCGGGCGAAGGCCTGGTCCAGCGCCGCGCGGTCCTCGAGCGAGGCCTGGGTGAACTGGAAGCCCGGCAGCGGGGTCAGCCGCGCCAGTCGCGCCTGCTTGAGGCGGGGGTCGTAGTAGTCGTTGAGGTTGTCGTAGCCCAGCACCTCGTCGCCGCGGGCCAGCAGGCGCTCGCTGAGTTTGGAACCGATGAATCCGGCGGCGCCGGTGACGAGAATTCGCATGCTGGGGACATCCTGTGCGGGTGGTGGAAGGCCGGCGCGGTTGCGCGGGGCAGGAGCGGCGGGCGCTCCGGTGCTGCGGCCTGGGTGGCCCCTTGCCGGAGGCAGGGGCCTGGATTCAAGGGGTCGGGTCGGGCGTCGGTGACTCAGCTCACAGGCAATCGTCGATACTGTCGCGCGGCAACGCGCGCTTGACGTCGAATACCACCGCGCCGGGCTTGCCGAAGCCGCGGATCCGCTGCGGGCCGAGCTCGATGAACTGGCGGTGCGCGACGGCCAGGATCACCGCGTCGTAGTCGCCGGCGGCCGGCTCCGCGACCAGGTGCAGGCCGTATTCCTCTTCGGCCTGGGCCGGCGAGACCCACGGATCGTGGACCGCGACGTCGACGTTGTAGGTCTTGAGCTCGGCGATGATGTCGGTAACGCGGGTGTTGCGCAGGTCCGGGCAGTTCTCCTTGAACGCCAGGCCCAGGATCAGCACCTTCGCACCGGCGGTCTGCAGGCTGCGCTGCTGCATCAGCTTGACCACGCGCTGGGCGACGTGCCCGCCCATGCTGTCGTTGATCCGGCGGCCGGCCAGGATCACCTCGGGGTGGTAGCCGATCTCCTGCGCCTTGTGGGTCAGGTAGTACGGGTCCACGCCGATGCAGTGGCCACCGACCAGGCCCGGCCGGAACGGCAGGAAGTTCCACTTCGTGCCGGCGGCCTCGAGCACCTCGTTGGTGTCGATGCCCAAGCGGTGGAAGATCAGCGCCAGCTCGTTGATCAGTGCGATGTTGACGTCGCGCTGGGTGTTCTCGATGACCTTGGCGGCCTCGGCGACGCGGATGCTCGAGGCCTTGTGCGTGCCTGCGGTGATGACGCTGGCGTACAGCGCGTCGACGAAGTCCGCGGCCGCCGGGGTCGAGCCCGAGGTGACCTTGAGAATGGTCTCGAGCCGGTGCTGCTTGTCGCCCGGGTTGATGCGCTCGGGGCTGTAGCCGGCATGGAAATCGGCATTGAAGGCCAGCCCGGACTCGCGCTCGATGATCGGAATGCAGACTTCCTCGGTCGCGCCAGGGTAGACGGTGGATTCATAGACCACCACGCCGCCGCGCTGCAGCGCACGGCCGACGGTGCGGCTGGCCGACTCCAGCGGCCGCAGATCGGGGCGCTTGTAGTCGTCGATCGGCGTCGGCACGGTGACGATGAAGACGTTGCAGCGCTTGAGGTCCGCCGGATCGTCGGAGAAGTCGAGCCGGTCCGAGGTCTGCAGTTCCTCGGCCGTCATCTCCAGCGTCTTGTCCTCGCGCTGGCGCAGCTCGCCGATGCGCTTGCTGTCGATGTCGAAACCCAGGGTGTCGAACTTGCGGCCGAACGCGGCCGCCAGCGGCAACCCCACGTAGCCCAGGCCGATCACGGCGATACGGATGTCGTCAGCGGCGGGCAACGGTGCGGTCATCTTGGGTCCAGGCAGGCAGGGCGGCGGAAGGGGACAAGTCTAAGCGGCATCGCGGGCAGGACAAGCCGTGTCGGCGGATGCCGCCGGCCATGCGGAAGCGATGGCACTGCTCGCTAAACGCGATTGCGGGCGGGAACCGGACGGCCGCCCGTGCCGTGGCCCCGTCTGCGCGGGCGGCACGCCGGGGTGGCCGGCGTTGATGGATAATGCCCGGACACGGGACACCGGATACGAAGCAAGGGACGCGCGATGAGGATTCTGGTCTGCGGCGGGGCGGGATACATCGGGAGCCACACCTGCGTGGTGCTGGCCGGGCGTGGGCACTCCCTGGTCGTGGCCGACAACTATTCCAACAGTTCGCCCAAGGTGTTCGAGCGGCTGAAGGAGATCACCGGGCAGTCGCTGGACGTGCGCGAGGTCGACCTGCGTGATCGCGCCGCGACCGATGCGTTGCTGGCCGGCGACAGCTTCGACGCGGTGATCCATTTCGCCGCGCTCAAGGCCGTCGGCGAATCCTGCGAGCGTCCGCTGGACTATTTCGACAACAACATCTCCGGCACGATCAACCTGCTGCAGGCGATGAAGTCCGCCGGCGTCCACCGGCTGGTCTTCAGCTCGTCGGCGACCGTCTATGGCGATCCCGACCGCATTCCGGTCGACGAGGACGCGCCTCTGCGCGTGACCAACCCGTATGGCCGCACCAAGCTGGTCATGGAGCAGCTGATCGAGGACCTGGTCGCCAACGACCCGGGCTTCCGCGCCGCGGTACTGCGCTATTTCAATCCGGTCGGTGCGCATCCGTCGGGCCTGATCGGCGAGGATCCAGGCGGCATCCCCAACAACCTGATGCCCTACATCTGCCAGGTGGCGGTCGGGCGACGCGAGGAACTCGCGATCTTCGGCGGCGACTGGCCGACCGTCGACGGCACCGGCGTGCGCGACTACATCCACGTCATGGATCTTGCACGCGCGCATGCCGACGCGATCGACTACCTGGTGCGCGAGGACCGCAGCCTGACCGTCAACCTCGGGACCGGGCAGGGCGTCAGCGTGCTGCAACTGGCACAGGCATTCGAACGCGCCTCGGGCCGGCCGGTGAAGTACCGCATCGCGCCGCGCCGTGCGGGTGACGTCGCCGCGGTCTATGCCGATCCGGCGCGTGCGCGCGAACTGCTGGGCTGGCAGGCCGAACTGGATGTCGATGCCATGTGCCGCGATGCCTGGCGCTGGCAGTCCGGCAACCCCAACGGTTTCGCCGACGCCTGACCCGCCGCGCTCCGCAGGCGCCGTCAAGGGTGCGAACCGGGGCGCCTCCGTCAAGTATCGACGACGGCGCGGCATCCCGTCACATCGATCCGCATGCAGTGATCAGCCGGTGCCGATCAGCGCGACCGATCAAAGCGATCGGCGTCGCCCACTCACGGCGCGCACAAGCGGTCGGCCACCGCGTCGGGCGATTTCATCCATGCGTAGTGGTCCGGCCGTGCCTGCAGTCCGGCGGCGTCCAGCGTCGTCGTCCGCGATGTGGCGCGGGGCAACTTGGACAGCAGGAAGCGCAGTGAGCCCTCGGGGGCCAGCCAGTCCTGGCTGAGCAGGACCGCGCGGACGTCGGCATCGATCCCGGCCAGGCCGGCTTCCAAGTCGCCCAGCCCTTGCGCGGCGTAGCGGCCGCTGAGCGCGGTGCCTGCCCAGTCGCGGATCAGGCTGCGGGCCTCGGTGCCGCCAAACCCGATGCTGCGGCCGGGCAGGGCGCCTCGGCGCCGGGCCAGCCACGGCAGGAAGCGATATGCGAACGGCAGCCAGTAGCGGTGCGGCGGCGGGAACGCACGCCAGTATGGTGCGCCGCTGGCGACCAGCCACAGCGCCTGCGCGCGTTGGCCGGACGATGCCGATTGCCGCGCCAGATGGCAGCATGCGAGCTGACCGCCGAGGCTGTGCCCGCCGATGATGTCCAGGGTCGCGCCGGTGGCGCCCCGCGCTTCGGCCAAGGCGAGGCACGCACTGCGCGCGCTGGCCGGGATGTCGAGGTCCAGCAGTTCGCGATAGCCCCAGTCGTGCTGGCGATCCGCGCGCAGCTGGCTGGCGCCGTTGCCGCGCCATTCGTGGACGAACACTGCGATGCCGCGCGCGGCCAGCGCCTCGGCGAACGCGATGTAATGGCGTGCCGCGGTGCCCAGTGCGGGCAGCCACAGCAAACTGCGCGTCGGCGTGGCCGGGATGCGTGCGATCAGCTGATAACGATGGCCGTCGTCGGCGACGACGTCGAGCACGCGGGCTTCGACGGCGCGGGCTTCGATCTCGACGCTGGCGGCACTGGCGTCGCTCATGCCGACGTCACGCATCCTCGTGCTGCAAAGCCTGCAGGTGGCCAAGCACCAGCACGTCGCCGCGACCGGGGTGGTAACCGGTCAGCAGTGCGGCGTTGATGTAGTCGGTGGCGACATCGACGGCCTCGTGCAGGGTCAGGCCCTTGCACAGTGCGGCGGCGATCGCCGAGGCGAGCGTACAGCCGGTGCCATGGCCGTCGACCTGCAGGCGGTCGTGCACGAAACGCAACGTCATCGCATCGTCGGCATAACGGTCCACGACCTCGTCGCCTTCGTCGAGATGGCCGCCCTTGAGCAGCACCGCCTGCGCGCCCAGCGCACGCAGGGCGTCGATCGCGGCATCGGCATCGGTGGCGGATGCGATCGTCGTACCGAGCAGCAGTTCGGCTTCGGGGATGTTCGGCGTCAGCAGCGTCGACAGTGGCAGCAGGCGGGTGCGCATCGCATCCAGCGCATCGTCGGCGAGCAGCTTGGCGCCGGAGGTCGCGACCATCACCGGGTCGAGGATGACGTGGCGGGGGCGGTAGCGCTCCAGCGCATCGGCGACGGCATGGATGACCCCGGCATTGGCGAGCATGCCCAGCTTGACCGCACCGATGCGAAAGTCATCGAAGCAGGCATCGATCTGTGCCCGCAGGAAGTCCAGCGGCGGGACATGCACGGCGGTGACGCCGCGGGTGTGCTGCGCGGTCAGCGCGGCGATTGCCGACAGCCCGTGCACGCCGAACGCGGCGAAGGTCTTCAGATCGGCCTGGATACCGGCACCGCCACCGGAATCGGAACCGGCGATGGTCAGCGCGGAAACAACGGAAGAAGTCGACATGCGTGCATTGTGCCATCAGCCCGGCGAAGAGCTTCGCCGATACGCGGCCACTCCGCGTCTCGACAGGCTCAACCGGCGCCAGTGGCCGGTACGGGTCGCCATTGCCGGTACGCCACGTAACCCACGCCGACGATGCCGGTCAGTGCGGCGGGCGCCAGCAGCGCGTCGTATTGCAGGTGGCGGAACAGCAGTGCCCCCAGCATGCCGCCACCGAGGAAGCCGCTGATGATCAGGGTGCTCAGCGTCAGCCGGCGCATCGGCAGGGGCAGGCCGCGCAGCAGGTGACCGAGGCCGATGCCGAGGTCGGTGAACATGCCGCTGAGGTGGGTGGTGCGCACGGCCGCACCGCTGTAGGTCGTCACCATCGCGTTCTGCAGCCCGCAGGCCGTTGCCGCCAGCAGCGCACCCCAGATCTGCTGCTGCTTGAACAGGCAGGTGGCCGCGACCAGCAGCACCGCTTCCAGCGCCAGCGTCACGCCATAGCGACGCCCCAGCTTCAGCGCGCTGTCCTGGATGATCATGCCGCTCAGCATCGCGCCGAGGCAGAACGCGATCAGCATGCCCCACAGGTGCCCGACCGCGCGCCAGTCGCCTTCGACCAGCGCCGCGGCGAGCAGGCTGGTGGTGCCGGTCAGGTGGCTGACCGCCTGGTGCTCGAAACCCAGGTAGCCGATGACGTTGACCATGCCGGCGATGCAGGCCAGCGCGACCGCACCGACCCAGACCCAGCGTGGCAGCCGCATGCCCACCGGCTCAGCTCGCCTTGACCGCAGCCGGGCGGCACGGGAGCAAACGCGTGACGAGGTCGTCCCTCATGACGCCGGTTCCTTCAGGCGCACCCCGCGACCGCGGCCCTGGCTGGGCTGGCCATTACCAATCAGTTCGATGCCCGCGACCTCCAGCGCCGCGACGATCCGCGTCAGCGTCCCGACCACCCCGCGCACGGTGTCGCCCTGGCTGGCCTCCATGCGCTGGATCGTGGGCAGCGACACGCCGGACAGCGCGGCCAGCTGGCGCTGGTCGATACCAAGCAGGGCGCGCGCGGCGCGCAATTGGGTGGCGGAGATCATCGGGCGGTGGCTGCGTTGCAGGGGCGTGGGTAGAAGCCCGGATATTACCCGGGGCAGAGCGAGGTGCAAGTTCTAGATGTTTATATTGATGTTTTAAACATCAATTTGGGTTGAGAGCAACGGGCCATGAGCAAGGAGGCGTGAGCGGTAAGCGGTAAGCATTGAGTCGTGAGCGGTGATGGGTTGGCCCGGTCGCGTGTCGGCATTGGTATGTCTTTGTGGCGGCGGGCGTGCGCGACTTGGCCTGGATACATGCACTTAGCGACGCATACGTGGATGGATTGAGGGATGGATCGGTCGGTCGGAGGTTGCGCGGGTCGAGACCCGTCCTACGCGCCGGGCATCTTGGGGGGCAACGCACGCGCGATCCCGCTCAATCAATCCTGCTCAATCGCCCCCGCCCCAAAAGATACGACCCGCTGTCCAGGACAGCGGGTCGCGGTTTGCGGGTCGAAGGACCCGCGGGTCACACGTGCCAGTCCGCAGCAGGCGCATCCAGCAAGGCTGCGTCGGCGCCGGTGGGTCTGGACCCGCCCTACAGCACTTCCGAGGCGTAGTCGGCCAGCCTGGAACGCTCGCCGCGACGCAGGGTCACGTGCGCGCTGTGCGGCCAGTGCTTGAAGCGGTCGACGGCGTAGGTCAGGCCGGAGGTGGTCTCGGTCAGGTACGGCGTATCGATCTGCTCGACGTTGCCCAGGCAGACGATCTTGGTGCCGGGTCCGGCACGCGTGATCAGGGTCTTCATCTGCTTGGGCGTCAGGTTCTGCGCCTCGTCGAGGATCAGGTAGCGCGACAGGAACGTGCGACCGCGCATGAAGTTCAGCGAGCGGATCTTGATCCGGCTGGCCAGCAGGTCGTTGGTCGCCGCGCGCCCCCAGCTGCCGCCTTCCTGGTTGTGCGTCAGCACTTCGAGGTTGTCGGTCAGCGCCCCCATCCACGGCGTCATCTTTTCCTCCTCGGTGCCGGGCAGGAAGCCGATGTCCTCGCCGACGCTGACCGTCGCGCGCGTCATGATGATCTCGCGATAACGCTGCTGGTCCATCGTCTGTGCCAGGCCCGCGGCCAGCGCGAGCAAGGTCTTGCCGGTACCGGCGGTGCCGAGCAGGGTCACGAAGTCGATCTCCGGATCCATCAGGGCATTGAGCGCGAAGTTCTGTTCGCGATTGCGCGCCAGGATGCCCCAGACCGCGTGCTGGCTGCTGCGGAAATCGTCGACGATCTGCAAGGTCGCCTTGTCGCCTTCGACCTTGGCGACGCGGAACTCGGACTCATCGTCGCCCGGCAGGTACAGGTACTGGTTGGGATACCAGTCGTCGGTTTCGGCATGCGCGACTTCGTAATACGTGCGGCCCTTGTCCGTCCACGATTTCAGGTCGGTGCCATGGCCCGACCAGAAGTCTTCCGGCAGCGCCGTGGCGCCGGTGTACAACAGGCTGAAATCGTCGAGCGCGCGGTCGTTCTCGTAGTCCTCGCTGGGAATGCTGGCGATCGCCGCCTTGATCCGCAGGTTGATGTCCTTCGACACGAACACCACCGGCAGGTCCGGCTCGTCGTGGCGCAGTGCGAGAATCGCGCCGAGGATGCGGTTGTCGGGCGCGACCGCGCCGAACGAGGTCTTGTCTTCCTTGGGCACCGTGGTCTGGAAACGCAGGTGTCCGATGCTCTGCGCGCCACGCAGTTGCAGGCCGTTGGGGCGCGACAGCAACAGTCCGGAGGCGATCTTGTCGGTGCCCTGGGCTTCGATCAGCTCGTTGATGAAGCGACTGACCTGCCGCGCATTGCGACTCGCTTCGGTAGTGCCCTTCTTGCCGTTGTCGAGTTCCTCGATAACCTGCATCGGCAGGTAGACATCGTGTTCCTCGAACTTGAACAGCGCAGTCGGATCGTGCATCAGCACGTTGGTATCCAGCACGTAGATGCGCTTGCCTTTGGTCATCATCAGTGGGGTGCCTGCTGGCCTGGAGTGGATGGAGAGGAGTTGGAGCGCGAACGCGACGCGGGGCTGTGGTCGGGAAAGGGACGTGCGCACGCTGCGACGTGGCGTGTGCACGCGGTGTCTGCCCGCATGGCGATGCCCGTGGACACCCGTGCGGATGGCGCGCAACGGCACGCCGTCGCGGCCTGCGGAGCAGGGCGGGCGACGACGTGTCGGAACGTCGGGGTCACTGGGAGGCGGCTGCCTTCAGGGTGTCGAGCACGGACTGGGCATGGCCGGGAACCTTGACGCCGCGCCAGGCATGCGCGAGCCGGCCCTGGGGGTCGATCAGGAACGTGCTGCGCTCGATGCCGATGTACTTGCGGCCATAGAGCTGCTTTTCCTTGATCACGCCGAACGCCTGGCACAGCGTTTCGTCGGGATCGCTGACCAGCGGGAACTTGAATCCCTGCTTGGCGCAGAAGTTGTCGTGCGACCGGATCGAATCGCGCGAGACGCCGAGTACGTCGGCCTGCAGGCGCTTGAACTTCGGCAACAGGGCATTGAAGTCCAGGCCTTCGGTCGTGCAGCCGGGCGTGGCGTCCTTGGGATAGAAATACAACACCAGCCAGCGGCCGGCGTGGTCGGACAGTGTGCCGCTTGCGCCGCCGGACATGGCCAGCGGGAGTGCCTTGGGGACCGCGTCACCAATGTCGATCATGGGCTATTGATCATTGACGGGCTTTCGCTCCACGCATCAGAAGGTCTGCATGCGCAGCATAGCGCCTGGGCCGGTATTTTGTTCAAGCGTTGGCGACGGTTTTTGTGACTGCTGCGTCCGAACGGACGCTCCCGTGTCCCAGGCGGCATCGACAGGCGGTGCGCCGCATCAGAACTTCATCGGATCCATGATCGCGTCGAGGTTCAGGTGGTCGCAGAACTCGAGGAAGTCGTCGCGCAGCGCGGCGATGTGCATGTCGGCGGGGACGCCGATGGTGACCTGGGCCGAGAACATGTCGGCGCCGGTCTGCATCGCCCGGTAGCGGGAGCAATGCAGGCTTTCGATGGTGATGCCCTGGCGGTCGAAGAAATCGGCGAGCTGGAACAGGATGCCCGGCTTGTCGGCGGCCACCACTTCGACAATGTACGGCAGCAGGTTGGACTGGATCGGCTTGGGACCGGTCCGGTACCAGATCAGCTTCAGGTCTTCCTCGCGTTCCAGCCGGGTCAACATCGCCTCGAGCTTGGCCACCGAGTCCCACGAGCCTGTCGCCAGCGCGGTCACCGAGACGTCACGGCCGACCGTGGACAGGCGGGTGTCGACGAGATTGCAGCCACTGTCGGAAATACGCCGGGACACGGCCAGCAGCGGCGAGGCCGGATGCGTCGTGTAGGCGTTGATCAGCAGGAAATTCTCGTTCGGCGCAGGCCTGGCAGCGGCATCTGGCGCGGTATCTCGATCGGTCAAGGCGGCGTCCGCAGCGATAAGTCTGGGTGGAACTGGGAGGGGTCACTGCGAGTGAGGCAGGGGATGAATGGCACCCGGATGGAGGTCCGGAGCCGCGGTCAGCATACTTGCCCCTGCTTTGTGGCCGCAAGTAACATGCAAGTCTCCGTGAACGCGGCGACTGCGCGCGTGTTTTCGTGCTCTCCAAAATCTCGCCAAGATTCCCCCGTTTGCTCCATCCGTTCACTTTCCCAACTCCCGTTCGATCCTGACAGGGCCCGACCTTTGCGACTTTCCGGCAGCATCACCGCGCTGGCGACGCCGTTCACCGCCAGTGGCGAGCTTGATCTCAGCGCGTGGCAGCGGCTGTTGCAGGCGCAACTGGATGCCGGGACCCAGGCCGTGGTCGTCGCCGGTTCGACCGGGGAAGCGGCGTCGCTGTATGGGGGTGAATACGACACCATCCTGCGTTCGGCGGTCGAATGCTGCGCAGGCCGGATCCCGGTCATTGCCGGTACCGGCCAGATGAATACTGCCAAGACCATCGAACAGACCCGCCGGGCCGCGGCACTTGGCGCCGATGCCGCCCTGGTGGTGACCCCGGCCTACGTGCGTCCGACCCAGGACGGCCTGCTGGCGCATTTCACCGCCATTGCCGACGACGGCGCATTGCCGGTGGTGCTCTATAACGTGCCGTCGCGCAGCGCCTGCGACCTGCTGCCGACCACCGTTGCGCGGCTGGCCCGGCATGCCCGCATCGTCGGCATCAAGGAAGCGCTCGACGATCCTGCGCGCATGCAGGACCTGCTGGCGTTGCGCGGCCATGCCTTCGCGGTGCTCAGTGGCGACGACGCAACCTGCGCCCGGGCGATGCTGGCCGGCGCCGATGGCGTGGTCTCGGTGATCTCCAACCTCGTGCCGCGTGCCCTGCGCCGGCTCTGCGACCTCGCGCTGGCCGACGACCGCGTCGCTGCCGAGGCCTGGAACGCCCGTTTGCAGGCGATCTGCGAGTTCGCCTGCATCGAACCCAACCCGATCCCGGTCAAGGCGATCCTTGCCCGGCTCGGCATCGGACACGGCCTGCGCCTGCCGCTGATCGCGCTGTCCGATCTCCACCACCCCCTTGCGAGCCGCATCGAACACAATGTCGATGAGCTCGAACGATCCTGTCGCGAAACCCTCGCGGCATGACCTCATCACTGCAGGAGTAAGCCGTCCATGCGTCATCCCCAGACTTTGTCCCGTTCGATCGCCGTCGCTGTGTTGCTGGTGGCGGTGATGGGCACCTCCGGCTGCAAATGGTTCCGCAAGGGCAGCGAGCTGTATGCGCAGAGCCCCGAGAACCGCCCGCTGGAAGTGCCGCCGGACCTCGACCGTCCGCGTACCGATGGCGCGATGCAGATGCCCGAGGCCACGCCGGCATCGGTGACCCGCTCGGACGTCCAGGCACAGCAGACGCAGGCCTCGGCCTCGCCGAACGGATTCGCGGTGCCGGGCGACCGCGACGAGGTGTTCAACAAGGTCGGCGAAGCCCTGGCGGCCACGCAGGGCCTGACCGTGGTCAACCGCGCGCAGATCCTGGGTACCTACGACGTCGACTACGGCGATACCAAGTTCCTGGTGCGGGTGACCCGCGTCGACAACGGCGCCTACGTGTCGGCGGTCGATCCGCGTGGCCAGCCGGCCGCCGGTGAAGCCCCGCAGCGCCTGGTCGCGGCCCTGAAGACGGCGCTGGTTCCCTGAATCGAGGCCACCTGTCCCCGCCTGCGCCTGGATGGCGCGGGCGCGGATGACGAAACGGGCGCCCTGGGCGCCCGTTTTCGTTGTGGCCTGCGATGTGTGGTGGGGGCGCCTGGGGGCAGCCGATGCCTGGACAGCCCCCGGAAGGGGCTCAGCGCTGCAGCAGCGGCAGTTTGTCCGGCTTGCCATCCCACTCGCCGGCGTCCGGCAACGGCTCCTTGCGGGTCGTGATGACCGGCCAGGATTTCGCCAGCTCGGCATTCAACGCCACATAGCCTTCCTGGCCGGCGGGGACGTCATCCTCGGGGTAGATCGCGTTGATCGGGCACTCGGGCTCGCACAGCGTGCAGTCGATGCACTCGTCGGGATCGATCACCAGGAAGTTCGGGCCTTCATGGAAACAGTCGACCGGGCACACCTCGACACAATCGGTGTACTTGCACTTGATGCAGTTCTCGGTGACAACGAAGGGCATGGCAATCGGGAATCGTGGGAGTCGGCGCGAATTTTAGAACAATGCCGGCCTAAGTGATGCGAGCGATTCCCATCGGGAATCCTTCGCATGCGCCGCGGCCATGCCTCGCGGTGCGGATCAAGGCTCCCGGAACGCTGGCCCGCAAAGGGGGCTCCGGCGTCAGGGTTGCGGATACTGGCTGAACGCCTGCGTGCTGCCGTCCTTGCGTACCAGGGTCACCGTATACGGCTGCACGATGCCGTCGGGGTGCTCCATGCCCGGTGAGCCCATCGGCATGCCCGGCACGGTCAGGCCCTTGGCGTCGGGTCGTTCAGCAAGCAGCCGCAGCACATCGGATGCCGGCACATGGCCTTCGATGAAGTAACCGTCGACCTGCGCGGTATGGCATGAGCCCATCGCATAGGGCACGCCGGCCGCCTGCTTGATCGGTCCCAGGTCTTCGACGTCGTTGACCGCCACCTTGAAGCCGGCCGCCTGCATGTGTTCGATCCAGACGCCACAGCAGCCGCAGCTGGGATGCTTGCTGACGGTCATCAGGGGCAGCGCGCCGGGCTGCACCGGCGAATGCGGCACGGCCGACGGGCCCGGTGCGCGCGCTGTCGTCGATGCCGGTGCGACCGCGTCGGTGGTCGCGCTGTCGGCCGCCGGCTGCGGGCCGTTGGCGGAATCGGCCACGGTGCAGGACGCCAGCAGCCAGGGCAGTGCGACGCAGGCGACGACGACGGGCAGGGTATGGCGTTTCATCGGGAACTCCGGAAGAAGGGGTGTTGAAAAGGACAGGGAGGGAAACGACATGTCGTCGCGGGCGTCGCCGGATCAGCCATGCGGACTCATCGTGCCGAGCACCGCGACCGCGGTGACCACCAGCAACGCCGCGCAGGCTTCCAGGCGCAGGCTGCGACGCAGCGCGACCACGGCATCATCAGCCTGGGGCTCTTTTGCCTGCATGCCCGTTGCCTGCATGCCTACTGCCTGCACGCCCGCTGCGATGTCGCGCGCGCGCTGCAGCCGCGGTACCAGGACCCAGCGATGCAGGGCCGCCAGCACCAGCATGCCGGCGAACAGCAGCAGCTTGACCAGCATCCAGCGGCCATATGGCGTGGCGAGCATCTGCGATGGCGACCATTGCCATTGCATGATCCAGGCGTAGTGCGGCAGGCCCGTCGCCAGCAGGATCAGGACCAGCCAGGTGCCGGTCCCCGAGAACGTATGCAGCAACACGTGCAGCCGGCTCAGCGCGCCGACGTCGCCGCGCCGCAGCCCGTCGTGCGCCAGGAGTTGCAGGAAACCCGCGATCGCGCCGAGCCAGGCAGCCGCGGCCAACAGGTGCAGCCCGCCGATGGTCAGTCGCAGCGCGCTGGCGGTGCCTTCGCTGGCTGCGGCATGACCGTTCCACAGCAGGGTCATCAGCGCGGCGCCCGCCAGCAGGCCGACCAGCCGGCTGCCGAGCCGGCTGCCGAGCGCATGCCGTCGCGCCGGTGACCACAGCAGGCCGGCGATGGCGAGCAGCAGGGCGGTGCGGACGATCCAGGCCAGGCCTGCCGGTGTTTCCAGCAGATACCAACCGAACGCGTCGGCATCGAGTTCGGACCACGACAGGCCGAGGATGCGCATCGTTTTCAGTGGCGCATCCAGGCACTGCATCACCACCGCGATGCCCAGCCATGCCGGCAGCCAGCAGGACTGCAGGGGACGGGCCGCGAACCACGATGCCCCCGATGGCGTCCGGTGCATCGTGCGATCGGCCTGCCACTGCAGCAGTGGCAGGCCGAACAGCAGCATCAGCGACAGGTACTGCAGCAGTCGCAGCAGGTATAGCGCAAGGTCGCTCATGCCGGCATCGCTCATGTCAGGGCGTGGCTTGGAGGGAAGGGGATCGGTCCGGGCTGCCTCAGTGGATCATGAACTGGTAGTCGCCGGTCATCGGGTGGTTGTCGCCGCCCACCGCACGCCATTCGACCTTGTAGCTGCCGGGCGCGAGCTTGTGCGACGGCGTTGCGCGCAGGACCTTGTTGTCGCCGGCCAGTTCGATCTTCAGGTGCTCGACCGGGGTCAGCGACTTGTCGGCATTGACCTTGCTCAGCGTGACCCGCGATGCGCGCGGCGTCAGGGCTTCGTTGAAGGTCAGCTCGATGCGGTCGGCGCTGGGCACGTGGCTGTCGGCGGCCGGGGTGGCCGAGACCAGGTGGGCGTGCGCGAATACGCCGCCACTGACGAGCAGTGCGGTCGACAGCGTCAGGGCCTTCAGCAGGGTGGTGATGCGGGAAGCGGAACGTGAAGTGTTCATGGGAGTCCTGTCTGTGTGGGTGTTGCATTGAGTGGGAAGGAACGTTGGGTTGGCTGGCCGTTGCCTGCGGCAGTTGGGCCGCAGGCAGGGGCTGGCGATGACGCGGGACAGCGTTGTGGCGATGGATCGGAACGACAGATCGCTGCGGCGGATCAGTGCAACGGATCAGTGCAGTGCTTCAGTGCAGTGCTTCAGTGCGGTGCTTCAAAACCAGATGCGCACGCCGGCGACGATGCGGGTGTCGCGTGCATGTCCGCCGGCAGCTTCCAGGTAACGCGCGGTCTGCCCGAAACTGCGTTCGTGCACGACACCGACATAGGGCGCGAACCGTCGGCTGAACTCGTAGCGTAGGCGCAGCCCGGTTTCGACCTTGTTGAGACCGCTGCCGGTCTGTTCCCCGGGTTCGTCCTTCAGCGAGGCCGTGGCCTCGACCAGCGGTTGCAGGATGAGCCGGTTGGTCAGCAGCAGTTCGTACTCGGCCTCGACGGTGGCCTGCACCTGGCCGCCACTGCCGACATAGGCCGTCGCCGAGACCTCGAACAGATAAGGCGCAAGGCCCTGTACGCCGAACGCCGCCCAGCTGCGTGCGCCGGGACGGAACTCCTGCTTACCGCCGACGACGACATCCCACCACGGCGTGATGCTGCGGCCGTACAGGACTTCGAGATCCGAGGACTCGGTGCGCCCGCCGTCGCGCTCGCCTTCGCTGCGCAGCCACAACCGATGGATGTCGCCACCGATCCATGCGCTGGCTTCCCAGGCCTGGCCAGTGCTGTTGTCGGCATCCCAGGCCTCGAGGCGATCGAACAGCACCATCGAATTGACCGCCGGCGCATGTTCCATCGCGTGGTGGCCGATCTCGGGAAACGCGGCTGCGCGATCGGCATCGCTCGGCACCGGGATCGGCGTCAACGGCTCGGTTGGCGCATTGGCCGCAGGCGTGCAATGACCCATCGCCGCGTGTTCCGGCGGGCAGGCGGCTGCAGGCGCGGTTGCAGGCAGGCTGCAATGTCCCATGGCGGCGTGCTCGGGCGTGCAACTGGACGCGGCTGGTGCTGCAGGTGCCGGTGTCGGCAGCGTGCAATGTCCCATGGCGGCGTGCTCGGGCGTGCAGCTGGACGCGGCCGGTGCTGCGGGTGCCGGTGCTGGCAGCGTGCAATGGCCCATGGCGGCGTGCTCGGGCGTGCAGCTGGACGCGGCCGGTGCTGCGGGTGCCGGTGCAGGCAGCGTGCAATGGCCCATCGCGGCATGCTCGGGCGTGCACGAGCTTGTCGTGGAGGGGGCGGTGGATGCGGGGGGCGACTGCGCCAGCGCGGGATGCGCCAGCGCGAACGACAGCGCCAGCACCAGTGCGTTGATCGGTCGTGCGTTGATCCTGAGCGTCATGCCCGTTCCTCCACGCGCACTTCGCGCATCATGCCCGCTTCCATGTGGTACAGCAGGTGGCAGTGCCAGGCCCATCGGCCCAGCGCGTCGGCGCGGACGCGGAAGCTGCGCCGGCTGCCTGGCGGCATGTCGACGGTGTGCTTGCGCACCATGAAGTCGCCCTGTTCGTCCTCGATGTCGCTCCACATGCCATGCAGGTGGATGGGGTGCTGCATCATCGTGTCGTTGACCAGCACGATCCGCATGCGCTCGCCATAGTTCATGCGGAAGGGTTCGGCGCTCGCGAACGGAATACCGTCGAACGACCACGCGAATTTCTCCATGTGCCCGGTCAGGTGCAGTTCGACGGTGCGGCTGGGGTCGCGGCCATCCTCGTCGGGCGCGATGCTCTTCATGTCGGCATAGGTCAGCACCTTGCGTCCGTTGTCGCGCAGGCCGATGCCCGGGTCCGACAGACGTGGCGTCGGCGACATGGTCTGCATGTCGATCAGCGGATTGCGGGTTTCGCTGGCCGGGTGTGTCTGCATCGCGCTGCCCTGCGCACCGCCATGGCCGGCATGCGCCGAATGGTCCATCGCCGCGGGTGCGGCGGGTGCGGCATGAGCGCTGTGGTCGTTGGCCGAGGCTACCGCCGTCGCGGACGCGGCGGCGCCATGGCCGGCATGGCCGCCATGTCCCATGTCGTCCATCGTCAGCAAGGGACGCGGATCCAGCGCCGGCACCGGCGCGCGCAGGCCTTCGCGCACGGCAAGCGTGCCGCAGGCGTGTCCGGTGCGGCCCATGTCCTGGGCGAACACGGTGAACGCATCCTGGCCGCTGGGTTCGACAATGACGTCGAAGGTCTCCGCGACCGCGATCCGGAATTCATCGACCGAGACCGGATGGATCGGCAGGCCATCGGCGGCGACCACGGTCATCTTCAGCCCCGGGATGCGGACATCGAAATAGGTCATTGCCGAGCCGTTGATGAAGCGCAGCAGCACCTTCTCGCCGCTGCGGAACAGGCCGGTCCAGTTGCCTGCCGGCGTCGTGCCGTTCATCAGGTAGGTGTAGGTGTGCGCGTTGATGTCGGAGATGTCGGTCGGCGTCATCCGCATCTGGCCCCAGGCCTTGCGGTCGGCCAGCGTTGCCGACAGGCCGTCGCGGCGGACATCGCGGACGAAATCGCCGACGGTCGGCTTGTAGTAGTTGTCGTACTCCGACAGCTTCTTCATGCGACGGAACAGCTTGCCCGGATCGAGGTCGGTCCAGTCCGACAGCAGCACCACGTGCTCGCGGTCGAAGTGGTAGGGCAGTGGCGACAGCGGATCGACGATCAGCGCGCCATACAGCCCGGCCTGCTCCTGGAACATCGAATGGCTGTGGTACCAGTAGGTGCCGGATTGCTTCAACTGGAAGCGGTACTGGAAGGTCTCGCCCGGACGGATGCCGTCGAAGCTCAGGCCGGGCACGCCATCCATGTTGGCCGGCAGGATGATGCCGTGCCAGTGGATCGAGGTCATCGCATCGCGCAGGCGATTGGCGACGCGCAGCGTCACGGTATCGCCCTCGCGCATGCGCAGGATCGGTGCGGGCAGGCTGTTGTTGACGGTGATCGCGGGCCGCGTGCGGCCGGTGAAGTTGACCGGTGAGCTGCCGATCGACAGGTCGAACTCGGTGCCGCGCAGCACCTGCGGTCCGCTGCGGGAATCGCTGGCGGCGGCCGGCAGGTGCCAACCGGTGGTGCCGAGCGCGAGTCCGCCCAGTGCCATGCCCTGGACAAAGCGGCGGCGGGACAGCGGCGTCTGCGCCCAGGGCGCAGGCCGGGATGGATCGTGTGTCATTGGATTTTCCTCCGCAATCGGCCGGGGCCGGTTGCGCCATCACAAGGTCATCGTGGTGCACGCGTCGAAGCGCGGGCTCACGTGTTCAGGGAACGGGACGGTCGTGCGGGCGCAACGGGGCGCACGCGGGCCGTCGTGACGTCAGGCGATGGGCGGTCGGATCGGAGGCAGGCGCGGCAGCGACTGCAGGCCGGTGTCGAGCGACACCAGCGGTGCGGCTTCGGCCAGCAGGGAAGGCGGCAAGGCATGGCCGCCGAACAGGGCAGTGCAGTGCTGCATGCAGATGTCCATGCAGAACTGCAGGCATTCCTGTTCGTCATGGCCGCTGTGGACATCGGCGGCCGGCAGGCCGGAGGCAGCCATCGCGGCATGCGTCATGCCCATGCCGGCCTGATGGCCGCTGGTCGCCGCAGCGTCATGGCAGTCGGGATCGGCGGCGGCCGCGGCGGTGCTCGCGATGGCAGCGGGGACCTCAAGGGCCATCGCCGCGACGCGTACCGATGCCGTCGCTGCCGTTACGCCATTGAGCAGCACGCTGGCGCACAGCAGCAGCTGCAGCAGCTTGCGCAGGAGGGATGCGGCCTGGGGAGCGTGGGTGCGGTGCACGGCGTGCAGGATATCGCCGACGTGGGCCCTTGTCTTGTACGGAAGCTATACGAGCTATACGGCCGCGCGGGCGGGCTGGCCTGCGCGGTGGGCGTTCCGGCTGGAAAGCGCCGGTCGCGGGCGGGTCGGGGCCTGCGCTGGGCCTGCGATTTCCCCCTTCTTCCTACTCCTATTTCTATTCCTTACCTATTCCGCGCGCGTGGACAGTGGCGCTGGGAGGCGAGTGCGGGGGCCGCCGACTGAGCCGTGCCCGAATGCGCAGCCGCGGCACCGGGTGATCGTGCGCGCGACCCGCTAAGCTGTGCGCTGCGGCCGATGGGGTCGCCGCGCGCATCGCCTGCGCAGACAACCAGGTCCAGCATGTCCAACCGCGCATGGGTGGCCCAGGCCATCCGCAAGATCGAAGCCGACTTCAACCGTTCGGCCGATACCCACCTGATTCCGATGGCGCTACCGGGCTTTCCCGGCATCGACCTGTACTTCAAGGACGAGTCCAGCCATCCCACCGGCAGCCTGAAGCACCGGCTGGCGCGGTCGCTGTTCCTGTATGCGCTGGCCAACGGCTGGTTGCATGCCGGCAGCACGGTGATCGAGGCGTCGAGCGGCTCGACCGCGGTGTCCGAGGCTTACTTCGCACGCCTGCTGGGCTTGCCGTTCGTTGCGGTGATGCCCGAGTCGACGTCGCCGGAAAAGATCGCTGCGATCGAATTCCAGGGCGGGCGTTGCCACCTGATCCGCGCGGCCTGCGGCATCGGCGAGGAATCCGCGCGGCTCGCGCGCGATTGCGACGGTCATTTCATGGACCAGTTCACCTACGCCGAGCGCGCGACCGACTGGCGCGCCAACAACAACATCGCCGAATCGATCTTCCGGCAGATGGCGCACGAGGAGCACCCCATTCCGGCCTGGGTGGTCTGCAGCGCGGGCACCGGCGGCACCAGTGCGACGCTCGGCCGCTACGCGCGCTATCGCGGCTTCCCGACCCGGATCCTGTGCGCCGATCCCGAGTTCTCCGCGTTCCAGGATTACTACGCCGATGTCGCGGCAGGCCGTGTGCATGCCGCTCCGGCCGAGCCGGTACGCGGTTCTCGCATCGAAGGCATCGGTCGTCCCCGGGTCGAGCCCAGCTTCATCGCCGGCTGCGTCGACGCGATGGTCAAGGTGCCCGACGCGCTGAGCCTCGCTGCGATGCGTCACGTCAATCGCGCGCTGGGCCGCCGCGTCGGCGGTTCGACCGGCACTAATTTCATCGGCGTGCTACAGGTCGCCACGCGCATGCGCGCGCGCGGGGACGTCGGGTCGATCGTGACCATCCTCTGCGATGGCGGCGAGCGCTACGACCACAGTTATTACAACCCCGACTGGTACGCCGAGCATGGCATCGACCAGGCCGGTGCCGACCGCCTCGTCGCCGAAGCGGCGGCGGGTGGCGGCCTGCCGCCCCTGCAGGTCGCCGGAACCCTGTAGCAGCGGCCATGGCCGCGATCGTCCGGCCGCAATGCGGGTCGCGCATCGGGCAGCGATGCGGATGGATCGAGTCGGGTCTGGCCAAGTCGCGCAGGACGCCACAAAGCAAAAGCCCATGTCTCGCGACATGGGCTTTTGCTATCAAGATGGCGCTCCCTACGGGATACACGCGGCACATCCGTGTGCCGCGCCCTGCGGGCAGCCTGCGGCTGTGCGGATTCGCTCCGGGCGAATCCGTCGAACCCGGGTACGAACCCTCCGCGACGCGCCGGGAATTGAAAAAGCCCATGTCTCGCGACATGGGCTCTTACTATCAAGATGGCGCTCCCTACGGGATTCGAACCCGTGTTTTAGCCTTGAGAGGGCCACGTCCTAGGCCTCTAGACGAAGGGAGCTGAAGTCTGCCCGGACCGGTAGTCTGGGCAACGCCGGTCGTCCAACCGGCCTGCGGGAGCGGTCAGGCCCTGCGCAGCTTGCTAGTATAGCAGCGATGCGGCGGTCGGAAACGACCCCTTTCACGAAATTCCTGGCGACCTGATGCCCGATACCACGCTCCACCCGGCTGAACTGCGGATCATTCCGCGCGAACAGCACACCATTTCCCGCAAGCATGTCAGTCCCAATGCCTTGCGCGTGCTTTATCGCCTGCGCGATGGCGGCCACCAGGCCTGCCTGGTCGGCGGCGCGGTCCGCGACCTGCTGGTCGAGATCCAGCCCAAGGACTTCGACGTCGCCACCGACGCCACGCCCGAGCAGGTCAAGGCCCTGTTCCGCAATTGCCGGTTGATCGGCAGGCGGTTCCGGCTGGCGCATGTCGTGTTCGGCCGCGAGATCATCGAGGTCGCCACGTTCCGCGCCAATGTCGACGACGGCAGCGGCGACCGCGAGGTCCATGACGACGGCCGGCTGCTGCGCGACAACGTCTACGGCACCATCGAGGACGATGCGATCCGCCGCGACTTCACTGCGAACGCGCTGTATTACGCGATCGAGGATTTCTCGGTGCGCGATTATGTCGGCGGCTTCGAGGACGTCCAGAACCGGGTGTTGCGCCTGATCGGCGACCCCGAGACGCGTTACCGCGAGGACCCCGTGCGGATGCTGCGTGCGATCCGGCTGGCCGGCAAGCTCGGCTTCTCGATCGAACCGGCCACCGCCGAACCGATCCTGCGCCTGGGGTCTTTGCTGTCGGAAGCCGCGCCGGCGCGCCTGTTCGAGGAGTGCCTGAAGATGTTCCTGTCCGGCCATGCGGTGGCCAGCTTCGAAGGACTGGAGCGGCACGGCCTGTTGCAGGCGCTGTTCCCGGAAACGGCTGCGGCGCTGGCGTCCAACCGCAGCGGCGCGCTGCGCCGGATGACCATCGAAGGCCTGCGCAGCACCGACCAGCGGGTCGCCAACGACGAGCCGGTGTCGCCGGCATTCCTGTTTGCGGTGCTGCTGTGGCCGGCCTATTGCCGTTCGCTGGCCGGGCTGCAGGCGCAGGGCGTGCACGTGACCGAGGCCCAGCGCCGCGCGGCCGACCGGGTGACCCTGCACCAGCTCAACACCATTGCGCTGCCGCGCCGGTTCTCGCTGCCGATGCAGGAGATCTGGCTGATGCAGGCGCGGTTCTCGCTGCGCCAGCGCAAGCGCGTGCTGCGCACCATCGCGCATCCGCGTTTCCGCGCCGCGTTCGATTTCCTGGTGTTGCGCCTGCAGGCGTCCAACAGCCATGCCGACGACGTCGCCTTCTGGACCGAGGCCCAGCACGATCCCGATGCCGCGATCGCCCATGCGCCCGCCGACGGTGGCGATGGCGATGACAGCGACACCGACGAGCAGGGCGCAGCGCGCAAGCGCCGTCGCCGGCGTCGGCGGGTCAGCACGGCGGGATGAGCGCGGCGGAATGAGTGCAGGGCTGGTGTGTCACGTTGGCCTCGGCGGCAATGTCGGAGATGCGGCGACGATCCTGCGCCACGCGCTGGTCGCCCTCGACGGGCTGCCGCAGACCCGCCTGTTGCGGGCGTCGCGCCTGTATGCGACCCCGGCCTGGGGCGTGCGCGACCAGCCCGATTTCATCAATGCCGTGGCCGCGCTCGAAACCTCCCTGCCGCCGCATGCGCTGCTGAAGGCCCTGCTGGCGCTCGAGCGCCAGTCCGGCCGTCAACGCGCCGCCGACGGCAGCGACCGCTGGGGACCGCGGACGCTGGATCTCGACATCCTGCTGTATGGTGACAGCCGCATCGACACGCCGGACCTGCGCGTCCCGCATCCGCATCTGCACGAACGCGCCTTTGCCCTGGTTCCGCTGACGGAACTGGACCCGGACATCGTCATCCCGGGCGTGGGCCGCGCCAGCACCGCGCTGGCGGCACTGACCGCCACCGCATCCGGCGATGGCCGACACGACGACATCAAGCCACTGGACTGACCGCATGAACGCCATTTCCCCACGCAAGCCCGTCATGGTTCCCGATCTGCTGCAAGCCAAGCGCGACGGCCGCAAGCTGGCGATGCTGACCGCCTACGACGCCGGTTTCGCACGCGTGTTCGACGATGCCGGCGCCGACATCCTGCTGATCGGCGATTCGCTGGGCATGGTCGTGCAGGGCCTGGGATCGACTTTGCCGGTGACGCTTGAAGACATGGTCTACCACACGCGCTGCGTCGCCCGCGCGACCCGTTCCGCACTGGTGCTGGCCGACCTGCCGTTCCAGGCCGACGCCTCGCCGACGCGTGCGCTCGATGCCGCGACCGCGCTGCTGCAGGCCGGCGCAGGCATGGTCAAGCTCGAGGGCGCCGGGCACAAGCTCGACGTCATCCGCTATCTGGTGGAGCGCGAGATCCCGGTCTCGGCGCACCTGGGCATGACGCCGCAATCGGTGCTGCGTTTTGGCGGCTTCAAGGTGCAGGGGCGCGACGAAGGCGCGGCACGGCAACTGCTGGCCGATGCGATGGCGGTCGCCGAAGCCGGCGCGTCGTCGATGGTGCTCGAATGCGTGCCCGTGGCGCTGGCCGAGGACATCACCCGCAGCTGTCCGATCCCAACGGTCGGCATCGGCGCTGGCCCGCATTGCGATGGCCAGGTGCTGGTGCTGCACGACATGCTGGGGCTGGACACGGGCCATCGCCGCCCGAAATTCGTCAAGGATTTCCTGGCCGAAGGCGGATCGGTGGCCGGCGCGGCACGTGCTTACATCGCCGCCGTGCGCGACGGCAGCTTCCCCGGCGCCCAGCATTCGTACGCCTGAGGCATCGTCGTGCGGGCCTGTGCCCGCCCGCCCATCCGCGATCGTCGTTGTCGTTGTCGTTGTCGAAGAGATCCTGGCCCCGATTGCGGCGATTGCGGAACGAGCGGTCCGGCGCTGATCGCTGCCGCAATGTCGCTGCAGTGATGGTGGGCGGGACGCAATGTGCCGCGCGTCCTGGTGCCCGTGCCGCCGACATCGGCGACAATCGTCCATTGCCCGCTCGCCTGCCAGACCATGATTGATGTCGTCGACGCATTGACCGCCCTCCGCCCGCGCATCGCCGACTGGAAGCGCCACGGCCTGCGCGTGGCGTTCGTGCCGACGATGGGCAACCTGCATGCCGGCCATCACGCCCTGGTCCGGCTCGCGCGCCAGCATGCCGATCGTGTGGTCGCCAGCGTGTTCGTCAACCCGACGCAGTTCGGCCCGCACGAGGACTTCGATCGCTATCCGCGCACACCCGAACAGGATGCGGCGGGCCTGCAGGAGGCCGGCTGCGATCTGCTGTGGCTGCCGTCGGTGGATACCATGTATCCGTTCGGTCCTGCCAATGCCGTCCAGATGCGCGTGCCCGGCATCACCGACATCCTCGACGGCGCGCATCGTCCCGGCCACTTCGACGGCGTGGTCACCGTGGTCTCGCGGCTGCTGAACCAGGTGCAGCCCGATGTCGCGGTGTTCGGCCGCAAGGACTACCAGCAACTGGCGGTGGTCCGTTATTTCGTGCGCGATCTCGCGTTCCCGGTGGAGATCGTCGGTGCCGACATCGTGCGTGCGGATGACGGCCTGGCCCTGAGTTCGCGCAACCAGTACCTGTCGCCGGAACAACGTGCGCAGGCACCGGAGCTGCAACGCAGCCTGCAACAGTTGCGCGATGCCTTGCTGTCGGGCCAGTCGCTCGCCAGGGCGCAGGGAGACGCCATTGCACGGCTGCAGGCCGCCGGCTTCGTCGTCGACTATGTCGTCGTGCACCAGGCGACGCTGGCCGCATTCGCGGACGGGCAGGGCGGTAATCTGGTCGCGTTGGCGGCGGCCCGCCAGGGCACGACCCGGCTGATCGACAACCTCGAATTCACGCTGCCCGACGCGCGCTGAGCGCAGGTGCGGCAACGCGCGGCGTGGCGGCGTCTCGCGGGGACACGACGCGCGACATGGCCTGGCGCACATACCCCGACCCATGTGGTCCCGACTGTCCTTGGCATGGCGCCAGAGGACATCCACGGGACAGGTTCAAGCATGCGGAAAACAGGCCATGCCAGCGACGCCGTTGCCACGCGCTGCGCGCCTGTGCGGGCCTATACTCGGGGACCCCACTGTCGCGGAGCAATGACGTTGTCGACAATCGATTCCCTGGGCCCGCACGCCGAACGCCTGGCCAACGCCTCCCTGTCGACGCTGATCGCCGGTGATCCCGGACGCACGCGCGATCTCGCGCTGCGTGTCGGTCCGCTGTATGCCAATTTCTCGCGCCAGAGCTACGATCGCGGGGCGCTGGATGCGCTGTTCGCGCTGGGCGAGCATGCAGGGCTGTCGGCGGCGATGCGCAGGCTGGTCGACGGCGACCTCGTCAATGTCACCGAGGACCGGGCGGCACTGCATACCGCGTTGCGCGGCGATGTGTCCGATGCGCAGGTCGCGCGCGATGCGGCGTCACTGGCCCGCGATGCGCGTCGGCAGATGGCCGCCATGATCGATGCCCTGGCCGCGACCGACGTCACCGACATCGTCAGCGTCGGCATCGGCGGGTCGGACCTGGGGCCACGGCTGATCGTCGATGCCTTGGCGCAGCCGGGCGCGCGCTTCCGCGTGCATTTCCTGTCCAACGTCGATGGTGCCGCCGCGCAGCGGACGCTGGCGTCGCTGGATCCGGCGCGGACCGCGACCATCCTGATCTCGAAGACCTTCGGCACCCAGGAAACGCTGCTCAATGGCCGCATCGTCCGCGACTGGCTCGGCGACGACCGCCGCGTCTACGCGGTCAGCGCCAATGTCGAGCGTGCCGCGCAGTTCGGCATCGCCGCCGAGCGAATCCTGCCGATGTGGGACTGGGTGGGGGGGCGCTACTCGTTGTGGTCGGCGGTCGGCTTTCCGGTCGCCTTGGCGATCGGCATGCCGGCGTTCGAACAACTGCTCGAGGGTGCGCACGCCATGGACGCGCATGCCGCCACCGAGCCCGCGCGCACCAACCTCACGGTCTGGCACGCCCTGACCGCGATCTGGAACCGCAATGCACTGGGTGCGTCGACCCAGGCGGTCCTGCCTTACGACGAGCGCCTGAAACTGCTGCCCAGCTACCTGCAGCAGCTGGTCATGGAAAGCCTCGGCAAGTCGGTGCGGCTGGATGGCACGGCATTGCCGGTGCAGAGCGTGCCGGTGTGGTGGGGTGGGCCGGGCACCGACACCCAGCACAGCTTCTTCCAGGCCCTGCACCAGGGCACCCAGGTCGTGCCCGCCGATTTCATCGGTGTCGTGCGCAACGACGATCCGCATGTCGAGAACCACCAGGCGTTGCTGGCCAACCTGCTGGCGCAGACCGAGGCGCTCGCCAACGGCCAGGGCAGCGACGATCCGCATCGCGCGTATGCAGGCAATCGACCGAGCACGCTGTTGCTGCTGGACCGCCTGACGCCGGCATCGCTGGGCATGCTGGTCGCACTGTACGAGCACAGCGTCTACCTGCAATCGGTGGCCTGGGGCATCAACGCGTTCGACCAGTTCGGCGTCGAGCTCGGCAAGCAGGTCGCCAGCAAGCTGCTGCCCGCGTTGCAGGGCAAGGCCGAAGCCGACGATCCGGTGACCCGCGCCGTGCTGGCCGAGATCGCCGCGCGCGGCTGAGCGACGGCCGTCATCCCCGCAGGAGCGCTGTCCAGGGGCGCGATGGCGGAAGGATGACGGTCAGCCGAGGTGCCGGGCCAAGGCCCAGTCGATATGTTCGCGCACCACCGGATCCGGCCAGTCGCGCCGGCTCTGCAGCGCCGCGACCACCGTCGGCGTCGTCGGTGCGTTGCCGAGCGCGGTCGCGATGTTGCGCAACCAGCGCGGATGACCGCTGCGGCGGATCGCCGAACCTTCGGTCCGGCGCAGGAACTCCTCTTCGCTCCACGCGAACAGCTGCGGCAGCGTGGCGGTATCGAGCGCGTTGCGTGCGCGGAAGTCGGGTTCGTCATGGCGCTTGGCGAACTTGTTCCAGGGGCAGACCAGCTGGCAGTCGTCGCATCCGAAGATGCGGTTGCCGATCGGCTCGCGCAACGCTTCGGGAATCGCGCCTTCGTGCTCGATCGTCAGGTAGGAAATGCAGCGGCGCGCATCGAGCCGGTGCGGCGCGACGATGGCCTGGGTCGGGCAGACATCGATGCAGCGCACGCAGGTCCCGCAATGCGCACTGGCGGGCGGGTCGATCGGCAGCGGCAGGTCGACATAGATTTCGCCGAGGAAAAACCACGACCCGCCGTCCTTGTCGATCAGGCAGGTGTGCTTGCCGATCCAGCCCAGGCCGGCGTTGCGCGCCAGTGCGCGTTCCAGCACCGGGGCCGAATCCACGAAGACGCGATAGCCATACGGTCCGATCTCGTCGCCGATGCGTTCGGCCAGCTTCTGCAGCCGTGCGCGCATCAGCTTGTGGTAGTCGCGGCCCAGCGCATAACGCGCGACATAGGCGCGCTCGCCGTCGGCCAGGGTCTGCCAGGCGCTGTCGTCGTCGTTGCGACCGTAGTCCAGGCCCACCGAGATCACGCGCAGCGTTCCCGGGATCAGCTCTTGCGGGCGCGAGCGCATGTCGCCATGGCGCGCCATCCAGTCCATCGTCCCGTACAGGCCCTCGGCCAGCCAGGTTTTCAGGTGGGCTTCGTCGTCGTGCAGCTCGATCCCGGCGATGCCGCAACGCTGGAAGCCCAGCCCGCGCGCCAGCGTCTTGATCCGCGCGGCCAGGGCGGCAGGTGTGCGGTCGGTGCCCTGCGGGGCAGCAACGGCGGGGGCGGTGGCGTGAGGGGGCGACATGGCGCGTGAAGTATAGAATCCCGGCCATGAATCCCCCTCGCTCCCCCCCCGCGAACCCTCTGCCGCCTGTACCGCCAGGCATCGCGTTGTACGACAGCGCCGCGGTGCGCGCGCTCGAGCTCAGCGCCAACGCCCGGTTGCCCGGAGACGCGTTCGCGCTGATGGCGCGCGCGGGGCAGGCGGCCTGGCGCGAAGTGTTGCAGCACTGGCCGCAGGCGCATCGGATCGTCGTCGTCTGCGGTCCCGGCAACAACGGCGGCGACGGCTACGTGCTGGCGCGCCACGCCCAGCAGTCCGGTCGCGATGTGCAGGTGGTCCGCTTGGCCGCGCACCCGCCGCGCGGCGAGCTGGCGCGGCATGCCGCCGATGCCTACGAAGGCGCCGGCGGCGGTGTCGCCGAGTTCCGCGGCAGCTTGCCCACCGCCGACCTGATCGTCGATGCGCTGTTCGGCATCGGGCTGGCGCGCGCGCCGGATGACGCGACGGCGGCCCTGATCGATGCGGTCAACCACGCGTCGGTACCGGTGTTCTCGCTCGATGTACCCAGCGGCCTCGATGCCGATCGCGGTAGTGCGCCGGGACGCGTCGTGCAGGCGGCCCGGACGCTGCAGTTCATCGTCGAACACGCCGGCCTGCGCACGGGGGCTGCGCTCGATCATGTCGGCGCGCTGTCGGTTGCAACGCTCGAGGTCTCGCCGGCCTTGATCGAGGCCACCCCGGTGCATGCGCGGATGCTGCTGCCAGCAGACCTGCCGGCGTGGTTCGGGACGCGTCCGCGCAACGCCCACAAGGGCATGTTCGGCCGCGTGCTGTGCGTCGGCGGCGAGCACGGCATGGGCGGCGCGATCCTGCTGTCGGGCGAGTCCGCACTGCGCTGTGGCGCCGGGCTGGTCAGTCTGGCCACGCGCGCGACGCATGTGCCCGCCGCGCTGGCGCGACGTCCGGAATTGATGGCGCATGCGGTGGACTCGCCGCAGGAGCTGCATCCGCTGCTGGTCCGCAGCGACGTGGTCGCACTGGGCCCCGGGTTGGGACAGTCGGCCTGGTCGCAGGCCCTGCAGTCGCAGGTCATGCAGTCGGGAAAGCCGCTCGTCGTCGATGCGGATGCGTTGAACCTGCTGTCCTTGCGGGCGCAGTCGCTGCCGGCGGATTCGATCGTCACGCCGCACCCGGGCGAGGCTGCGCGGCTGCTGGGCATCAGCAGTGCCGAAGTGCAGGCGAACCGTTACGCCGCCGTGCGCCTGCTGTGCGAGATCTTCGATTGCGTGGTCGTACTCAAGGGCGCGGGCACGCTGGTCGCGGCGCCAGGCGAGTTGCCACGCGTCATCGCGGCGGGCAACCCCGGCATGTCGGTCGGCGGCATGGGCGACGTGCTGACGGGATGCATTGCCGCATTGCGTGCGCAGGGCCTGGCGCCGTTCGAGGCGGCCAGCGCGGGGGCGTTGCTGCATGCCATGGCCGGCGACGTCGCGGTTCACGAACACGGTGAGCGCGGCCTGCTGCCGGCCGATCTGTTCGCGCCGATGCGCCGCCTTGCCAATGGACGGTTGGGCAATGCAGCGGGCGGGGCATGTGCAGGGGTTGGGGCATGAGCGGCCACGGCGGACACACGGGCCTGATGGCGATGCACCTCGCCGATGAGGACGCCACCGCGTCCCTGGCGCAGGCCCTGGCCCGGACCCAGCCTGGCGCGGCGATGGTGCACCTGCAGGGCGACCTGGGGGCAGGCAAGTCGACGCTGGCGCGTGCCTGGCTGCGCGCGTTGGGCGTGACCGGGCCGGTGCGCAGTCCGACCTATACGCTGGTCGAGCGCTATCCGCTGGCGTCGGGCGGCGAAGCCTTGCACCTGGACCTGTACCGGATCGGCGATGCCGGCGAGCTGGAATTCCTGGGCCTGGACGACATCGAGCCGGCGCTGTGGCTGGTTGAATGGCCGGAGCGGGCCGAGCGCGGCGGATTGCCGTCCGCGGACCTGCGCGTGGCCCTGGCCGTCGACGGGGCAGGGCGCTCGGCGCACCTGCAGGCGGTCAGCGCATTGGGTCATCGCTGGCTGGCGTCGCTGGCGTCTTCAGCAGGCTGAAGGTGGCCGTTTGCTGCCCCTTGATGAACCTTTCTTATAGGAAGGTTCGGCAGGTGGCGGATTTATAAGGGAAAAATGATTGCAAACGCTGGATTTTGGTGATTGACTACGCGTCATGCGTATCAGGGGAATCAATTTCCAGCAGATCCTGCTCGGCTTGGCGTTGATCGCCGCGCTGTGCTGGAATCTCGCGCACGCGTCTGAAATCAAGGACTTGCGCGTCAGTGTCGGGCCCACCGGCACCCGGGCCGAGGTCCAGTTGAACGCCCAGGTCGAGTACAAGGTCATCACGCTGGCCAATCCGCACCGGCTGGTCATCGACATTCCCGACAGCAAGCTCGCCGCCAGCCTGAAGGCGCCGGCCGGCGCCGGCGTCATCAGGTCGGTGCGCAGCGGCCAGCCCGTTCCCGGCACGACCCGGATCGTGTTCGACCTCGCCAGTTCGATCGTCGCGCTGAAGCCCCGTTACGAAGCGGCGCCCGGCGGCACCCGGCTGGTCATCGAATGGCCGGGCGACGGTGCGGCCGATCCGATCGCACGGATCGCTGCGGCGACCCAGCAGACCACGACGGCCGCCACGGCGACGCCGACGGCATCGTCCCCGAGTGCCACGTCTCCGACAGCCGCGCCGCCCGTTGCAGCGCAACCCGTACCTGATCCTGCCAAGGCCTCCGCGGACGCCACGTCGCGCCTGGTCGCGGGCATGCCTTCGGCGCAGGCGCCTGTCGCGCGTGCGCCGACGGCTACAGCCCCGACCTCGGTGGCCGCTGCTCCCGCATCCCCGCCGACGCCGACGGCCAGCCAGCAGGCAGCCCCGGGTCCGGTCGCACAGGCCGACGTGGCCGCCGCCGCCCCGGCACCGGTGGCCGCAGCGCCGGTGCGTGCGATGCAGCCGGGTATGCGCCCGCTGGTCGTCGCGATCGATGCCGGTCACGGCGGACAGGATCCGGGCGCCATCGGCCCCAGCGGGACCTACGAAAAACATGTCGTGCTCGCGATCGCGAAGGAACTGGCCAGCCAGATCAACGCGACCCCGGGCATGCGCGCGCACCTGATCCGCGACAACGATGTCTATGTCGAACGCCCGCAGCGTGCGCGCCGTGCGCGCTCGGCGAAGGCGGACATGTTCGTGTCGATCCACGCCGATGCCGCGCCCAACCGCAGTGCCTTCGGCTCGTCGGTCTATACGCTGTCGACGCGTGGCGCGTCGTCGCAACATGCGCGCTGGCTCGCTGATCGCGAGAACACCTCCGACCTGGTCGGCGGCGTGCGGCTGGAGAAGGACACGCTGTCGAACGTACTGCTCGACCTGGCACAGAGCGGCCACATGAAGGCCTCGCAGGATGCGGCCCAGCATGTGCTCGGCGGCCTGCGCGGCGTCGGCAAGACCCACAAGGCGCAGGTCGAGTACGCAAACTTCGAAGTGCTGCGCAATGCCGACATGCCGGCGATGCTGGTCGAGACCGGCTTCATTTCCAATGTCGACGAGGAAAAGCGGCTCAAGGATCCTGCGCACCAGCGCCGGCTCGCCGCGGCCATCCTGAACGGCATCAGCGCGTTCTTCACCAACCAGCCGCCGCCGGGCACGCTGTTCGCCGCGCGCGCGGCCGCGGGCCAGCAGGCTCAGACCGCTGCGGTGCAGCCGGTCGTCGGCGCCGGCGGAAGTCCCTGAACAACGTGTTTCCGACGCCGGCCTGACCGGCATCGCGCGTCTGCCGCGGAAGCGCGGGCAAGTTCGTTATCATCGTGGCTGATTCCGATGGCGATGCCGCAGACGCATCGAGACACGCTTGGCCATTCGTCAGCTCCCCGATACCCTGATCAACCAGATCGCTGCCGGCGAAGTCGTCGAGCGGCCGGCATCCGTGGTCAAGGAACTGGTCGAGAACGCCCTCGATGCCGGCGCGCGTCGCGTCGACATCGAACTCGAAGAGGGCGGCGTCCGCCTGATCCGCATCCGCGACGATGGCAGCGGCATGCCGGCCGAAGAGTTGCCGCTGGCGATCTCGCGCCATGCCACCAGCAAGATCGCCTCGCTGGACGACCTGGAAGCGGTGGCGACGCTGGGGTTCCGGGGCGAAGCGCTGCCGTCGATCGCCTCGGTCAGCCGGTTCCAGCTCAGCTCGCGGCGCGAACAGGATGCGCACGGTTCGGCGCTGCAGGTCGATGGAGGACGCGTCGGAGAGATCGCGCCGCGCCAGCACCCGGTCGGCACCACCGTGGAAGTGCGCGACCTGTTCTACAACGTACCGGCGCGGCGCAAGTTCCTGCGTGCCGAGCGTACCGAGCTGGGGCATATCGAGGAATGGCTGCGCTCGCTGGCATTGTCGCGGCCGGAAGTGGAATTGCGCGTGTCGCACAACGGCAAGCCGTCCCGGCGTTATCGCGGATTCTCCGATGGCGGCAGCATCGAACTGTTTTCCGGCGAACGGCTGGCCGAGACGCTGGGTGCGGATTTCGCCAAGCAGTCGTTGCGCGTCGACCATGCCGCGGCCGGCCTGCGGCTGTCGGGCTGGATCGCGCTGCCGACCTATTCGCGTGCCAGCGCCGATCAGCAGTACCTGTACGTCAACGGCCGCGCGGTGCGCGACCGCAGCGTCGCGCATGCGGTCAAGCAGGCCTATGCCGACGTGCTGTTCCATGGTCGGCAGCCTGCCTACGTGCTGTTCCTGGAGCTCGACCCGACGCGCGTCGACGTCAACGTGCACCCGGCCAAGCACGAGGTACGGTTCCGCGACGCGCGGCTGATCCACGATTTCGTGTTCCGCACGCTGCACGATGCCTTGTCGGAGACGCGTGCTGGCGCGGTTGCCAGTGCGATCGAGCGTCCCTCGTCCGGCATGTCAGGCATGTCGGGCCTGCCCGGTGCCTTCGGCGGCGGCGATGCCGGCGCATCGGTGTGGTCGCGTCCGATGCCACAATCCAACCTGCACCTGCAGGTCGAGGAAGCACGCGCCGCCTATGCGGCCCTGTATGCCTCGCCAGCGACGACCAGCGACGGGGGCGTCGACTCGCCGCGGCCGATGCCGGCGCTGCCGCGGGACGATGCCGCGCATGGCGTGCCACCGCTGGGATTCGCGGTCGCGCAGCTGCATGGCATCTACGTGCTCAGCGAAACCGCCGACGGTCTGATCGTCGTCGACATGCACGCCGCGCACGAACGCATCGGCTATGAGCGCCTGAAGAACGCGCACGACAGCGACGGCCTGCGCACGCAGCCGCTGCTGGTGCCGCAGACCGTGGCCGTGTCCGAGCGCGAGGCCGATGTCGCCGAGCGCGAGACCACGACCCTGCTGGACCTGGGTTTCGAAGTCTCGCGCAGCGGTCCGCAGTCGCTGTTGCTGCGCAGCGTGCCGGCGCTGCTGGCCGAAGGCGATACCGAGGCCTTGCTGCGCGATGTGCTGGCCGACCTGCGCGAGCACGGCGAGAGCCGCCGCATCCGCGCGGCCCGCGACGAACTGTTGTCGACGATGGCCTGCCACGGTGCGATCCGTGCCAACCGCCGGTTGACGATTCCGGAGATGAACGCGCTGCTGCGGCAGATGGAAGTGACCGAGCGTTCAGGCCAGTGCAACCATGGCCGGCCGACCTGGGCGCATTTCTCGCTGCCCGACATCGATCGCTGGTTCCTGCGGGGACGATGACATGCGGTCATCGCGCTGGTTGATCGCGTGCTGCGTCGTGCTGGCGGTTGGCGCGCTGTCGTCCTGCCAGCCTTCGCAGGAGATGCCGGCGTCGAGTCCGAAGGCGGAAGAGGATCCGCAGTTCCTGGCCGACAATGCGCAGTGGCGCCAACACCGTCATGACAGTCTGGTCGGCGACGATGGCTGGACGACGCTGGTGGGCCTGCACTGGCTGTCGCTCGACGCGCATTACGTCGGCAGCGGCGAGCGCAGCGGCATCCGCATCGCCAAGGGCCCCGATGCGTTGGGCCTGGTCCAGCAGCAACGCGGGCAGGTCTACTTCACTCCCGAGCGCGGCGTCGCGGTGACGCGGGACGGCGTGGCGCTGAAGGGACGTGGCCTGCTGGCATCCGACAAGACACCGTCGCCGACCCTGATCGGCTTCGACGAGGGCAAGGGCGAGCTGTCGCTGATCGAGCGCGGCGACCGCAAGGCCTTGCGGATCCGTCATGCCGACGCCGAGGCGCGCCGCAGCTTTGCCGGGCTGGCGTTCTGGCCTGTGGACAGCGGCTGGCGCATCCCGGGACGATTCGTCGCGCATCCGCCGGGCAAGACCATCGAGATCGCCAACATCGTCGGCATCCTGGAACAGTCCCGCAATCCAGGCGTGCTGGTGTTCACGCGCGACGGCGTCGACTACCGGCTGGAAGCGCTCGATGACGGTGAAGGTCGCCTGTTCGTGATCCTGGCCGATCGCACCAGCGGGCAGGGCAGCTACAGCGCCGGCCGTTACCTCGACGTCGATGCCGCCGACGCCGAGGGCCGCGTGATGCTGGATTTCAACCGTGCCTACAACCCACCCTGTGCGTTCACCGATTTCGCGACCTGTCCGTTGCCGCCGCCGGAGAACCGTCTCGACCTCGCGATCACCGCAGGCGAGAAGACCTATGCCAAGCCCACCAAGACTTCAAAGGAATGACATGCAACTGAACTGGCGCCCCTCGCGCAGACTGCTGGCCCCGTTTCTCGGGCTCGCGACCATCGTGGCATTCGCCGGTGCGGTGCAGGCCGACCAGCCCGCGACTGCAGCTGCGACACCGGTCGCCTCCCCGACGTCCGATGGCCGTCCGGTCCCGCTGTTGTGGAAAGTCTCCGACGACGACAATTCGATCTATCTGCTCGGGTCCTTCCACCTGTTGAAGCCCAGCGACTATCCCTTGTCGCAGGACGTCGAGGCCGCGTTCGCCGATGCGCGCCACGTGGTGTTCGAGGTGCCGCCGGAAGAGCTGGGCTCGCCCGAGACCGGCATGTCGATGGCGCAGGCCGGTATGCGCACCGATGGCACGCGCCTCAACAGCAGCCTGACGCCGGAGACGATCGCGCTGCTCGAGGCATGGACCACCGAGAACGCGGGACAACTGCAGAAGATGCAGATCTCACCGGAGGTGCTGCAGATGTTCGAGCCCTGGTTCGTGGGCCTGATGGTGACCGTCACCGAGTTGACCAAGTTCGGCCTCGATCCGGCGCTGGGACTGGACGCGCACTTTGCCGCCAGGGCGCAGCAGGCCGGCAAGCCGACCGCCGGCTTCGAGACCGCACAGCAACAGATCGCCTTCCTTGACGGCATGGACCTGGAGGAGCAACTGCAGTTCCTGCAGGAGTCGCTGAGAACCTCGACCGAAGGCCAGGCCGAGATCGAAAAGCTGCACAACGCCTGGCGCAATGGCGATGAAGCCTATCTGTGGAAGGAACTGGCGGTGGAAATGCGCCGGCAGTTCCCGAAGCTTTACCAGCGCATCAACGTGGACCGCAACGATGCGTGGCTCCCGAAGATCGAGGCCCGGCTGCGCCAGCCCGGCAACGACGACAGCCTGATCGTGGTCGGAGCCCTGCACCTGCTGGGCGAGGATGGCGTGGTCGAAAAGCTGCGCGCGAAGGGCTATGACGTCGAGCGCATCTGCTCGGCCTGCAAGGCGGTGCCGGCCCAACTGCCGGCACGCTGAGGGAGCTGCAGCGCCGCTCGGCCGTGTCTTTAGAACCTGTTTACGATCTTACTGCGCCTGCCATCTGGCGCGCGTGCGGTGCTCGGTTGCTCATGTATCCGCACATACACTGCGCTTTCTGCGCTCCACCACACGCCAGCTGCCGGCGCTCGCGACAGATCGTAAACAGGTTCTTACGGCTGTCGGTCGAGGGGGAAGCCCGGCATCACGAGGGCGACGCGATCTCAATGCAATCCACCGGGCACGCCGGAATGCACAGCTCGCAGCCGGTGCACAGCGGCGCGATCACCGTGTGCATCAGCTTGGCGGCGCCGATGATGGCATCGACCGGACAGGCCTGGATGCACTTGGTGCAGCCGATGCAGTCGGCTTCGACGACGCGTACGACAAGATCGGGCTTCTGCAATCCGCGGGTGCGGTCATAGGGCCTGGAGGCAATGCCGAGCAGACGCGCCAGGGTCCGCGCGCCGTGGTCGCCGCCGGGTGGACAATGATCGGTGCCGGCCTCGCCGTCGGCCATGGCTTGCGCATAGGGACGGCAGCCGTCGTAACCGCATTGCCCGCACTGGGTCTGCGGCAACAGCCGGTCGAGGCGTTCGACCAGCGACGGGGCAGGCACGGCATTCATGCCGCGGTCGTCACTTCACCGGCATGCCGGGCAGTGCGCTGCTGTCGACATCGAGCAGGGCCAGGCTGCCGCCATCGAAACCGGCCGACAGGATCATGCCCTCGCTGACGCCGAAGCGCATCTTGCGCGGTGCGAGGTTGGCGATGAACACGACATGGCGGCCGACCAGGGTCTCCGGCTCGCCATAGCTGGCGCGGATGCCCGAGAAGATCTGCCGCTGGCCGAGATCGCCGGCGTCGAGTTCGAAACGCAGCAGCTTGTCCGAGCCCTCGACGAACGAGCAGGCGAGGACCTTGCCGATGCGCAGATCGAGCTTTGCGAAATCATCGATGCCGATGAGGCCGTCCGCAGGCGTGCTAGCGGTCGCCGCGGTGGCGGTCTTGGGCGCAGCGGCCTGTTTGGCTTTCGCGATCGGCGCCTGGACCACGGCGCCCGGGGTCGCCGAGGCCGCGAGCGTGTCGCGCGACGCTTCGACCATCGCATCGATCTGCTTGGGATCGATGCGCGTGAACAGCGGCGCGTACGGCTTGATCGCGTGGCCGAGCAACGGCGCTTCGAGGTCGGACCAGCGGGCCAGCGGTGCGTCCAGGAACGTCTCGACATGGCCGACGATGCCCGGCAGCACCGGGCGCAGCATGCCGGCGAGCAGCCGGAACAGGTTCAACCCCTGCGTACAGACCGCCTGCAACTGCGCGTCCGCGCCTTCCTGCTTGGCGATGACCCAGGGCTTGTGATCGTCGATGTATCGGTTGGCCTCGTCGGCCAACGTCATCACCGCGCGCAGCACGCTGGCCGGATCGTTGCGTTCGTAGCTGGCGCGGATGCCCGGCAGCGCGTCCACGAAGCGCGCATGCATCGCCGGATCGGGCAGCGCATCGGCCAGTTGGCCGTTGAAGCGCTTGTCGATGAAGCCTGCGCAGCGGCTGGCCAGGTTGACCAGCTTGCCGACCAGGTCGGCATTCACGCGCGCGACGAAATCGCCGAGGTTCAGGTCCAGGTCGTCCACGCCGCCGGAGGACTTGGCCGCGAAGTAATAGCGCAGCGCCTCGGGATGCAGTCCCTGCTCCAGATAGGTGCGCGCCATGATGAAGGTGCCGCGCGACTTCGACATTTTCGCGCCTTCCACCGTCAGGTAGCCGTTGACGTGCAGCCGCGTCGGCGCGCGCATGCCCGAGCCGTGCAGTACCGCTGGCCAGAACAGGCCGTGGAAATTGACGATGTCCTTGCCGATGAAGTGGTGCATTTCCGCCTGGCTGCCGGCGGAGAGGAAACTGTCGAAGTCCAGGCCTTCGCGCTGGCACAGGGCCTGGAAGCTGCTGAGGTAGCCGATCGGCGCATCCAGCCAGACGTACAGGAACTTGCCCGGATGGCCCGGGATCTCGAAGCCGAAGTAGGGCGCGTCGCGGGAGATGTCCCAGGCGCGCAGCCCGCCTTCGCCGTCCAGCCATTCCTGCAGTTTGGCCTTGACGCCCGGCACGCTGACGTCGCTGGCCAGCCATTGCCGCAGGAAGCCGTCGAAGCGGCCGACCTCGAAGAAGAAGTGCAGCGACTCGCGCAGTTCCGGCGTCGCGCCCGACAGCACCGAGCGAGGCTCCTTGAGGTCCGTCGGCGAATAGGTGGCACCGCAATGCTCGCAGTTGTCGCCGTACTGGTCGGGCGTGCCGCAGTTGGGACAGATGCCCTTGATGTAGCGGTCGGGCAGGAACATGCCCTTTTCGGGATCGTAGAACTGCTCGACCGAGCGCTGCGAGATGTGGCCGTTCTCGACCAGCCTGGCGTAGATCGCCTCGGTCAGCGCACGGTTGCCCGGCGAGTGGGTCGAATCGTAGTGGTCGAATGCCACGCTGAAATCGGCGAAGTCGCGCTCATGGCCGGCCTGCATGGTGGCGATGAACGCCTCCGGCGTGGTGCCGGCCTTCTCGGCAGCCAGCATGATCGGCGTGCCATGGGTGTCGTCGGCGCAGACGTAGTGCACTGTGTCGCCGGCCATGCGCCGGGCCCTGACCCAGATGTCGGCCTGGATATAGCCGACCAGGTGGCCCAGGTGCAGCGGACCGTTGGCATAGGGAAGGGCGTTGGTGACGAGCGCGGGGCGGGACATGGGCGGGACTGCAGCAACAGGGGAGCGGGATTATCGCATGCGGGGTGGAGGGGCCATCCCGAGGGCCTGCAAGGACGGCGGCGCGCCGACAGAGCAAGCGTTCGCGCTGGCGCGGCGGGGGCCGTCTTCCAGAAACGACAAGGCCCGGCAATGCCGGGCCCTGAAGCGCGATCATGACGTCGGCTCGTTCAGCCGGCGCGCGACCACTTGGCGGTCCTGCACAGCACCGACATCTTGCAGCCGGTGACTTCCAGGGTCTTCCCGTCCGCCGACAGCTTGACGCTCTTGGCCTTGAAGCTGTCGCCGGTGGACGGCTTGAACCCGCTGCCGTTGCCCCAGCCATCGGCGGTCGGCTTCAGGTCCCACAACACGCGCATGCCGACGATCGGCTTGCCCCGCTGCGAGCCGGAGCAGGCGCTGCAGGTCGCATTGGGCGTGTTGAGCGTCTCGACGACGCGCGCGGTCAGGACGTTGTTGGTGGTGCTGACCTCGACCACGGACATGGCGCGTCCGGTTTCGTCGTCCAGCGTGGTCCAGCGTCCATCCACTGGACTGGTAGCCGACACCAGTGGCGATGCCAGCATGATCGCCGCCGTGGCGACGAGAACTCGGTTCAATTGCATGTCGTACTCCTCCCATTTATTCGTCTGCAGGGCGCGCCGTCATGCGACGAGCCGTGGAAACCTGCTTATAGCGCAATCGGTGCGAATGGGAAGTGCTATCGCTCCGGCGGTTCACGCGGCGTGCGGACCGGTGCATTCAGCCTGAGCCGGTCGTTAAGCGCGGCACGTGTCGTTCGTGCGAGACATGGGGCGTGCCGCGTTCAGGCCGGACGGAAGCGCGCAAGAAGAAGGCCCGACGTTGGCCGGGCCTTCTGGCTTGCTGGTCAGTCCGCCTTGCTGGGCGGAGAGACCGTGACCGTGCCACCGATATGGCGATCGAAGAATTTCAACATCTCGGTGTACAACTTGACGCGATTGGCGACATCGTAGAACCCGTGCATTTCGCCAGACTGGATGATCATGCCTTCGGGCGGATTGCCCGCGGCGATCAGCGCCCTGTTCATCAGCTCGGTCTGCTCCGGCGGAGTACGCACGTCGCGTGCGCCCGCAGCCAGATAGACCGGGATCTTGACCTCGGCAGCGCGGCGGGCCGGAGAGTTCTGTGTCCATTCCGCGGCACTGTTGCCGTGCGTCCTGCGGAGGTATCGCAGTCCCGACTCGCGCTCCGGAATGTCGCCACGCTTGAACATCATGTCGACGTCATAGACACCGACGTAGCCGAAGGTGCATTTGAACAGTCCGGGGGCGCGGATCGGCGCCATCAGCGACGAGTAGCCGCCGAAGCTGCCGCCATAGATGCAGATGCGTTCCTTGTCGGCATAGCCCTGCTGGATGGCCCAATTGGTGGCGTCGATGATGTCGTTCTGGATGCCTTCACCCCATTGGCGATGGCCGGCATCCTGGAACGCCTTCCCGTAGCCGCCCGAACCGCGGTAGTTCATTTGCAGCACCGCGTAGCCACGGCTGGCCAGCAACTGCGTCTCCCAGTTGAAGCCCCAGTTGTCGCGCGGACCGATCGGGCCGCCATGCGGATTGACGATCAGTGGCAGGTTCTTGCCATCGGAGCCATGCGGGATCGTCAGGTAGCCGTAGACGGATTTGCCGTCGCGGGTGGTCACCACGAAAGGCTTGACCGAGGCCATCTTCTCCTTGTCGAGCCATTTGCGACCCTGCATCAGGAAGCGTGCCTTGCCGGTGTCACGGTCGTACAGATACAGCTCCCCCGGGTTGCTGTCGCTGTAGACGGAGACGACGATCTTCTTGCCATCCTCGGTATGGCTCGAGAAATCGACCATCTGGCCCGGGAACGAGGCGGCCAGCGATGCATACAGTTCGGCATCGGGATGGCTCTCGTCGATCAGCTTGACGTTGGGCGCGCCGGCCTCGGTCACCACGCCGATCAGGGTCTTCTCGTCGGTGGACCAGATGTAGTCGGAGACGTCGGCGACCTCGTCCTGGAACAATTGGGTGAACTCGCCGGTTTCGGTGTTCAGCGTGCCGACGGCGGCCGGGCTCTTGTCGTCGCTCTGTTCCACGTAGACGGTACCGTCCAGGGTCGTATTGACCACCCAGAGGTGCTTGCCGTCGGATTTTGAGGCATTGACCAGCGTCCAGCGGCTGTCGTCACGACGGTACAGTTCGGTACGCTCGTCGTACTCGCCTTCCTCATTCTTGCTGGACGAACAGACCGCGAAGCGCGGCAGCTTGGAGGCGTCCAGGGCAATGCTGCAGTTCTCTTTGGGGGCGCGCAGGATCGAGGTGCGACGACCATTCAGAACATCGAGCCTGACGACCTCGGTGCCAGCGCCTTCCGATGAGCGGGGCGAGCGTGCTTCCATGATCACGTACTGGTCGTCGCCCTTGAGCGTGTCCAGCAGCGAGAACCGTTCATTGCTGACCGATTTGCCGCGCTGGGTGGCATCGCGGGTGCCGTAGAAGATCAGCGGACGAGGTTGTGATCCGTCCGCATTGACGCCGTACCATTCGCCCGTTGCGAAGGGCTGTGCGAATCCACCCATCTTGCGCACAGCATTGAACATCAGGCGCTCCGGGCTCACCCAGTAGAAGCTGCCTACGCTCTTCTTGTCCGGAAGCTGGTTGACCTTCAGGATTTGCAGATCGGATGTCCTGAGCACAGTCAGTACATCCTGGTCGCCCTGGTCGACGGTGATCGCAAGATAGTCGCCGTTGGGCGAGATTTTTACTCCGCTGTAAGTGGGGTGCTTGACGAAATCCTCGATCGGCTGCGTTGACGCTGCATGCGACATCGACGAAACGACGAGCGCGATCGGGACAAGCCATTTTGTTAGATTCATGGAAATTATCCTGACGATTTGCTTCTTTGGTGTTGGGGAAGTTTGGCGAGAAAAAAGAAGCCCAGCAAAGCTGGGCTCCTTGGATCATCGATCCAGCAAGTGTCAGCGGAACTTGTAATCGAACTGCACGAAGACTTCGCGGCCGATGGGGCTGTAGGCGCCCCAGAAGAACGGATACGTATTGAAGGAGTTGTCTTCCGGTGCCAGGTCATCGAACACGTTGTTGACGTACAGGCCCAGGGTTGCCTTTTCGGTCAGCTTCTTCTGGACATTGGCATTCCAGATCACGTAGGAACCGATGCGGCCGGTCTCTTCCCAGTTCGGCAACGAGCCCCAGCGGTAGCCATACACCGTCGCTGCCCAGTCGTTGCGCTCCCAGCTTGCCGTCCAGTTGATGCGGCTGCGGAAGTTGAAGAACTGCTTGTGATCGCGAATGTTACGGATGCCGCTGCCCGGGAACTCCTGGTCTTCAAGCTTGAGGACGTGGGTCCAGTTCAGGCCGAAGTTGAAGTCGCCCATGCGATCGGTGTCAAGCGCGTACTTGAACGATGCATCGATGCCGGTGGTTTCCTGCATGGCCTGGTTGAAGGGCACCGAGTTGTACGTGAGCACGTACTCGTCTTCGCCCAGCGCCGGGTTGATGCCTTCACGCTCGATCAGGCTGCGGAAGTACTGGCATGCCGACGAATTGACGTCCACCGGGCTGCCGTCGCGCGTCTGTCCAAGACGGCAGTCGGCTTCATTGCGGCTCAGATAGCTGAACGCGATGTCCTTGACCGCTCCTTCCAGCTTGATCCGGTAGTAGTCGACGCTGACCGACATGCGATCGGCGATGTCCCAGACGAAGCCGATGGTGGTGGATTTTCCGGTTTCTTCCTTCAGGTTGATGTTGCCTTCGCGCTGGCCGCTGTACGAATATGAATAATCCGTACCGGAGCCGCAATCCTCGTTGCTCAGAGGATTCAAGCCGTCACGACGGCAACGGTACTCGTCCAGTGCCGAGTTGAGGAAGAAGCCCGAAGGCTGGGCGAAGATGTAGTGCATGTCGGGTGCGCGGAAGCTGGTGCTGTGGCTTGCGCGCAGGAGCAGGCTGTCCACCGGACGCCACTCGAGCCCGGCCATCCAGGTGCTGGCGCCGTCGACACTACTGGCGTCGTCGTACTTGTCATGGCGTCCCGCGATGTTTGCCCGGAAGGTCTCGAAGATCGGAATACTGAACTCGACACCGAGTGCATAGCGGGTGCGGTCGCCGCCGCCGCCGGTGGCGGTGCGACCCATCGGCGCATCATTGCCGGTGTAATCGAGCCGCATGCGGGCATCAGGCGTAATGTCGTACTCCTGCTGTGCAGCTTCCAGGATGGCAGCCATGCCGACCGCGCCTGCCGGAAGTTCAAACAGGTCGCCGCTCACACTGAACGAGGCCTGCGTGACTTCGGAGTCGGCCTTGCTGCTGTAGGTCTCGCTGAAGGACTGCACTTCCGCCGGCGTCAGCGGGCGCAGCAGACGATCGGTACGCAGGTTGTAGATCGGCAGGCCGGTTCCGGTGGTTCCCAGCCTTTGGCCAAAGAAGAAATCGCGAACACGGCTGGCGACCGGCCAGTTGAATTCATCATCGGCACGGTAACGCGCGTGGGACACAGTGGCATCCCAGTCGAAACGGTCGTTGATGAAGGTGCCACGCAGGCCTGCGGCGACATCGAAGCTCAGTTCGTCATAGCGGTTCTCTGCGCCCACGTTGCCGACTTCCTCGGGCGTGAAGATGCGCAGGATATTGCCAACGGTTCCGCCGAAATTGGGATCATAGAAGTTGCCGATCCCGAGCGTTGCACCGCTCTGGATGAAGCGCGTCGCAGACGCCAGTTTGGCTTTGCTGTTGTTGAAGCCCAACTGGGTCCATGCCTGCATCCCGCCGTCGAAGTCGTAGGTTCCGTAGAGGTAGCCTGCGATTGAGCTGTCCGAGTTGCGGATGGACTGCGTTGCCGGATAGCCGAAATAGCCGCAAGCATTCGGGACGGGCTGGGCCGACGTGGTCCGATAGGTTTCAAACTGGCTGAACCGGCCGCAGGTCGCCGCAAGGCCATCGGGCCACTCACGGATCGCACCCGCGCCGCGATTGACCGTGAAGCGAACGCCTTCAACCGGCAGGGCGTCGGCGGGATCGACAGAGGGGTCGTCGCGATAGGAATCCATGAAATCGCGCTGGCGCGCATAGATGGCTTCACGCTCGAGGAGCTCCGCGGCGTAGGTCACGCTCCAGTTGTCGCCGGTCTTTCCGCCGATCCATTGGACGCGACCGCTGTCACCGCCGCCACGGGTCGTGGTACCGCCACGGAGGGTGACCAGGTCGCCTTCGTAGTTGGTCTTCAGGATGACGTTGACGACACCTGCGACGGCATCGGAGCCATAGATGGCGGATGCACCACCCGAGAGCACTTCGATGCGCTCGATCGCGGCTGCAGGAATATTCGCAAGATTGACTGCATTGGACTGGCCGTTGTAAGGCAGGGGGTAGTCCGCCGCGCGGCGTCCATTGACGAGGATGAGCTGGTAGCCCGGTCCCAGGCCTCTCAGGTTCAGGAAGCTCGCGTTCTGGGTGAAGCCACCGGCCGTCAGCTCGTTCTGGACGCTACCGGTGAACTGGCTCAGCGTATTGAGTGCGTCGTAAACCGTATTGAAGCCTTGCTTCTCGATATCGGCGGCGGTGACGATCGTGACCGGCGCCGGGCCCTCGATTTCAGCGCGCTTGATGCGCGAACCGGTGACGGTCACCTTGTCGAGATTCGTTGCACCGCGGGTGGTCGGAGCGTTTTCGGTCTGCGTGGCTTGTTCGGCAGCCTGTGTCGAATCCTGCGCGAAGGCGCTTCCCGCCGACAACGTCATGGCCATCACGATGGCGGTGCTGAGTCTGCTCGCCTGGTGACGCTTATAATTTTGTGCAGTCATTTCAAGTTATCCCCTACAAGGAATGCGTGATTTCAAAACAGCTGTTGCCTTTGAAAGAGCCATCGGTCACGTCCCGTATAGGTTTCAAATGAGCCGACCACGAAAACTTAACATGACGTTAACCTCAATGCCACACGTTGCCGGCGCGAATTTCGACCGTAAAAACACTTAATTGCGGCTGGTCGGGGGAGATTCCCTATTCAGCTAGGCAAAAGTCAGTCCCGTCGATGGCCGCCGAGTCAGCTCCGAATTCCGCCCTTGGATAAAGCTCCCCCATGAAAACAGTCCCCCACGCCGTCCAGCCCAACCTCAAACCCCTGCCGCGGATCCGCAACATCATCGCGATCGGGTCGGGGAAGGGAGGGGTAGGAAAATCAACGACTTCCGTGAACCTGGCGCTGGCACTGGCGGCCGACGGGGCGCGGGTCGGCTTGCTGGATGCGGACATCTATGGGCCCAGCATCCCGATGATGCTGGGGATCTCGGGCAAGCCCGACAGCCCGGACGGCAAGTCGATCGAGCCCAAGCGGGCGTTCGGGATCGAGGCGATGTCGATCGGACTGCTGGTCGAGCAGGACACGCCGATGATCTGGCGCGGGCCGATGGCGACGTCGGCGCTGACCCAGTTGCTCAACGACACGCTGTGGGGGGGCGATGAGGGGCTGGACTACCTGATCGTCGACCTGCCGCCGGGCACCGGCGACATCCAGCTGACGCTGGCGCAGAAGATTCCGGTCGCGGGGGCGGTCATCGTCACCACGCCGCAGGAGCTGGCAACGCTGGACGCGCGCAAGGCGCTGAAGATGTTCGAGAAGGTCGAGGTGCCGGTGCTGGGCCTGGTCGAGAACATGGCCCAGCACGTGTGTTCCAACTGCGGTCATGTCGAGCATCTGTTCGGCCAGGGCGGCGGCGAGCGGATGGCGGCGCAGTATGGGGTGCCATTGCTGGGCTCGTTACCGCTGGAGGTCGCGATCCGGGAGCAGGGCGATGCCGGCATCCCGATCATGGTCTCGGCGCCGGAGTCGGCGGCTGCGCAGGCCTACCGCAGTACGGCGCGCAGACTGGCCGAGGTGCTGGCGCAGCGGCCGCGCGCGTCGATGTCGATCTCGCTGTCGGTGGTCTGATCGGCCGTCCCGCCGGTTCGATCATCGGCCTTGCCGCGCGGTCGGTGCGTGCGCGATGGGCGGCCGGCGCAGCGCCGGGTCGCCCGGCTCTGCAATAATGTGGGTCGGGCCGCGTCGGCCGCAGGGAATCACTACATGAGCATCAAGAGCGATCGCTGGATCCGGCGGATGTCGGAACAGCCCGGCGGCATGATCGAGCCGTTCGAGGCGGGGCAAGTCAAGTTTGCCGACAAGACCGGGGCGGGCGGCCAGCGCATCGTCAGCTACGGGACGTCGAGCTACGGCTACGACGTGCGTTGCTCGCGCGAGTTCAAGATCTTCACCAACATCAATTCGACGATCGTCGATCCCAAACATTTCGATCCCGGCAGCTTCGTCGACATCGAGGCCGACGAGTGCATCATCCCGCCCAACTCGTTCGCGCTGGCGCGCACGGTGGAGTACTTCCGGATTCCGCGCGACACCCTGGTGGTCTGCCTGGGCAAGAGCACCTATGCGCGTTGCGGGATCATCGTCAACGTGACGCCGCTGGAGCCGGAGTGGGAAGGCCACGTGACGCTGGAGTTCAGCAACACCACGCCGCTGCCGGCACGGATCTACGCCAACGAGGGCGTGGCGCAGATGCTGTTCTTCCAGTCCGACGCCGATGACGTCTGCGAAACCTCGTACAAGGATCGCGGCGGCAAGTACCAGGGCCAGACCGGCGTGACGCTGCCGCGGACCTGAGGGCGCCTCGCGTCTTGATCGTGGCGGGATCTGCCTGCCCGTTGCCGCGCCGGGCCGACCTGCATCGTCGGGCCAGCGTGTGCCAGTCAGGCCGGCACATCGCGTGCTGATCGCCTGCCGATCGCCTCAGCCGGCCAGCCCGGCCTGCAGTCGCGTGATCCGCTCGACCAGCGCTTCTGGCGAGTACGGGCGCGCGGCGACGCGGCCCCAGACCGGCGCCGGCCAGGCCGGGTCGTCTTCATAACGGCCGATGACATGCACGTGCAGCTGCGGCACCAGGTTGCCGAGCGCTGCAACGTTGAGCTTGAACGGCTGGAACGTGCGGCTGAGCAGGTGCGAGGCCTGGTCGATCTCGTCGGTCAGTGTGCGGCGCTGGTCGGCATCGAGTTCGATCAGTTCGCGCGCATCGACGATCCGGGGCACCAGCACCAGCCACGGATAGTTAGCGTCATCCATCAGCCGCAGGTCGCACAGCGCCAGGCTCGCCAGCGGATGCGTATCGTTGGCCAACTGCGGATGCAGCGCGTAGCGCGTGGCCTGTTGTGCCTGCCTGCCCATGATGTCCTCCGTTGCTGCACGCGGGGTGCCGGTTGCCGATGATTGTGCACGCCTGGTTGTGCGCGATCGGTTAAGCGGCCAGGTAGGTGAGCGGGTACGCGGGTCGCATGCGCCGGATCCTGCGGTCGTAAGCCAGCGCACGCGGGCCTACCTGTTGATGAGGGATCAGCTGAGCGCGGATTCGAGGAAGCGCAGCGTGTCCCGTCGCGCCTGCGATGCGCTCTCTGCGTGGTAGTGGCCGGGATCGACATCGCGATTGAAGGCATGGCCTCCCGGATACACCTGCAGTTCGGCGTTCGGCTGCAGGAGCTGGTGCTGCGCGATGTCGGCCGCCAGGATGCTGGCGTCATCCTCGCCAAAGTGGAAGCGCATCGGTGCCTGCAGCGGCTCGTCGAGGAAGGGCAGCGTGCGCGCGCCATAGAAGCTGACCGCGGGCAGGCCCAGCCGGGTATTGGCGAGGAAGGCCAGGGTGCCGCCCCAGCAGAATCCGACCGCCGCCACCTTGTGGCCTTCGCCGCGCAGCAGGGCCACGGCCGCCGCCAATTGCTGGAGGGCGCGCTCGGTCCCCAGTTCCGTGACCAGGGCGCGCCCGGCGGCGAAGCCGGCCTCGTCGTAGCCGAGTTCGACATGACGCTGCACCGGGTCGAACAGCGAGGGTGCCAGCGCCGTATAGCCCTGGGTCGCGTAGCGGTTGGCGACACTGCGGATATGTTCGTTGACGCCGAAGATCTCCTGGATCACCAGGATCGCGCCGAACGCCGCCGCCCCATTGGGTGGGTCGGCACGCCAGGCATTGATCGGTCCCAGCGGGGTCGGAATGGCGATATCGCGGCCCATGGCGTCACCTCGGCAGAGTGATGGCCGGAGTTTAGCGGGGAAGCGGGCGGCGCGGGACGGGATCGCGCCGGGACAAGTCAGCTGTGCGGGTCAGGAGCGGTTGGCCGGGCAACGGTATACTGCGCGACCTTCGGCCGCCGTGCCGGCCTGGCCGCTGAGGGCGCCGGTCCGCGATGGCCAACCCGAGGATAACGCCCGTGGCCATTGCCGGGGCGTGGCCTTCGATCTTCCTTTTCATCCCCTTTCAGCCACGGATCCGCATGTCCGCAGCCAATCCCAAGGTCGGTTTCGTCAGTCTCGGTTGCCCGAAGGCACTGGTCGATTCCGAACGCATCCTGACCCAGTTGCGCGTCGAGGGCTACGAGCTCGTGCCGACCTACGACGATGCCGACGTGGTGGTGGTCAACACCTGCGGCTTCATCGATTCGGCGGTCACCGAATCGCTGGACGCCATCGGCGAAGCGATGGCCGAGAACGGCAAGGTCATCGTCACCGGCTGCCTGGGCAAGCGCGGCGACCTGATCCGCGAGGCGCACCCGGGCGTGCTGTCGATCAGCGGGCCGCAGGACTACGATAGCGTGATGTCCGCCGTGCATACGGCACTGCCGCCCAAACATGACCCGTTCATCGACCTGCTGCCGAGACGGATCGCAGAAGACGATGTCGGCATCAAGCTGACGCCGAAGCACTACGCCTACCTGAAGATTTCGGAAGGCTGCAACCACCGTTGCAGCTTCTGCATCATCCCGTCGATGCGCGGCGACCTGGTGTCGCGCCCGGTCGACGAGGTGTTGCGCGAAGCCGAGCGCCTGGTCACCCGTGGCGGCGTGCGCGAGCTGCTGGTGATTTCGCAGGACACCTCGGCCTATGGCGTGGATACCCGCTACGCCGAGCGCGAATGGCGCGGCAAGGCCTACCAGACGCGGATGAAGGCGCTGTGCGAGGGACTGTCGGAGTTGGGCGTGTGGACGCGTCTGCACTACGTCTATCCATATCCGCATGTCGACGACATCATTCCGCTGATGGCCGAGACCCGCAACGGCGTGCCCAAGCTGCTGCCGTACCTGGACATTCCGTTCCAGCACGCCAGCCCGCGCATCCTCAAGCTGATGAAGCGGCCGGGCGCGGTCGACAAGATCCGCGAGCGCATCGCGCGCTGGCGCGAGATCTGCCCGGAACTGACGATCCGCAGCACCTTCATCGTCGGTTTCCCCGGCGAGACCGAGGCCGAGTTCCAGGAGCTGCTGGACTTCATGCAGGACGTGCAACTGGACCGCGTCGGCGCATTCGCCTATTCGCCGGTCGATGGTGCCAGCGCCAATGCCTTGCCCGGCCCGGTGGACGAGGCGGTCAAGCAGGAGCGGCTGGCGCGCTTCATGGACGTGCAGGCGGCGATTTCGTCGGCGCGGCTCGAGGCCAAGGTCGGCACGGTCCAGCGCTGCCTGGTCGATGCGATCGATGGCGAGCTGGCGATCGCGCGGTCGATGGCCGACGCCCCGGAGATCGATGGCGTCGTGCAGATCCAGGACGGCCGCGATGCCGGGCTGCAGCCGGGCGAATTCGTCGATGTCCGCATCATGGGCAGTGACGAGCACGACCTGTACGGCGAGACCGAATACAACGACAGCGGCTTCGACGGCAGCGATACGCGCCTGCCGGTCCTGAACTGACTGCACGTTCCGAAGGGGCGCACGGTCGCTGCGCCGCGATTTACTCAAGCGCGTTACTCCAGCGCGCGCCCGATGCGCCAGTAGCCCATGAAGGTGATCTGGCCCTTGTCGATGCCGGCCTGCTGCACCAGGTGCCGGCGCAGGGCCATGACCGCGCTGGATTCGCCGGCGATCCAGGCATAGAACGCGTCACCGGCGCTGGTCGCAGTTTCCCAGGGCATGTCGTCCTGGGGATCCTGTTCCGGGCCCTGTTCCTGATCCGCGCCCGCGTCCTGCGACGCTGCAGGCGCATGCTGCACGAACAGTGCGGCTACCGAGGCCATCAGGCATTCGCCATGCGCGCGGCCCTCGCGCGGCAACCACTGCACGCGCGCATCGGCCGGAGCGGCGAAGTCGAGCGCGCCGAGCGCGTCGGCATCGCCCTGCAGCGGCACTTCGATCAGGCAGTCGACCTGGGGCGGTGCGGGCATCGCGGCCAGCGTGCGCAGGATGCCGAGGGCCGCCGGCAGCGCGGTCTCGTCGGCGACGATCAGTACGCGGCGCACGCCGGTGGGCGGCTTCCATTCGTAACCGCCGGTCTCGTCGTCCTGCTGCTGCCGCGGCGCCAGCAGGGCAACGCGGTCGCCGACTTTGGCGTGCACCGCCCAGCTCGAGGCCGGGCCGCTGTCGCCATGCAGCACGAAGTCGACATCGACCTCGGCCTGCGCGGCGCGCAGCGCGCTGATGGTGTAGGTGCGCATCGGCGGCCGTTGCGTGGGCGCCATCGCGCGGTAATGCGCGTACCAGTCCGGGCCTTCCGGCGGTGCCGGTGCGATCTGTCCCGGCAATGGGAAGAACACCTTGATCCGCTGATCGGGGCCCGGGCAGGCCATCCCGGCGACGTCGGGCGCGCCGAACACGAAGCGTGCAAGCGAGGGCGACAGGTCGTGGCGTGCCTTGACCTCGACGTGGAACAGACGATACGTGCTGGGTTTGGCCATGGGGTGCATCCAGCCATGGTGGACATGGCAAGCCGAAGAAATGGGGTTGGCTGGCCTGGCGATGACGTGGCGCGGATGGCTGGCTGCAGGGGCAGTCGTCATTGTAACGGCGTGTGCCGGCTTGGCGTTGTCAGTCTTTGGCGTACTGCACGTCGACGATGATGAAACTCGCGCGGCCGCCGGGCAGCTCGGCATCGAATTCGTCGTCGACGCGCTTCTTCAGCATCGCGCGCGCCAGCGGCGAATCCACGCTGATCCAGCCCAGCCGGGCATCGGTCTCGTCGGGACCGACGATGCGGTAGCGTGCGCATTCACCGCTGTCGGCGTGCTCCACTTCGACGGTGGCGCCGAAGAACACCGCGCCCGGATCGGTCGGCACGCTGTCGACGACGCGCAGGCTTTCCAGCCGTTTGCTGAGGTAGCGCACGCGGCGATCGATCTCGCCGAGCTGCTTCTTGCGATAGGTGTATTCGGCGTTCTCCGAGCGGTCGCCTTCGGCGGCAGCCGCGGCGAGCGCGCGCACGACCTCCGGGCGCTTCAGGCGCCACAGTGCATCGAGTTCGGCCTTCAGCCGGGCATGACCCCCGGCGGTGACCAGTGCCGTGCTTGCTTGCCCAGGGGGACGCCAACGACCCATGCGCTTACTTGATCTTGATGCTGCCGAGGATATTGCGCACGATCCTGCTGGTGATGGTGCGCGCAGCCTGCTTGCCGGCCGCCTGGACCACGCCCTGGCGTCGCTTGGTGCCGAACAGCCATTCGTTGAGCATCCGGCCCATACCGCCTTCCTCTTCGGCGCCGGCACCGGCCGCCTTGCCGGCGGTGGCGGACGCACCGGGCTGGGCGGGCTGCTCCTGCGTGCGCAGGTCCTGGGTGCGTTGCGCCAGCCGTTCCGCCGCGGATTCCCGATTGACCGCGTTGTCGTACTTGCCGCCGATCGGGCTGCCGGCACGGACCTGGGCGCGTTCGGCGTCGGTGATCGCGCCCATGCGGCAACGTGGCGGCGCGACCAGGGTGTGTTCGACCGGCATCGGAATGCCCTTGTCCTGCAGCATCGAGACCAGCGCCTCGCCGGTGCCGAGCTTGGCCAGCGTGGCCGCGACATCGAGGCCGGGATTGGACACGAAGGTCTCGGCCGCGGTCTTGACCGCCTTCTGGTCGCGCGGAGTGAACGCGCGCAGGGCGTGCTGCACGCGGTTGCCGAGCTGGCCGAGGATGTTGGTCGGGATGTCGTCGGGGAACTGCGAGCAGAAGTACACGCCCACGCCCTTGGAACGGATGATGCGCACGACCTGCTCGATGCGCTGCTGCAATGCGGCCGGCGCGTCGTCGAACAGCAGGTGGGCCTCGTCGAAGATGAAGACCAGCTTGGGTTTGTCGAGGTCGCCGACTTCGGGCAGGGTCTCGAACAGTTCCGACAGCAACCACAGCAGGAAGCTGGAATACAGCCGCGGCTTCAGGATCAACTGGTCTGCGGCCAGCAGGCCGATGACGCCGCGGCCGTTGGTCGTGGTGCGCATCAGGTCCGACAGCTCCAGCGCGGGCTCTCCGAACAGCTGGGTGCCGCCGTCCTGTTCCAGCCGCAGCAGGGCGCGCTGGATCGCGCCGACCGACTGCGCGCTGACCAGGCCGTAGCTGGTCGAGATGTCCTTGCGTTCCTCGATGATCAGGTTCAGCAGCGCACGCAGGTCGTCGAGATCGAGCAGCAGCAGACCGCGGTCGTCGGCGAGCTTGAACAGGATGTCGAGCACGCCGCTCTGGGTATCGTTGAGTTCGAGGATGCGCGACAGCAGGGTCGGGCCCATTTCGCTGACCGTGGTGCGCACCGGGTGGCCGAGCCTGCCGTAGAGATCCCAGAAGACCACCGGGCTGCCTTCGGAGACGTAGCCATCGACGCCGATCTGCGCGATCCGCTGCTGCAGCTTGTCGTTCAGCGTGCCGGCCACCGCCAGCCCGGAGACATCGCCCTTGACGTCGGCCAGGAACACCGGCACGCCCATCTGCGAGAAGCCTTCGGCCAGCGTCATCAGGGTCACGGTCTTGCCGGTGCCGGTGGCGCCGGCGACCAGCCCATGGCGGTTGCCGAACCTGGCGAGCAGGTGGACCTGGCTGCTGTCGGGGGTGGTGATCGCCTTGCCGACGAGGATCGATTCCATGGGGCGCATCTTCCGGATGAATGACTGCTCCGATTCTAGGGCCTGACCTCCGACAATGGATGGCAGGCCCTCGAGAAAAACCGGGACAGCATGTCTTTTCGCACGCGACCATGATGTTCACTGCGACGTGCTGGGCGAAACTGAACTCCGACCCCGGCTTTCCCTTGCTGCCGTCGCCGTCGCGGGGCTACCCTGCCTGCCCAGCAGCCAAGTCAGCCTGTCGATGCCCGTCCACCGTCGTTTTGCCGTCGTCCTGTCCGTTCTGTCCCTTGCCTGCCTGTCGGTCGTGTCCCTGCCGGACGCGCAGGCGCAGTCGCGCCGCACCTCTGCAGCGGTCGAGGCGCTGAACCAGCGCATGCAGGCGGCCGAGACCCGCTACCGCGAGGCCTTGATCCAGATCGGCAACGGCAATCCGTCCGGCGTCGACGAGAGCAACCAGGCGCTCGAGGACATGGAGGACGTCATCGTCGACTGCGGCAAGCTGCGCGGCTGCACTACGCCGCAGCTGTTGACCACGTACAAGCGCCTGCTCAAGGCGCAGACCGACGCCTCGGCGACCCGCGAGGACGAGGATGTCGACGCTACCCTGGTCGACGACAGCAGCGACCTGCCGACCGGCGACGTCCCCGACGTGGCCTCGGCCGCGGCGCTGCTGTCGGCTGACGACCGCCGTTTCATGCAGATGGTGCAGATGAATCCCGCGGTGCAGGCAGGCATCCGGCGCTGGCTGACCGATATGCGCGTGGCGCTGATCACCAGCCACGAGAACTACCAGTACATGCAGCACATGATGTCGCCGGGCTTCAAGCAGCGCGGACTGCCCGAGGCGCTGCTGTTCGGGATCATGGCCAAGGAGTCCAACGGCCGCGTGCATTCGCGTTCGCGCGCAGGCGCCGCCGGACCGTTGCAGTTCATGCCGGCGACCGCCAGCCGCTTCGGCCTGGGCCGCGATGCCAACGGCTTCGACATGCGCTACGACCCGCGCGCGTCCGCCGATGCCGCCGCGATGTACCTGAGCGAGCGTTTCGCCGAGCTGGGCAACAACATCGAGCTGTGGCTGGCCGCCTACAACGGCGGCGAGGGCCGCGCACGCCGCGTCTACAACCAGTTCAACGGCCGCAGTTTCTGGGACGTGGACGTCTACAACCAGTTTCCGCCGGAAACCCGCGACTACGTGCCGATGGTCATCGCGGCGGCGTGGCTGTACATGCACCCGAAGGAGTACGGCCTGACGTTCCCGAAGGTGGATGCGCGGCCTTCGACGATCACGCTGGCGCGTCCGGCGTCGATCTACGAGCTGACGATCTGCCTGGGCAACAGCGGCACCCGCGACGGTTACATGCGTGTGCTGCGCAACCTCAATCCGAGCTACGAGGCCGAGGCCCTGATCCCGGCCGGCACGCGCCTGACCAGCACGGTGCGCATGACCGGGCTGTACAACCGCTGGTGCGCGCAGGGCGCGCGCGCGGACCTGGCGCGGCAACTGGTCGCCAGCGATCCGCAGACCGCGATCGTGCGCGTCGGCGACCTGCAGAGCGTCACCGAGGTGGCGGCCGACGGCAGCGAGAGCACGGTGGTGCAGGCTGCGGCTGCGGCGCCTGCGTTGCCGGCGGCCTCGTCGGCCGCGCCGGCACCGGCGCGCCAGCATCGCGTCGCGCGTGGCGAAACCCTGGTGATGATCGCGCAGCGCTACCAGTGCGACACCAAGGCGCTGGCGGCCGCCAACGAACTCAAGGCGCCGCGCTATGCGCTGCAGCAGGGACAGCGGCTGACGCTGGCGGGCTGCGCCAAGTAACAGGCATGTTTCCCACGGAAGTTGACTGAACTGGCGACTTCCGCGATCAGCGGCGGGTAGCCAGTCGCTGACCCAGCCGCACCGGCGTTTCCGGCGCAAGGCCACCGGCCAGCGTGGCCACGCCCGGCGGCAGCAGCACGATGACGGTCGAGCCGTAGTTGAAGCGGGCCATCTCCTCGAAACGCTCGAGCGCGATGTCCTCGCTGCGCCAGTCCTTGCGGGTGATGCGGTCGCCGTATTCGGGGATCTCTTCGCCGCTCCAGACCGTTTCCACGCCCGAGACCAGCAGCGCGCCGACCATGACCATGGCCATCGGGCCGAACTCGGTATCGAAATGGCAGACCAGCCGCTCGTTGCGCGCAAACAGGCGCGGCACGTTGCGGACCGCGTCCGGCCCGACCGAGAACAGCCGTCCGGGCACATGCACGGTCTCGCGCAGGCTGCCGTTCCACGGCATGTGGACGCGGTGGTAGTCCTTGGGCGACAGGTACACGGTCGCGAACAGACCGTTGGCGAACGGCGCCGCCGAGGCGTCGTCGCCGAGCAGTTCGGCGGCGGTGAAGGACTGTCCCTTGGCCTGGAAGATGCGGCCGTTGTCGATCGCGCCGCACTGGCTGATCCTGCCGTCGGCCGGCATCAGCAGGGCCGACGGGTCGGGATCGGCGACGCGCGCGCCGGGCTTCAGCGCACGGGTGAAGAAGGCGTTGAACGTGGCATAGGCGCGCGGGTTGGGTTCGGCGGCCTCGGCCAGGTTGACGCCGAACCGGCGGGTGACGGTATCGATCAGCCACTGCTTGGTGCGCGGGGTGTCCGAATAGGCGAGCGCGCGCGCCAGCGACGACAGCAGTCGATGTGGCAGCACATAGGTCAGCGTGGTGACCAGGCTCATCGGTGCAGGCTCATCGGCGCGCGGCCTCGGTCAGGGTGATCAGGTCGGCGGCCAGCTCGGCCGGCTTCAGCGCGCTGCCGGTGACCACGCCGGCCATCCGGCCCTGCGGGTCGAGGACGGCCATCGCGGCGCTGTGGTCGATGGTGTACTGGTTCGGGCCGTCGCCCAGCGGCACCTTCGCGAACACCAGCGACAGCGAGCGGGTGAAGGCTTCCAGCGACGGGATGTCCGCGGTCGCGGCCAGGGTGTCGCGATGGAAGGCGTGCGCGTACTCGCCGATCCGGTCCGGCGTGTCGCGCTCGGGGTCGACCGAGACGAACAGCACGCGCGGGCGGGTGGACTCGGGCAGCGCTTCCCACTGTTTCTGGGCCTGGGCAAGCTCGGCGAGCGTGGTCGGGCAGACGTCGGGGCAGAACGTGAAGCCGATGAACACCACCGTCCAGTGCCCGTTGAGCTCGCCGGGGACCAGTTGCGTGCCATCGGACTGCTGGAGCGCGAACGCGGGCAGGGTGCGGGCCTGGGGGAACAGGGTTACCGACTGCAGCGCCGGCTGTCCGGCTTCGGGCGCGTCGAAGAAGCGCTGCGCCGCGAGCAGGCCGAGGCCGCCGCAGAGCGCGACCAGCAGGACAATGAGGGTAGTGCGATTGAACATTGAGGATTTACCTGTGCCTTTGGTGCTTGAACGGCTGCGGCAGCCGGACTGCAGCCATGATACCCGGGCCGCCCGCCCGGGGCGCTGAATCCCGTTGGCATTGCCCTATACTTGCGGGTCCGGTTGCCCGTTCAGCCCTTGCCGTCCCCCGCGCCACGCCATGACCGACGAACTGCAGACGATCATCGACCTGATCCGTTACGGTGCCAGCCGCTTCAATGCGGCCGGGCTGACCTTCGGTCACAGCTATGACAACGCCATCGACGAAGCCACGCAGCTGACCCTGCATGCGCTGCACCTGCCGCACGACCTGAGCCCGGTCTACGGGCAGGCGCGGGTCACGCTGGCGGAGAAAGAAGATGTGCTGGGCCTGTTCCTGCGCCGCATCGAGGAACGCCAGCCGGCCGCCTACCTGGTCGGCGAGGCCTGGTTCGCCGAACTGAGTTTCAAAAGCGATGCGCGCGCCCTGGTGCCGCGTTCGCCGATCGCCGAGCTGATCCTGCAGGGCTTCGAGCCCTGGCTGGGCGGCCGCGAAGTGCGCCGCGCGCTGGACATGTGCACAGGCTCGGGCTGCATCGCGATCGCGATGGCGCACCACAATCCCGACTGGCATGTCGACGGCGCCGACCTCAGCGAGGACGCGCTGTCGCTGGCGCGCGAGAATGAAACGCGCCTGCATGTCGGCAATACCCGTTTCGTGCAGTCCGATCTGTTCTCCAATCTGCAGGGCGAGCACTACGACCTGATCGTCAGCAATCCGCCGTACGTCACCAACGACGAGACCGATGCGCTGCCCAGGGAATACTCGTTCGAGCCCGAACTCGGCTTGCGTGCCGGCGACGATGGCCTGGACCTGGTGCTGCGCATCCTGCGCGATGCGCCACTGCACCTGACCGAGGACGGCCTGCTGATCTGCGAAGTCGGCGAGGCCGAGCAGGCGCTGGTCAACCTGCTGCCAGAGCTTCCGCTGTTCTGGGTCGAGTTCAAGGTCGGCCAGATGGGCGTGTTCGTCGTCGAGCGCCACGACCTGGTCACCCACAACGCACGCATCACCCAGTTGGCCGCCGCCCGCGAGGCGACGCCGGCCCAGACTGCGTCCGCGCAGACGGCCGCCGCCGGAGCGCTGTTTTGAGCAACAGCTTCGGCCGCCTGCTGCGCGTCACCACGTTCGGCGAGTCGCATGGCCCGGCGATCGGCTGCGTCATCGACGGTTGCCCGCCCGGCATCGCGATCTCCGAACAGGAATTCGTGCACGACCTCGAGCGCCGCGCGACCGGTCGTACCCGGCATACCTCGGCGCGGCGCGAGACCGACGCGGTCGAGATCCTCAGTGGCGTGTTCGAAGGCCGGACCACCGGTACGCCGATCGCGTTGCTGGTACGCAATACCGATGCGCGCAGCAAGGACTACGCCAATATCGCCCGCCAGTTCCGTCCGGGCCATGCCGACTATGCCTACTGGCAGAAGTACGGTCTGCGCGATCCGCGCGGCGGCGGACGCTCTTCGGCGCGCGAGACCACGATGCGGGTCGCGGCCGGTGTCATCGCCAAGAAGTGGCTGGCCGAGCGCCATGGCGTGGTCGTGCGCGGCTTCATGTCGCAGATCGGCGACGTGCTGCCGCGTTCGCACGACTGGAGCGCGGTCGAGGACAACCCGTTCTTCTGGGGCGACGCCGCACAGGTGGCCGAACTGGAAACCTACATGGACGCGCTGCGCAAGTCCGGCGATTCGGTCGGCGCCCGCGTCACCGTCGTCGCCGACAACGTGCCGCCCGGCTGGGGCGAGCCGATCTACGGCAAGCTCGATGGCGAACTCGCCGCGGCGATGATGTCGATCAACGCCGTCAAGGGCGTCGAGATCGGCGATGGTTTCGCCAGCGTCGTGCAGAAGGGCAGCGACCATCGCGACCAGATGACGCCCGCGGGCTTCCTGTCCAACCATGCCGGCGGCATCCTCGGTGGCATCAGCACCGGCCAGCAGATCGTCGTGCAGACCGCGTTCAAGCCGACCTCGAGCCTGCGCCTGCCTGTCGACGGCGTCGACGTCGACGGCAATGTCATCGAAGTGGTCACCACCGGCCGCCACGATCCCTGCGTCGGCATCCGCGCCACGCCGATCTGCGAGGCGATGCTGGCGCTGGTGCTGATGGACCAGGCGTTGCGCCATCGCGCCCAGTGCGGCGACGTCGGCGAGGTCGTGCCACGCGTTCCCGCCGTGGCATCGCCGGGGCGTGCCGATGGCTGAAACCCGGCCAAAGGTCTGGGTTTCGCAGCCCCTGTTCGACGATGTCGTCGAACGGCTGCAGCAGTATTTCGATGTGATCCCCACCGCTGCGGTCAGCAACCGCAGCCCGGCGCAGATCGCCGCCGCGCTGCGCGATGTCGATGGCGCGCTGGTGACGCTCAACGACCGCATCGGCGCGGCCGAGATCGCGGACGCGCCGCGCCTGCGCGCGATCGCCAATGTCGGCGTGGGCTACAACAATCTCGACGTGTCGGCCCTGCATGCGCACGGTATCGTGGCGACCAATACCCCGGACGTCCTGACCGAGACCACCGCCGATTTCGGCTTCGCGCTGCTGATGGCGACCGCGCGCCGCATCACCGAGGCCGAGCGCTGGCTGCGCGACGGCCAGTGGCAGGGCTGGTCGTTCAAGTCGCTGCTGGGCGCGGACCTGCATGGCAGCACGCTGGGCATCCTCGGCATGGGCCGGATCGGGCAGGGCATCGCACGGCGCGCGGGTGGTTTCGGCATGCCGGTGCTGTACCACAACCGCAGCCGCCTGCCGGCCGACATCGAGCAGGAATGCCGCGCGGCATACGTGGACCTGTCGACGCTGCTGGCGCGCGCCGACCACCTGGTCATGGTGCTGCCGTATTCGGCACAGAACCACCACCTGGTCGACGCTGCGGCCCTGGGGCAGATGAAGCCAACGGCGACGCTGGTCAACATCGCGCGGGGCGGCCTGATCGACGAGGACGCGCTGGCCGATGCGCTCGCCGGCGGCCGCCTGGCGGCGGCCGGCCTGGATGTCTTCGAAGGCGAGCCGGCGATCAACCCGCGCCTGCTTGCGTTGCGCAACGTGGTGCTGACACCGCATATCGCCAGTGGCAGCCTGGCCACCCGGCGCGCGATGGTGGCCCTGGCGGTCGACAACCTGATCGCGGCCCTGGGCCACGGCCCAAATGCCGGTCGACCTGCCAGCGCGATTGCCGCGCCCGCCACGACGACCGCACCGGCCGCGCCGATGATCGCAGCCGCGACCGCGCCGACGATCGGCAACATCATTGCGACCAAACGATAGGGAACCCCGGTCGCGTCATCCGGCGGTTCCCCGAATCCGGCAGCGTTGCGTCCCATGTCTCCACGTTCAAGCCTCCGTGCTCCGATCGCGTGATGCCCGTCGGCATCCCATCTCCCCCAGTCAAATTCCCAGAGATCTTCCTCCATGAGTACGTCCCAGGATCGTCGTTTCAATGTTGCCGTCGTCGGTGCCACCGGTGCTGTCGGCGAAGTCATGCTCAGCATCCTGCATGAGCGCAAGTTCCCCATCGGCACGCTGGTCGCGCTGGCCAGCGCGCGCTCGGCCGGTGAAAACGTCAAGTTCGGCAACCGCGACATCGAGGTGCAGGACCTGGCCACCTTCGACCCGGCCGGCATCGACATCGCGCTGTTTTCCGCGGGTGGCGGCATCTCCAAGGAATACGGCCCGAAGTTCGCCGCGGCTGGCGCGGTGGTGATCGACAACAGTTCGGCGTTCCGCTACGACGACGACGTGCCGCTGGTCGTCAGCGAGGTCAATCCCGAGGCCTTGCGCCAGCGTCCGCGCGGGATCGTCGCCAACCCGAACTGCTCGACCATGCAGATGCTGGTCGCACTGGCGCCGATCCATCGCAAGTACGGTATCGAGCGCATCAACGTGGCCACGTACCAGTCGGTGTCCGGCGGCGGTCGTTCGGCGATGGAAGAGCTGGGCAAGCAGACCAGCCAGCTGCTGGGCTTCCAGGAAATCGACCCGCAGCGCTTCCCGGTGCAGATCGCGTTCAACCTGATCCCGCAGATCGACGAGTTCCTCGACAACGGCTTCACCAAGGAAGAAATGAAGCTGGTCTGGGAGACCCGCAAGATCCTCGGCGACGACAACATCCAGGTCAATCCGACTGCGGTGCGCGTGCCGGTGTTCTACGGCCATTCCGAAGCGGTAGCGATCGAGACCCGCGACAAGATCACGCCCGAGCAGGCGCGCGAGCTGCTGTCGAGCGCGCCGGGCGTCGAAGTCGTCGATGAGCGTAAGCCGGGCGGCTATCCGACCCCGGTCACGCATGCGTCGGGTTCGGATGCGGTCTATGTCGGACGCATCCGCGAGGACTTCTCGCATCCGCGTGGCCTGAACCTGTGGATCGTCTCCGACAACATCCGCAAGGGCGCCGCATTGAACGCGGTGCAGCTGGCGGAGCTGGTCGCGGCGGAAGGCTGACGGACCGCAGCGTTGCGGAGCGTGGTGCATGCCCGCTAGAGTCCCTGCGATGAAGGCATCCATGAAGCTTGGGGGAAGGACGGTGTCGGCCAGTGTGCGCCTGCTGTGGATCCTGCTGCTGGCCCTGCTGGCCGGCCCCGCGCTGGCGTTGGGATTGGGCCAGCTCAAGGTCAAGTCGCAGCACGGGCAGCCGTTGCTGGCCGAGATCCCGATCCTGTCCAGCGATCCTTCGGAACTGGAGAACCTGCAGGCCCGGCTGGCTTCGCCGGAGACCTTCGCGCGGATCGGGCTTGAGCCGCCGAGGGGGCTGGTGTCGGACCTGCAGTTCAGCGTGGCGCTCGATGCGCGCGGTCAGCCGATCGTGCGCATCACCAGCCAGGCCCCAGTGCAGCAGTCGCTGCTGAGCTTCCTGGTCGAAGTGGACTGGGGCCAAGGTCGCCTGGTCCGCGAGTACTCGGCCCTGATCGACACGCCGCAAAGCGTCTCGGCGGTGTCGCAGCCGCAGATCCAGGCGCCGCAGGTGTCGGCGCCCAATACCATCGTGCGTCAGCCGACGCTGCCGGTGGCGCCGCCACCGCCATCGTCCGCGCCACCCCCAGCGGAGACAAGCACGCCCAGCACGGCCAGTGCCGCTGCGCCGCCACCACCCTCATCGGTGGCGACCCCGGCACCCAGGCCGAGCGTCCCGGTGGCGCCCGCCGCGCCGGCACGCGTCGACGCGTCTGCGCCGACCGCTGCCGCTGCCGCGCCGGTGCCACGCGAAGTCCGTTCCGGCCAGGCGCTGTCGCAGATTGCACGCGATCTGGCGCGCGACGAGGACCGCAGCCTCAACCAGACGATGCTGGCGCTGCTGCGGGCCAATCCCGATGCCTTCATCGGCGGCAACATCAACCGCATCCGCCAGGGCGCGGTGCTGCGCGTGCCTGCGGCCAACGACTACGTGCATTCCGTCGCCGAGGCCGACGCCCTGGTACGCCAGCAGGTCAGCCAGTGGCGCGAGTCGAGGCGACCGGTGACCCAGCCGGAGACGGTGCTGGCCGCAGACGCGGCGACCGCAGGCCCGCCCAGCGCGAGTCCGGCCGTGGCGACCGCAGTGCCGGCCGCGGCGACCAGAACAAACGATGCGCGCCTTGCGATCGTGCCGGCAGTGGCCGGCAACGAGCGCAGCGCGGGAACACGGTCAGGCCTGAGTGCCGGGGGCGAGGGCGACATGTTGCGACAGCAGGAACTGGTGCAGACCAAGGAGACGCTGGCGGCCCGCGAAGCGGAGTTGGCCGAGCTGAAGACACGCGTCTCCGAGCTGGAGCAGCTGCAACAGCAGCAGGCGCAGTTGATCACGATGAAGGACAGCGAGCTTGCGGCCGCGCAGCAGCGGCTGGCAGGGACGAACCAGCAGAGCGCCGAGCCCGCACCACCGGCTGCCGCTCCCGGGACAACGCAGCCCGTCAGCGGACTGCCGTGGATCTGGCTGGGGGCGGGCCTGGTCGTGCTGGCCCTGCTGGTGCTGTGGCGCCGTCGCCGTGCGGCTCCCACCGAACGCAAGCCGGTGTTCGACACCGCCGCACTGGCTGCGGCGATGCCGGCCGACGAGGCCGCCGATGTCGAGCGCGACGAGGTGACACCTGCGCCCCTGGTCGACCAGGTGGAACCCTCGTTCGCCACGCCGGCCGCGCGTGCGCCCGCGTCCTTGACGCCGCCTGAGCCTCTGGCCACTCCAGAGCGTGATTCCGGGCACGTGACAGCGCCCGAGCCCGAGCTTGTGCCTGCGCCTGCGCTGGTACGGGAGTCAGAACCCGAGCCTGAGTCCGAACCGTTGCCGGTGATGCCGACCTGGCATGCCGGGCAGGGCAGCGGCCATGTCGCGATCGTGGTCGCGCCGACGATCGATGCAACGCCAGTCGCTCCGGTCGCAGAGGTCGCCCCGGTCGCAGAGGTCGCGCCAGAGTCCGTCTATCGCGATGGCGTGCCGACGTTTGCCGCGCATGCGGATGATGTGCCGGCCTCCGCAGCACAGGACGCCTTCGCCGGCGACGAGCCTGCCGGCCAGGCGCGGATCGAACTGGCGCGCGCCTACCTCGACCTTGGCGATGTCGACACTGCGCGCAGCCTGCTGCAGGAAGTCGCCGAGACCGGCGACGCATCGTCGCGCGACGATGCCGCACGCCTGTTGCGCACGCTGGCCTGATCCCGATGTCGCAGCGGTACGCACTGGGCGTCGAATACGACGGTTCTGACTTTTTCGGCTGGCAGCGCCTGAGCAAGCCGGGCGAGGGTGCCGCCGATACCGTGCAGGCCGCGCTGGAAGCTGCCTTGTCGACGGTGGCCAACGCGCCGGTCGCCACGATCTGCGCCGGCCGCACCGATGCCGGCGTGCATGCGCAATGCCAGGTGGTGCATTTCGACAGCGATGCCGTGCGCGACGTGCGCGCATGGATGCTCGGCACCACGACCCATCTGCCGCCGTCGGTCAGCATCCGCTGGTGCGTGCCGGTGGACGATGCCTTCCATGCGCGGTTCGGTGCGCGCGCCCGTCGTTATCGCTATCGCATCCTCAACCGTCCGATGCGCCCCGCGCTGCACCGCCAGTACCTGACCTGGTATCGCCCGGCGCTGGATGCCGATGCGATGCATGCGGCCGCGCAGGCCTTGCTGGGCGAGCACGATTTCTCGGCGTTCCGCAGCGTGCAATGCCAGGCCCCGCATGCGCGCCGCGATCTGCAGTTCATCTCGGTCACGCGCGATGGCGATGAGGTCGCGGTGGAGGTGCAAGCCAATGCGTTCCTGCACCATATGGTCCGCAACATCGTCGGCACCCTGATCGAGGTCGGCACCGCGCGTCGCCCGCAGGCCTGGGTGGCCGAGCTGCTGGCGGGCCGCGACCGCACGGTGGCCGGCGTCACCGCGCCGCCGACCGGCCTGACCTTCCTGGGGCCGCGTTATCCGCGCGAATGCGGCCTGCCCGATGAGGTCTGCCTGTGAAACTGTTCGACGACACCTCCGGGCATACCCGGATCAAGTTCTGTGGTCTGACCCGTGCCGAGGATGTCGACGCGGCGCTGGCCCTGGACGTCGATGCGATCGGCTTCGTGTTCGCCGCGCGCAGCAAGCGCCGCGTCGACATCGCACAGGCGGTCGCCTTGCGGTCGCAGCTGCCGGCCACGGTCGCGGCGGTCGTGCTGCTGATGGACAACCCGGAGGATGATGTCCGCGCCATCGTGGACGCGGTGCGTCCCGACCTGCTGCAGTTCCATGGCAGCGAGGACGATGCCTTCTGTGCCGGCTTCCGACTGCCGTGGATGAAGGCGATCGCGATGGCCGGCGCCGATACGGCGACCGTGCAGGCCAGGCTGGACGCGCATCCGCGTGCGCAGGCGTTCCTGCTCGACAGCCATGCGGCAGGGGCCGGTGGCGGCACCGGTCACCGCTTCGACTGGTCGCAGATTCCACAGGGCATCGACCGCCCGTGGTTCCTGGCGGGTGGCCTGGATCCCGACAATGTCTTCGATGCGGTCCGCAGGGTGCGGCCCTGGGGCGTGGACGTGTCGAGCGGCATTGAAGCGAGTGGCATTGAAGCCAGCGGTACTGAAGCGGGCGGCATCGAGCGCGCCCCGGGCATCAAGGATGCCGGGCGCATGCGCGCATTCGCCGAGCACGTGCGCCGCGCCGATCGCGCCCGGCGGGACATGCCGTTGAGATGATCACGAACGCGTCGCCACGCGCCCGTGCAATGAGGAGCCGTCATCCCGCAGCAGTGCCCATGGCCACGAATCTGTACGACCTGCAGTCATGCCACAGGGCACCACTGCGCGCGTACCAGCATCGCGACCGGATCCGCAACGACGTGCCGGGCGCATCGCAATCCCGGCATCCATCGATTCATGGTTCAAGCAGGCCCCGCCTGCTTCAACGCCAGATACTCAGTGGCGGCGCACCAGTACGACGGTGACGTTGTCGGAGCCGCCACCATCCAGCGCGGCGGCGACAAGGCCATCCACGCATTCCTGCGCGCTGCATTCGGTATGCGCCAGCACGCGCGAGATGTTGCCGTCGTCGACTTCCTCGGTCAGGCCGTCGCTACACAGCAGCAACTGGGTGCCGGGGCTGAGTTCGCCGGACATCGTTTCGACATTCAGCGATTCCGGATCGGTGACGCCCAGTGCCTGGGTGACGACGTTGCGATGCGGATGGCTGCGCGCCTGGTCGACGCTGATCGTGCCCTGCGCGATCAGTTCCTGCACGTAGCTGTGGTCCTGCGACAACTGCGCCAGCTTGCCGTCGCGCCACAGGTAGACGCGGCTGTCGCCGACCCAGGCGACCTCGAAGCGGTTGTCGGTCACGCGCGCGGCCACGACCGTCGTGCCCATCGGCAGCGAGTCGTTGCGGTGACGCGACGCACGGATGATCTCCTCGTCGGCGATGCGGATCGCCTGCGCCAACGACGTGCCCTGGCGGATCTCGCGCACGATCGCCTCGCGGGCCAGCGCACTTGCGACTTCGCCGTACTCGTGGCCACCCATGCCATCGGCGACCAGCCAGAGACCGAGGTCGCTGTCGCCGTAGTAAGTGTCCTCATTGAGTTCGCGACGCAATCCCACGTGGGTGAGGTGCCCGAATTCGATCATGGGGTGCCCGGAAGTGCGGAAAGAGGGGGAGACATAGCTCAGAACGTTGGACGCGGTGCGCACAGGACAGCGTGCAGTGATCCAGGAGACCGGTCCAGACAACCACGGTTAAGTCGGCCGTTCCCGGGTTCCACAGGCACGCTGCGCAATGGCCGTCTGCGGGCCGTGTCGGGGGCGCACGGGGAGCGGGCTAGCGGCCCGGCGTCAGCGTCAGCCGGTTGCGCTCGGCACCGGGCAGGAAGGGCGTGGCGCGGCCGGCCACCCAGTCGGCATGGCCGGCCGCCCAGAACGGCGACAGCGGGTGGCCGCTCTGGCCGCCGGGCATGTGGATGATGCCGTCGGCCTCGTGGCCGGGGGCGACCACCATGCGCTGCGAGGCGCCGAAGGCCGGGCCCTGGACCCGCGCCATCATGCCGTCGCCCGGTAGCGGGTCCGTCGGCATGCACAGCCAGCGCTTGCCGAGCAGCGGCACCGCGGCGGCCAGCGGGTGGCAGATCGCGGCCGTGTTGTGCTCGCCCCAGGTGCGTTCCGACAAGGGCCCGCGTGCGGCCAGGTCGTCGCGGACCTCGACGGCGGCGTCCTCGAACAGCGCCTCCCAGCTGTCGAAGCGGCGCGGCAACAGGTGCGCCGGGCGCTGGGTCACCAGCGGCCAGGCGATGCCTTCCAACTGCTGCAGCTCCGGCATCTCGATGTCCTCGCCGAGTGCGGCGCGGGCCGGTGCCAGCAGGCCATCGCGGAGGCGGTCATTGACCGCGAGCCGCCAGGCCCGGACCACGCGATATCCCACCGAGTCGATGCGGGCATGGCCGCTCCAGTCGCGGGCGGCTGCGGCCAGGACGGGCAGCGCCTCGCCCTGCTGCGCCTCGGCGCGGGCCTGCAGCAGCGTCCGCCAGCGGCTCAGCAACTCGGCGCGATCGTCGAGCTGGATCGTCAGCAGGTCGCGTTCGCTGAACTGTTGCCGGGCCTGCAGGTCGTCGCGGATCTGCCGCGCACGTGCGCCCAGGGCATAGCCGCCGTCGCCGATCCGCGCCAGCAATGCGCCGTCGACGACGCGGGCGTTGGCCGTCCACAGGCGATCGACGTCCGGCGAGCGCAACGTCGGAGAGGCCGAGGTGCTGATCGACCAGGGCGGGCAGGCCGTGGGCATCGTGGACGCAGCCTGTGCGTCGACACGCCCAGGCACGTCGACCAGGGCCGGCGTCGCGCACCCGGCGGCCCGCGTCGGCAGCGGTCCGAGCAGGCGCCATGCGATCTGCCCGCCGCTGTCGCCGATGACCAGGTTCTGCGTCGGTGTCGCGGCCTGGTCGGCGATCTGCAGGGCGTGCGCGAGGTCGCGGGCCTTGGCGAAGTTGGACAGGCCGAAGTTCAGCGAACCCGGCAACTGCGCCGCCCAGCGCAGCGACAGGGCCTTGCCTTCAGGCAGGTCGTGCAGGATCGGGCCCCATGCAGTCTCGCGGACGTCGAACGCGACCGGCGCGGCACCGGCGACCAGGATCGATTCGCGATGGCGGGTGACCGGTGTGCAGGCCGGCGCTTCGGATGAAGGGGACGCTGCCGTCGCAGCGGCTGCCGGCTCGCCGGCGCACGGTATCTCCTGGCGCCAGTCGAGATAGTCGCCATAGCTGTTGGTGAAGCCCCAGGCGACATGCCCGGAACTGCCGACGATGACGGCAGGCAGGCCGGGCAGGGTGAAGCCCTGGATGTCGACCCTGCCGTCGGGGGCGTCTGGATCGGCATAGCGCAGGCGTGCGCGGAACCACAGGTTGGGTGCGCGCAGGCCGAGGTGCATGTCGTCGGCAACGATGGCGCGGCCGTCGGCGGTCAACGCACCCGAGACTGCGAAATTGTTGCTGCCGCTGCGATGATCGGCGGCGCGTGGTGCGGAGATCGACGCCAGCCGGTCGCGAGCGTCGTCGCGCCGGTCGGCATGCGCGGCGGTGGGCTGGCCGCTGGCGTTGGCGATGTCGGGCGTTGGCAATGCGCGCAGGTCCACTTCGTCGGCCGTGGGCAGCACGGCATCGCCGCGCGCACCGCCGTACAGCGGTGCATCCCAATCGCTGCCGTCGCGCATGATCAATGCGAACAGGGCGGGCGGCAGCTGCGGCTTGATCCGCCACAACGCCAGCTCCTGCGTGTTGCCGGCGTCCTGCAGGTCGAAGTACATCGCATAGCCGGCCAGGGCCGAATCGGCCGCCGTCCACGGGCGCGGTGTCTGCCGCAGCAGCAGATAGGGCCAGGGGCGCACGCGCAGGCTGGCGAGCCCGGCATTGACGCCAGCCACGTAGGCGTCGAGCGCAGGCTGCTTGTCGCTGGAGATCGTGCGCAGTTGCGCGTCGACACGTGCACGCATGCGATGCACCCGGTGGCGCTTGTCGAGATCGAGGGCGATGTCGCCGAACAGTTCCGACAGTTCGCCTGCCGAGGTCCGGCGCAGCAGGTCCATCTCGAAATAGCGCTCCTGCGCATGCAAGTAGCCCATTGCGCGCATCGCATCGATCTCGTTGGCGGCATCGATGGTGGCCACGCCGCGGGCATCGCGCTGGATCGACACCGGCGCCGACAGTCCGGGCAGGGCGATCTCCCCATCGAGCGTCGGCAGGCTGCCGCGCAGCAACCACCAGGCGCCCAGCACGACCAGCAGCACCAGCGCCGCGACCAGCAGCGCCAGACGCTTCAACCATCGGATCATCGCGGGGTCGTCCGTTCCATGTGCCTGCCGCCATGATGCCGCTTTGAGAATGCGAAATGCATCTATTCTCATCTGATCACGGCTTTTTCGATCCCGGCATACTGCGCCCACTGCGATGCGGTTCCGGGTTGCAGCGAAGGCGCCAGACCGGATCCGCTCCCCGTCGTCCAGCCGCATTGCCGGGCCGGTCCGGGACGACACATCAGGTGGTCAGGCTATGCGGCCCGGCCATCGCAACAACACAGGAACCATCCCATGAAAGGCCATCCCGAAGTCGTCGACTACCTGAAGTTCCTGCTGCGTGGCGAGCTGGCCGCGCGCGACCAGTACTTCCTGCATTCGCGTCGCTACGAAGACCTGGGATTGAACGCGCTGTACGCGCGCATCAACCACGAGATGGAAGAAGAGACCCAGCATGCCGACGCATTGCTGCGCCGCATCCTGTTCCTGGAAGGCGATCCGGACATGCGCCCGGATGCGTTCGAGCCGGGCAAGACCGTCGAGGAAATGCTGCGCAAGGATCTCGACCTGGAGTACGCCGTGCGCGAGAACCTCGCCAATGGCATCGCGCTGTGCGAGAAGCACCAGGACTACGTCAGCCGTGAAGTCCTGCGCACCCAGCTCAGCGACACCGAAGAAGACCACACCTACTGGCTCGAGAAACAACTGCGCCTGATCAAGATGATCGGCCTGGAGCGTTACCAGCAGAGCCGGATGGGCGAGGGCGACGGCGGCCACGCAGGTACCGCCTGAGGCCAGCGCCAGCCACCCGCTTCACCGCCGCATCGCCAGCGCCCGTCGCTGGCGATGTCGTTTCTGGGTTCTACAGGGCGCGCAGGCGAGAGCAGGGCGGGAGGTCGGGCCTTGCCTGCCGCCAGCGGCCTGGCCACAAGGCAGCCCGGGCCGCCGGCAAGTGCCTGCGGTCATGGAGGCCGGATTTATATCTAATACTTTATGACTAGATTATCTATTGATATCACGTAGATAATAACAATGCTGCCTGGTCCCGGTCCCGATCGGAGGCCTGCGGCGCTGCCGGATTTTCTCCCCGCCGACGGGGACCTTCGCGACAGATCCATGATCCGGAGCGGCAGGCATCTGGACCTTTCGGCCTGTCTGCATGGCTGGTGCTGCGATCGTTTCCAGCGGCTGCTGGCAACGAAACGCCACGCAGGCGCGCCGTGGAATGGAACGAAAACCACTCGCATTCAAGCGCGAAATGCGAATTCATCCGATAACGTGTCAACGCTGTCGGTGCGCAGGCGTTGCCGATAGGTGCGCGCATCAAGGGGGAAGGATGCGCTGCATTCCATCACCGGCGGCATCGATCCCGGGATAGGTGAAAACACCTGTGTTGAGGGCGCAGGTGGATGGGCTGTGCGCCGGTTTTGGCGGTTCACATAATCGGCGGGATTATCAGGTGTAGATACCTATTTTGGCATTGCGATTACCGTGATTGACTGGGGTCTGGTCATCACGTTTCGGATTTTGGGTATTTTCCCGGTGGTCGGTCCGGGGGCTGGCTGCTAGGGAAGGCGCCGACATCGCCGCCATCGTCCGTCGCGGGTTGTCCTGCTCCAACAGGAGCGGACGCCTGGCCATCGGCGATCGCACTGCGACAGACATCGGCAACAGACATCGGCAACAGACATCGACGACGTGCCGCGCGACAACACCCCGGTGCTGCGCGGATGCCGGCAGGCGCTCCCTGCCGGGCGTTTGCATCACACCACCACGCCAGGCAGCCACCACTGCCGGGTGTCCACCCTTCGAACCATGGAACGCACGCAATGCGCACACTTGCAAGATTCACCGGCCTGCTGATCTTCTGCCTGCTGCCATCGCTGGCCTGGGCAGACAGGTTCGACGATGCCCGCACGCTGGTCCGCGAGCACATGCAGAAAAACAACATCCCGGCGATGTCGGTGGCCGTCTGGCGCGACGGCAAGATCCTGTGGGAGGAGGGCTTCGGCCTGGCCGACAAGGAGAACGGTGTCGCCGCCGATGCCAACACCATGTTCTGCCTGGCCTCGCTGTCGAAGACGATGACGGCGACCGGCCTGATGACCCTGGTGCAATCCGGCCGCGTCGACATCGATGCGCCGATCAACCAGTACCTGGGCCAGGACACGCTGACATCGATGATCGGCGACCCCAGGCAGGTCACGGTGCGTCGCGTCGCCAACCACACTGCCGGCCTGCCGGGTGCGGACCAGTTCTTCTACGGCGATGAAGTGGCCAATGCCCCGTCGATGGGCGAGGAGCTCCGTCGCTACGGCATCCTGGTCGCACCCGCGGGCGAGCGCTACCGCTATTCCAACATCGGCTATGGCGCCTTGGGCCACCTGATCTCGAAGGTCTCGGGTAAAAGCTACGACGACTTCATGCTGCAGGACCTGTTCCAGCCGCTGGGCATGATGCGGTCGTCGGTGAACCTCGCGCCGGGGCTGGAGAAGTTCCAGGCCGTCCGCTACGACTTCGACCGCAACCCGATCCCGTTCTACGTCTCGGCCGAGCCGGGATCGGCCTCGGTGTACTCGAGTGCGCACGATCTCGCGAAATTCGGCATGTTCGTGCTGAAGAACCGGGTCCCCGGTCAGAAGCAGATCCTCAGCAGCCGCTCCATCGACCTGCTGACCAGCGATGCGATCATCGAGGGACAGCCGACCGGCGTCTCCAAGGACGGCATGGGCTATGCCTTCGGCTGGATCGTCTGGGAAGAAGACGGCTACCGCTACATCGGCCACAACGGCTCGACCTCGGGCGTCAGCTCCAACTTCGCGATGATTCCCGAAGAGAACACCGGCATCGTCGTGCTCGGCAATGCCGATGGCGCCGCCAGCGGCGTCCTGCGGACCGCGATCCTGAAGGCGCTGCTGCCGTCCTACCACCAGGCTGCGCCGGAGCCGGCCAAGCCCGCCACCGCCGCCACGCCGTTCAAGCCGGCGCCCGAGCTGGTCGGCACCTGGAAGGGCACGGTGCGGACGCCCGAAGGCGAACAGCCGATGGAACTGAAGGTGCTGCCGACTGGCGACACCCACGTGCGCATCGGCGGTGAGCCGCGTTATCCCAATCGCAGTACCTTCCTGCAGGAAGCACTGGTCAACCGCGTCGCGTTCAAGGACGGCGAGCTGACCGGCAGCACGATGGCGCAGATCCAGACCGCCGACACCAAGCGCCAGCCGCATACCGTCTCGCTGTACCTGAAGCTGCGTGGCGATCGCCTCAACGGTTCCGCCACGGCGGTCTCGGTATTCGACGGCTTCTGGATCTTCGGCCTGCCGCATTGGGCGGACCTGCAGAAGGTGGCCGACGGCGGCTGATCTCCCGGACGTGCCGGGCAGGGCCGCGACGCCAACAGGTCGCGGCCTCGTCCGGGTCGCCCGGCGACTTCTCCGGCTGCCCTTCGTCCCGCCACTACCGCTCTCGAAAGACCGCGTCTCTTCATCCCCGCCTGCTGGCCGGCATTCCATCCGGATCCAGCCGTCGCCATCGGGTTCCAGCAATGCACCAGACAAGGATCAATACATGACACTCCGCCCGCTCCTGTTGTCGGCGCTTTCGGCCATCGCCTGCGCGGTCGTCGCAGCCCCGGCTGTCGCGGGAGACCTGCTGTACACCCAGCAGAGCTCCACGACGCTGCCGAGCACCGACACCGGTTACGACTACATCAAGATGCAGCCCGGCACCAGCCGGCTGTTCATGGCGCGCCTGGCCGATGGCCTGACCGTGTACGACGTCGATACCAACAAGGTCATCACCACCGTCGAGAACTCGGTGGGGGCCAACGGCCCGCTGTTGTTGCCGCAGTACAACCGCGGCTACATCGCGATGGACGACGGCTCGCTGTTGACGGTCGACCTCAAGACCCTTCGGCCGATCTCGCGCGATCCGCTGGCCAAGGATGGTGGCCTCAACAGCGCCATCTACGATCCCTACACCAAGCAGATCCACGCCATCGTCGGCGGTCGCCCGAAGGAATCGACCTGGTTCACGCTCGACGCCGCGACCGGCAAGCTGCTCAAGACCACGGTGTTCCCGTTCCGCAAGATGGACGACCCGGCCACGGACGGCAAGGGTCGCCTGTTCGCGCCCGCACGCCGGGACAGCATCGTGCTGGTGCTCGACGCCAATACGTTGGAAGAGAAGGCACGCTGGGAGGTCGGATGCACCGTCTCCAAGGTGCGCTACCAGGCCAGCACCAACCGCGTGCTGGGCGCATGCGGCAGCGTCAAGCCGATGTTCTTCGCGCTCGATGCGGACACCGGCCGCATGATCACGACGTTCCCGATCGGCGCCAGCCTCGATGGCTTCGCGGTCGACGAGCAGCGCCACCGCATCGTCACGTCCAACTATGACGGCACCCTGAGCGTCATCGGCCAGAACGGCGCCAACGATTTCAAGTTGCTGGGCACGGTCGGCACCCACATGGGCGCGCGGATGATGACGATGGACGATCGCGACGGTCGCCTGTACGTGGTCAACGCCGCGTTCACCAGTTCGGCGCCGGACGCCGAGGGCAAGACCACCGAGACCTACCACCCCGACAGCTTTGTCGTCATGACCTACAAGCCGGAGTAAGCGCGGGCCCGGCGTTCACCGCAACAGCGGATCGATGGAACGTCTGGTGACGGTCAGGCAGGGACGCGACCCGCCGATGCCGAGCACGTCCCTCCATCCCTCCGTGTTCCAGACGTGCGCCGCCGCCGGTCGGCGGCGCACGGACATCGGCGCCCCGCGCCCTCCATGGAGATCCCACATGCGTCGCCTGCTTTCCGTGTTCCTGCTGTCCGCCATACTGCCCGGCGTCGCCATCGCCGACGATCTGCTGATCGTCAATCGCATCGTCGATGAAGGCTTCAACCACAGCGAACTGCCCGAGACGGCCTCGCACCTGACCGATCGCATCGGTGGTCGCCTGACCAATTCACCGCAGATGCGCGAAGCCGAACGCTGGACCCAGCAGCGCTATCGCGACTGGGGCCTGAAGAACGTCCATGCCGACGGTTTCGAGTTCGGTCGCGGCTGGTCCATCGAACGCTCCAGCGTGCGCCTGCTGACCCCGAGGGCGATCCAGTACCGCGCGATCCCGATCGCATGGACGCCAGCCACGCAGGGCGCCTTGAATGCGCCGGTGATCGTGGCGCCGATGGTGCGCGATCGCGATTTCGACAAATGGCGGGGACAGCTGCGTGGCAAGATCGTGCTGGTGACGCGCCCGGACACCGGGTCCGAACCTGCCGAGCCTGCCTTCAAGCGCATCGCAGGCGACGAGCTCGCCGGACTCGATACCTACGAGCAGCCGCGCGGTGTGGTCACGCCGACGGCCCTGGCCAAACGCGTCCGCCAGGCGACCTTCGACGCGCGACGCGACGCCTTCCTGGCTGCCGAGGGCGCCGTGGCCTGGGCGAGGAAGGCCCGTCGCGATGGCGGCCTGGTGCAAGGCGAGGGCTACGGCTACCAGGTCGGGCAGACCGCACGCCTGCCGGGCGTGGAACTGGCCGCCGAGGACTACCGCCAGATCGCCAGGCTCTACGTCTCCGGCCTCGCGCCGACGCTGGAGATCAACAGCGCCGTGCGCTTCCACGACGAGGACAGCAAGGCCTACAACATCATCGCCGACATTCCCGGACGCGATGCGAAGGCCGGCTATGTCATGGCCGGCGCGCACCTCGACAGCTGGGTTGCGTCCGACGGCGCGCAGGACAATGCCGCCGGCAGCGCGGTGATCATGGAGGCGGCGCGCATCCTGAGCACGCTGGGCGTCAAGCCCAAGCGCACGATCCGGTTCGCGCTGTGGTCGGGCGAGGAGCAGGGCATCCTCGGCTCGCTGGACTATGTCGAGAAGCATCTGGCCAGCCGTCCGCCGGAAACCAATCCGGACCTCAAGACCGTCAATCCCTACTACACCTGGGATGCGCGCTGGCCGATCACGCCGGGCCCGGGCTATCGGGCGCTGTCGGCGTACTTCAACCTCGACAATGGCTCGGGCAAGATCCGCGGCATCCATACCGAAGGCAACATCGCGGTGGTGCCGATCTTCCAGCAGTGGCTGGCGCCGTTCGCCAGCATGGGCGCCACCCAGGTGGCGGCGGCACCGACCGGCGGCACCGACCATGTGGTCATGCAGGCGGTCGGCATTCCCGGCTTCCAGTTCATCCAGGACCCGCTGGACTACGACAGCCGCATCCACCACACCAGCCTGGACAGCTACGACCACCTGCGCATCGAAGACATGAAGCAGGCAGCGGTGATCCTGGCGACGATGCTGCTGCGTGCCGCCGACAGCGACGAGCCGCTGCCGCGCATGCCGCTGCCGCGCACGCCGAAAGCCACCGATCCCTTCGCAATCGAGGACGACGCAGACTGAGCCAACGCGATCCGCACGCCGCGACCTGCATCGCATGCTGCACGCAGGTCGCTACCCGGTTTTCCATCCACATCGCCAGCCATGGGCGCTGATCCGGTCTGACCGGATCGTTCCAGCCACCGCCCCCGGCCGGCAACCGCACCGAGACCGAACATGAACCACTCCAGCGCCCGCCATTTCCGCCAGCCTGCTGCGTCGTTCGATGCGATCGTCGCAGCCGGACCGTCCGTCGCCCTCCGGGCCGCCCCATTGCGATACGCCTGCGCCGCCGTCCTGGCGATTGCGTCCGTCGCCTCCACGGCGCAGGCGCAGACCGCGCCTGTCGCGCCCGGCGCCCCGCAGCCCGCCAGCGCGCAGACCGCGCCGGAAAAGGATCCCGAGGTCATCGCGCAATACAACGTCATGGTGCCGATGCGCGATGGCGTGCGGCTGTCGACCGACATCTATCGTCCGGCCAAGCCCGGCCGCTATCCGGTGGTGCTGACACGCGGCGCGTACGGCAATGGTTCGGGTGGTCTGGCCGGCGCGACCGAATGGATCAAGCGCGGTTATGCCGTGGTCAACCAGGACGTGCGCGGGCGCTACGATTCCGAAGGGCATTACTACCCGTATGCGGCCGAGCTTGCCGACGGCTACGACACCCAGCAATGGGTCGGCAGCCAGCCCTGGTCGAGCGGCAAGATCGGCATGGTCGGCAGTTCCTATGGCGCGTCGGTGCAGTGGCTGTCGGCGCACCTGCGCTCGCCGTCGCTGGTGGCGCTGATCCCGATGGTCTCGCCGTTCAACTACTACAAGAGCGTGGCCTACTCCGGTGGCGCGTTCCAGCTGGCCTCGCGCATCGACTGGGCGTTCTACATGGCCGGACGCACCGGGCAGACCGGTTTCGATTGGGAGCGCATGCGCAACCACCTGCCGTTGAAGGACATGGATACCGCGTTCGGCTACGACCTGCCGTACTGGCGCGACTGGATCGCGCATCCCAGCGAGGACAGCTACTGGGACAACCTCAATGCCGAGGCGCGCATCCCCGAGATCGACGTGCCGGCGCTGAACATCGGCGGCTGGTACGACGCGTTCCTGGGTGGCACGCTGGCGAGCTATACCGGCATGCGCGACGGGGCCTACAGCGAGAAGGCGCGTCAGGGCCAGAAGCTGGTCATCGGCCCGTGGAACCACTTCGTCAGCCGCGACTGGACGCCGGCGCTGGACTTCGGTCCCGATGCCAAGGGCGGCATCGAGCAGATGCAGGTGCGCTGGTTCGACCATTGGCTCAAGGGCGAGGACACCGGCTTCCTGCGCGAGCCGCCGGTGCGTCTGTTCGTCATGGGCGAGAACGTCTGGCGCTCCGAGCAGGACTGGCCGCTGGCACGCGCGCAGTACACCAAGTACTACCTGCACAGCGACGGCAAGGCCAATACCGCGCAGGGCAACGGACGCCTGGACACGCGCGCGCCGGCCAACGAAGGCGCCGACACCTACGTCTACGATCCGGCGAACCCGGTGCCGACGCGTGGCGGCAACCTGCTGCCGGTGCCGCTGGGCGCGGGCCCGGCCGAGCAGGGCGACCTGTCGTCGCGCCAGGACGTGCTGGTGTTCTCGACCGAACCGCTGCAACGCGATACCGAAGTCACTGGTCCGATCACGATGACCCTGTACGCGGCCTCGACGGCGCCCGACACCGACTTCACCGCGAAACTCATCGACGTGCATCCCGATGGCAAGGCCTACAACCTGGCCGACGGCATCATCCGCGCGCGCTATCGCGAATCGCTGAAGCAGCCCCGGCTGATCGAGCCGGGCAAGGTTTACGAGTACACGATCGACCTGGTGGCGACCAGCAACCTGTTCAAGCAGGGGCATCGCATCCGCGTGGACATCTCCAGCAGCAACTTCCCGCGTTTCGACCGCAATCCCAACACGGGGCACACGTTCGGCGAGGATGCGCAGATGGTGAAGGCCACGCAGACCATCCACCACGCGCGCAACTATCCGTCGCACATCGTGCTGCCGATCATCCCGCGCTGACCCGGGCGAGGAGACACGCGCGATGCCAGCGACCGCCATGATCGACCGCACCTGTCCACGTCGCGGGTGGCTGTGCAGGCGTGCCCTTGACGCCTGCGCGCTGCTGTGGATGGTGACCGTGCTGGCGGCCCTGCCGGTCCAGGCTTCGGCGGCGGGCGCTGCGGTCGGCACCGCGTTGGACGAGGGTCCGAACGCGGACACGCAGGCGGCCGCCATCGAAGCGTTGATGGCCAGGCACGTGACACCGGGGCAGCCCGGTGCCGCGGTGGGCGTCTACCGGGCGGGGCGCATCGTCTATGCCAAGGGCTTTGGCGTGGCCGACCTGGAAACCGGCGCGCCGATCACCCCGCGCACGCCGTTCTATGTCTCCAGCGTCTCCAAGCAGTTCACCGCCTTCGCGATCGCGCTGCTGGTGCAGGACGGCAAGGTCGACCTCGATGCCGATATCCGTCGCTACCTGCCCTGGTTTCCCGATCTGGGCCAGGCGATCACGACCCGCGACCTGGTCCACCATACCAACGGACTGCGCGAACAGTACGAACTGATCCTGCTCAGCGGTCGCGACCTGCGCGACCTGGTGACGCAGGCGCAGTTGCGTCAGGTCATCGCCCGCCAGCGCGAACTGAACTTCGCACCCGGCACGGATTTCCTGTACGGCAACACCGCCTACACGCTGATGGCCGAGATCGTCCATGCCGTCAGCGGCAAGACGCTGCGCGAGTTCACGTCGCAGCGGATGTTCGCGCCACTGCGGATGGTGAACACAGGTTTCATCGACGACTGCTGCGAGGTGACCCCGGGCAGGGCGTTCCACTACGACAAGCTGGCCGGCGGCGGCTGGAAGCGCATGCGCAGCTCGGCCGGCGGCGCCGGCCCGGATGGCCTGTTGACCACGATCGAGGATCTTGCGGCGTGGTCGGGCAACTTCGGGCATCCCCGCGTCGGCGACAAGGCGCTGATCGGGATGGTCACGCGCGGCGGCACCCTGCGCGACGGCAGTCCGCTGCATTACGGCTTTGGTCTGTTCGATCTGCCGCAGGGAGGACGTGAGGCGATCAGCCACATGGGCGTGGACGTCAATGTCATGTCCTACTTCGTCTACTATCCCGCGCATGACCTCGGCATCGCGGTGCTGAGCAATTCCGATGTCGAGGTGGTCGAGGTCGCGATGGCGGTCGCCGATCTCTACCTGCCACCGGTGCCTCCCGCCAGCGCGCCGGCAGGCCCGGCAGCGCTGCGCGCGCCGGCCGCGACAATGCTGGAGCGGCTGACGGGCATCTACGTGGCCGAGACCCGGCCCGCGCTCGTACTCGAACGCGATGGCGCCGCGCTGCGCATGCGCCAGATCGGCGACAAGGCCGGGCAGGTGCTGACCCTGCGCGACGATGGCAGCTTCGATACCGGAAAGCGGCCGGGCGAATTCTTCCGCGCGACGACGGCCGTCGACGGCGGGTCTGCCGCGGTCGCGGCGCTGGAGCGCGTGCCGGTCGCGGGCGCGGCCACGCGCTACCGGCGCGTGCCGCCCATGCGCGGCGATGCCGCCGCATGGCAGCCGCTGACCGGCGCGTATCACAGCGATGAGCTCGACGTCACGTACACCTTCGCGGTCGAGGATGGCCGCCTGGTGGCGCGCCTGCTGTGGCACGACGCACCGATCGTACTGGTGCAGGTCACCGCCGGCAGGTTCGACTCTGCCGCGACGACGCTGCGCAGCGGTAGCGTGCCCTATGCGTTCACCTTCGACATCGATGCGCAGGGCCGGGCCGATCGCGTCCGCATGCACAGCCCGCGGGTCCGCAGCATCGCATTGACGCGGGTGGCGCCATGACCGGCGCGCACCCCGGGAGATGCCCGCCATCGATCCAGCATGACCTTGACCGGAGCCACCCGTGATCCAGCAACACGCTTTTGACATGGCGCACCCGGCGCGTTCCTCCGGCGTCCACCGTGGCAGCTCGCGTGCCTCGCGCGCGACCGGCGCGCTGGCACTGCTGTTGTGCGCCTGCGGCTGGGCCGGGCCGGCCCTCGCGGCGGACCGCTTCGAGGATGTCCGCCAGTTCATCCGCGAGGAGCTCGTCCGCCAGTCGGTGCCCTCGATCTCCGTCGCGGTCGCCAAGGACGGCAGGATCCTGTGGGAGGAGGGTTTCGGCTGGGCCGACCGCGAACAACGCAGGCTGGCCGACGAACACACGATGTACTCGCTGGCGTCGATCTCCAAGCCGATCACCGGCACCGGGCTGATGACCCTGGTGCAGGCGGGCAAGATCGATCTCGACAGGCCCGCGAACGACTACCTGGGCAGCGCGAAACTGCGCGCGCGGGTCGGCGATGCGCGCCAAGCGACCGTGCGGCGCGTCGCCAACCACACCTCCGGCTTGCCGCTGCATGCCCAGTTCTTCTACGCCGACGAGCCGTACGCGCGACCGTCGATGGACGAGACCATCCTCCGCTATGGCAACCTGATCGCCGCGCCCGGCGAGCGCTATGCCTACTCCAACCTCGGCTACGGCATCCTCGACTACATCATCGAGCGTGTCTCCGGCCAGCGTTACGCCGACTACATGCGGCGTGAGGTGTTCGTCCCGCTCGGCCTGACGCGGACCTCGGTCGATATCGGCCCGGGCCTCGGGGCCTTCACGGCGACCCGCTATGGCCCCGATGGCCTGCCGATCCCGTTCTACGACTTCGATCATCCCGGCGCGTCGGCGGTGTTCTCGAGCGCGCACGACCTCGTCCGCTACGGTATGTTCAACCTCAAGGCGCACCTGCCGGACCAGCGCGCGATCCTCAGCGACGCCTCGATCGACGAGATGCATCGGCGCACCTCGGATGGCTGGGCCGACAGCGGCTACAGCGTCGGGTTCGCGGTCCGCACGGTCGGCGGCCATCGCCTCGTCGAACACAGCGGCGGCATGGGCGGGGTCTCGACGCAGATGCAGTTGTTTCCGGACCAGGGCCTGGCCGTCGTGGTCCTGAGCAATTCGCGCAACGACCTGCCGTTCCAGGTCGCCGACAAGGTCGTCGCCACACTGTTGCCGGGCTGGACCGGTGTGCCGCGCAAGCCGTGGAGTCCGCCCGCGTTCGTCATGACCCCGCAACTGCTGGGCACGTGGAAGGGCACGCTGTCGACCTATGTCGGCGACGTCCCGGTGGAGCTGCGGTTCCTGCCCAGCGGTGATGTGCATGCGGTGTTCGCCGACCAGTTACCGACCCTGGTGGACAAGCCTTATCTGGAAGGCGACGTGTTCCATGGCAGCCTGAATGCACGCATCGGTACCCCCGATACCGAGCGTCAGCGCTATACCGTCGCGCTGTCGCTGAAGCTGCGCGGAGAGGTCATGAACGGCGCGGCCGAAGCGATGGGCAGCGACGAACCCCGCGTCGGCAATGCGCTGACGCACTGGATCGAGTTGAGTCGCCAGTGATGCCCCGTATCGCGCGGTGGTTGATGATGGGCCTGGTGTGCATGGTGTCGGCGCTGCCCGCCGTTGCGGCAAGGCCAGGGTCCGGTGCCAGTGCAGCCGCCCGCGCAGGCGTTCCGCTGGACGTGCGTACGCGTTATGCGCCAGCGCGCAGCGGCCCGGTGTTGATCCGCGATGCCACCGTGTTCGACGGCCGCGGTGGCATGCTGCGGCCGGGCAGCGTGCTGCTGGTGGACGGGCGGATCGCCGAGATCGGCGCGGTCGTGGCGGCACCTGCCGGCGCGCAGATCATCGATGGCCGCGGCAAGTGGGTCACGCCCGGCATCATCGACGTGCACAGTCATCTGGGGGCGGCGCCGTCGCCGTCGGTGCGCGGCCACGGCGACATCAACGAAACCAGCGGGCCGATCCAGCCCGGCGTGCGCGTCGAGGATGCGATCTGGCCGCAGGATCCGGGCTTCTCGCGCGCACTCGCCGGAGGCGTCACGGCGATGCAGATCCTGCCGGGGTCGGCCAACCTGATCGGCGGACGCACCGTCGTCATCAAGAACGTCGGCGCGCGCAGCGTCGCCGAGATGAAGTTTCCCGGCGCCGCGCCGGGCGTCAAGATGGCCTGCGGCGAGAATCCCAAGACCACCTACAACCTGGGACGTGGCTGGGGCAGCCTCGGCGTCGCACCGACCACGCGGATGGGCAACTTCAAGCTGGTGCGTTCGGCGTTCATCGAAGCGCAGCGCTGGCGCGATGGGCAGCGCGATGCCGCCGACATCGACTGGACCCTGGTCGGTGGCGAGCTGGGCCTGCAGACGTTGCTGGGCATCCTGCGCGGTGAGGTCGTCGTGCATGTCCACTGCCACCGTGCCGACGAGATGGCCCTGATGATGACGCTGGCCAGCGACTTCGGTTTCCGCATCGGTGCATTCCACCATGCCCCCGAGGCCTACAAGATCGCCGACCTGCTCGCGCGCGAGGGCGTCTGCGCCGCGCTGTGGTCGGACTGGTGGGGTTACACGATGGAGTCGCTGGATGCGGTGCCGGAAAACCTGCCGATGACCCAGCATGCGGGCGCGTGCGTGATGATCCATTCCGACCATGCGATCGGCATCCAGCATCTCAACCAGGAAGTTGCGTCCGCATTGGCGGACGGTCGCGCGATGGGGCTTACCATCGACGATGCCAAGGCGTGGGAGTGGCTGTCGCTCAATCCCGCCAGGCTGCTGCGCATCGACGACCGCGTCGGCACGCTCGAGTCGGGAAAAATGGGCGACGTGGTGCTGTGGGACGGGCATCCGTTCTCGATCTACACACGCGCCGAAAAGGTCTACATCGATGGTGCGCTGGCCTACAGCCGCACCGACCCGGTGCGCCTGCCGCTCGACGATTTCGAGCTGGGCCTGTCCGAACGCGAGGACCTGCAATGAGCCGCGCGCAGGTGTGTCGCGCATCGCTGGCGCTGGCGCTGGCGCTGGTGCTGCCGCAGGCCGGTTGGGCGCAGATGATCGCGATTGTTGGCGGCAAGGTCAGCACCGCCGGCCCCGCGGGGACGTTGCCGCGCGCCACCGTGCTGCTCGACAACGGCAGGATCGTCGCGGTCGGGGAGACAGTCCCGGTGCCTGCCGACGCGCAGGTCGTCGACGCCACGGGCGCGTGGGTGACGCCGGGCCTGTTCGATCCCTGGAGCATGCTCGGGCTGTCCGAAGTGGAGTGGGTGCTGTCGCCGCAGGACCAGTCGGCGGCCACAGGGCCGGATGCGGCGGCGTTCGAAGTCGCTGCCGGCGTCAATCCCGATTCGATGCTGCTGGCCACGGCACGCCAGCGCGGCATTACGCGGGCGGCGACATTCCCGTCCGCCGCGCGATCGCTGTTTGCCGGCTTCGCGGCGCTGATCGACCTGGGCAACCCGGATGCGCCGGTCTTCGTCGAGCAGGCGGCGGCGTACATGGAACTCGGCGCGCGCGGCGCGCAACTCGCCGGCGGCGCGCGCGGCGCCAGCCGGGCGCTGGTCGAGCGCGTGCTGGCCGAAGCCACCCGCCAAAACGGATCGCCGGCCGCCTTCGCCGGCCTCAATGTTGAGGACATGCGCGTGGTCGGCCGGATCGTGCGTGGCGACGTGCCGGTGGTGGTGCGGGCGCAGCGGCGCAGCGACATCCTCGAGGTCGTCGCGTTGAAGCAGCGCTATCCACGCGTGCGGATGAGCCTGCTGCACGGCAACGAAGCCTGGAAGGTCGCGGCCGGTCTTGCCGCGGCGGGCATTCCGGTGATCCTCGACAGCTACGACAACCTGCCGCTCGATTTCGACCAGTTGGCGTCTACCCAGCTGTCCGCCGCAAGGCTGTCGGCGGCCGGCGTCATGGTGCTGATCGCACCGTTGTCGCGCAGCAGCGCCAGCGTGCCGCACAACTCGCGACGGCTGGCGCAATACGCGGGCAACGCGGTCGCGCATGGACTGGACTGGGAACAGGCGCTGAAGGCGATCACGCTGTATCCGGCGCGCATCTACGGCGTCGAGCGCGACCTTGGCTCGCTGGAGGCGGGAAAGATCGCCGACGTAGTGATCTGGAATGGCGATCCGTTGCAGTTGTCGAGCCGACCGCAGGCGGTGTTCATCGCCGGAAAGCCGATGTCGCTGCAGACCCGGCAGAGCCTGCTGCGCGAACGCTACCGGGATCCCGCGCATCCGGATCGCACCGGCGATCTGCGTGAGCGTGCGTCCCAGGGGGCTTCGGCGCAGGGCAGTTCCGGTCAGGCCAGCTCCAACTAGGGCGACGCTCGGACGGCCGCGCCGGCGAGAATGCCGCGTCATCGTCCGCCGTCACAGCGTTCCATGTTCCAGCTCCAGGCATCTGCCGGTCCACGTTGGACCTTCCCTTTCTTGCCGGGCGTCGTTGTCGCGACGTCCATGGAATCGAGACATGACCAGACAGTTCCCACTCCCGCTCCTGCTCGTGCTTGCCGCGCTCTGCTGCCTGCCTGTTGCCTTGCAGGCCGCCGCGCCTGGCGCGGGCCATGGCAGCACGCTCGAGGCAGGCGCGCTCGAGGCAGCCACGCTCGACGCCGGCAGGATCGACGCCGGCAAGGTCGCGCTGCTGCGCGAGGATATCGTCCGGCGCATGCGCGAGACGGGCACCGCGTCGGTGGCGGTGGCCGTGGCCCAGCACGGACGCATTCTCTGGGAAGAGGGCTTCGGCTGGGCGGACCGCGAACGACGGATCCCGGCCAACGCGCATACGCTGTACTCGCTGGCGTCGGTCAGCAAGCCGATGACGATGACCGCCATCATGGTGCTGGTCGAGCAGGGCAAGATCGACCTGGATCGCCCGATCAACGATTATCTCGGCGACGCCAAGCTGACCGCGCGCGTCGGCGATGCCCGCGATGCGACCGTGCGACGGGTCGCATCGCATACCGCGGGCGTGCCGGTGCATTCGCAGTTCTTCTTTACCGACGAGCCGTACCCGCTGCCGACGATGGACGAGACCATCCTGCGCTACGGCAACCTGATCGCGTTGCCGGATGAGCGCTCGATCTATTCCAACCTCGGATACGGATTGCTCGGCTACAGCGTCGAGCGGGTGTCGGGGCAGACGTTCGCGGATTTCATGCGCAACGAGGTGTTCCTGAAGCTGGGCATGACGCATACCTCGGTCGATATCGGTCCGGGACTCGCGCCGTACCAGGCGATCCGCTACGAGGTCGACGGCAAGCCGATCCCGTTCTACCGGATCCCGACGCCCGGTTCCGGCGATGTCTACTCGAGCGCGCACGACCTGGCGCTGTTCGGCATGTTCCACCTGAAGCAACGGATTCCCGGCCAGGCCAGGATCATTTCCGACGCCGGCATCGACACGCTGGCGACGTTTCCCGGCCTGATCAGCAAGTACGGCGGCATGCCCGGCGTAGCGACGGTGCTGCAGGTCGTGCCGTCGGCGGGCCTGGTCGTGGTGGTACTGGCCAACAACAGCTGGTACGGCCCCGAACGCAACAAGATCAAGGTCGACGAGATCGCCAACGGCATCCAGCAGGCGCTGGCGCCGGGCTCGTTCGCCGCCAGCCTGCCCCGGGTCGACAAGCAGCAGGCGCCGGTCTCGGACCTGGCGGGCACCTGGCGTGGCGCGGTGCACACGCATGTCGCCGAGGTCCCGCTGACGCTGCAGGTGCTCGCAACCGGCGAGGTGCGCGCCAGGCTGGGCGAGCAGCCCATGACCCTGCTCGACAAGCCCAGCTTCGAGAACGGCTGGCTGGAGGGCACGACGATCGGTGACATCGGTACGCCCGATGCGAACCGCAACTGGCCCTACAGGCTGAAGTTCCTGCTCAAGCAGCGCCCGGGCGTGCTCGAAGGCGGGCTCGAGGTCAACTCCGAGCTGATGCACCCGCCACGCGGCGAGGCGATGACGTACTGGGTGCACCTGCGCAAGGAATGATCGCGCCGGCAGGTCGCCCGGCAGGGGCGCGGATGTCCCGCGCACTACGCCCGGCAAACGCGGCCGATGCGGTCGCGCTCAGTCGCGTCGATCCAGTCGCCAGGCGCAGGTTGACAAGGCGGTGACGCCTTCGGCGACAAAGCCCGGTTCGCGATCGAGGATGTCACGGCGTTCGAGCAGGTCGACCGTCCAGTCGGCGGCGAATCGCTCTCGCACTTCCGGCGCCTCCACCGAGAACGGTGGACCGTCCTTCTGCGCCTGCGGGTATTCCAGCGTGATCAGCAGGCCGCGGCAGCCCGGCCGCAGGCGATGCCAGGCGGTGTCGACATAGGTGGCGCGCATCGGTGGCGGCAGCGCGATCAGCGCGGCGCGGTCGTAGACGCCGGCACAGCCGGCCAGCACCGTGTCCGGCAGGGCGAAGGCGTCGCCGCAGATCAGTTCATAGGGGCCGGCGACGAAATGGACGCCGGACGCTGATGCGTGCGTCGCGGGCGACAGTCCGCGCTCATCGAAGAACTGCCGGATCGCGAGTTCCGACAGTTCGATGCCCAGCACCGCATGTCCCTGTTCGGCCAGCCAGGCCATGTCCAGCGACTTCCCGCACAGCGGCACGAACACGCGGCTGCCGGCAGGCAGGGCAAGGGCCGGCCAGTGCTTGTCCAGCAGGGGCGAGGGCCGGTCCTGGTGGAAGCCGATGCGGCCTGTCTCCCAACGCTGGTGCCAGAAACCCTGTTCCATCAGAACGCTCCATTGTATTCAGTCCGATGCGTAGACGCCGTCCGGTCGATCCGGTCCGATCGGCCGGCGGTCATCGTGGCAACGTGGCGCGTGCTAGCCGCGATGACGAATGCGCTGCAGCGCGCCGGGACGGAGAACTACTGGACATCCAGTCCATCCACCTTCTGCCGCGCCTCCATAGCATGTGGCGAATGCGATCACGAACGCGCCGCAGCGCGCCGGGATGGAGAACTACTGGACATCCAGTCCATCCACCTTCTGCC